>JASLXP010000146.1 GCA_030740295.1 Planctomycetota bacterium
AGACCAATGCGAAAATGCGCCCCAGCCCGGAATCGGGAAGGACTTCAATCCAAGTCTCCTCCTCCCATGCCTGGCGGCTGTCAATCTCGCCCTCCAGCCTGAACTGCCGGAAAGTGACATCTGCAATTGTGGTCGTTTCGAGGGCCCTTATGCGGTGAAACCCTCTGGTTGTCATAAGAGTTTTCAGCGAACGCTCGATTCTCTCTTCGAGCAGATGTTCACGTTTTTCTGGCTCTTGATCCGACTGCGCTTCAACTCTCGAGAAGACTTCATGCGCCAGCGGATAGGCTTTCGAAAGGTAAAGCGCAAGAGCAGTGGTCAGCCCGAGGGAGCGGCGCAAAGCCGGATTCTGAATGTCCAGCCTCTTTACCCTTTGACAGAACTTAAGGGCGTCTTCGTAAACCATCGGACGGAGCTCAGGTGGCGTTGATTTACTCCAGGCTTTGTCGAGATAAAAATTCAGAATACGGCGGATGAGGTCCGTGTCCGTGGTTTTGGGAGATGAGAATTCTGAATCCAGTTGGCTCGGCAACAGTTCCAACGCGTCTCGGACAAGCAGGACGCGCTCAGTTTCGAGGTGAAGATGCTCAGTCATGGCCTCTTGCTGAGAGACGCGCCGGACCTCGGCTTCTTCTTCCCCATCAGAACCATTTGGGTGGTCCGCAAGGCCAGCCCTGATGAGCGCGCGGCCATACGTGCTCTGAAACTCTTCTCTGCTCTGACGCCACGAGAGCAACTGCGGACGAAGTTTGCGGAGCTTTCTCCCTATCTGATAGAAGTCATCGTCCCGACGGTCTGACTCCTCGAGATACTTCGTAAGGGCCAATGTCGTTTTTTCGACAGGACTGCCATTCGCCTCGTAGAGATTGCCGAGGGCACGCCACGATTCAGCGTGTCTGGGATACTTCTCTACGCTCTGCTCAAGAGAACGAATCGCTTTGCTGGTCTCTCCTTTCGCCTGCCAGGCCAGGCCAGAAAAGAAGCCTGGCAGATGTGAGTCTGGGAGTTGACGCCACATCTGTTCACTGAGCTGAAGAACGCCGTCAACGGCTTTTCTCTCAAGCAGGAGTTCGGCGAGTAACTGATATCCACGCGGATCTTTGGGCCCCAGAAAAACAGCGTCCTGGAACAGCGCCTCTGCGTCGGCTCTCTTTCCCGATTTCAGTGCCTTCTTGCCGGCAGTGATCTTGGATTCGATCTCCTCACCTCCTCCGGCGTAGGCAAGGACAACTGCAAGCATAAACACAGCCGAGAGGTAAACGCGCTTCATGCTGATGGAATACCACATGTTGCATGAATGTCCAGATGGCAGTTCAAATCCCTCGCGGAGCGGCACCCCCTGCGCCCTCTCCTCCATCCCGATTCCCCCTTTTCCCTTGTCTCTACTGTGCTCGTTGTGGTAGCCTGAACATTCACGATCAGTAGTTCCTTAAAGCCCATTAATCTTGGCGTATGACGAAGATTGGCTCCGCTCATAAGATTATCCTGCTGTCGGGATTCATCTTTATCGCGTGGATTGCATACGAGCAGTTCCTCGTGCCTGAAGAAGCCAAGATCATGGAGATGTTTTCCGAGCTCGAAGAAGGGCTGGAGGCGCGGAGGTCACGGCAGGTGATGCCGCACCTCTCACGGCAGTTTAGAGACAATCTGGGCAACGATTGGAAAGCTGCCTCGGAACTGCTGCTGGTCTTCAATCGGATCACCAAATCGGTCATGGTCAGCATCTCGAGGAAGAATATTGACATTGATGGTGATACCGCAGAATGTGAAATGAACTTTGCGGCGAAAGTCTTGACGCAGGCGCAACAGGTGGTGGCTGGCGAACATAATGATGAAGGAACGGGGATGATGATTTTCAATCTCAAGAAGGAAGAAGGTGACTGGAAAATTGTCGGAGTGACTTATCCGGAGGATGTTGAGATCTGGGTGAAAAAAATGAAAAGAATGATGAGCCCTTAACCTGATAGGAGGACCTTGTGGAAACAGCCATTGGAATACCGTTCGTGTTCGCCCTTTTGCTTGGTGGTGGCCTTACCCCGCCGCTCTCTTTGCCGCCGCTCCCGGAGGACACTCGTCTGATTTCCGTCGCGGATGAGAATTGCCTGATGTTCCTCAGCTTGTCCGGCTGCGCGGAGCCAGACGGGCAGAGCACAAATCAGACGGAACAGCTCATCGCCGAGCCGGAGATCCGAGCCCTGGTACAACGACTGATCGAGGAGATATCAAGTTCAGCAAAGCGCGACGCCGGCCGGAATCCCGCCATGCTGCCCGTGGCCGAAGCGCTGACGTGGCTGGTACGGGGGATGTTCACCAGGCCGACGGTCCTGTTCGTCGATCAGATCAGCATGGGGCCTCCGATGCCAACCATCCGGGGCGGCCTGGTGGTGAATGCCGGCGATGGAGCGGAGGAGGCTGAGAAGATGATGCATCAGATTTTCTTCACTCTCACCAGGCAGGAGCATCCGGTCAGGCGAGAAGTGGAGGGCTCGACGGGGTTTCGCTTCCTTCCGCTGCCGCCGCAGGCGCCGCCGGTATCCTGGAGTCGCGTGGGCAAATACATGGTGATGGCTTTCGGTGCGGAGATGCCGGACCTCATCACCAGGAGGCTCACTCGCGCGGAGGTGCCCGTTAATCGCAAAGTCGCCGGCTTGAAACAACGAATGCCGGTCGAGCGGCCATCAATGATGTTTCATCTCGACGTGGAAAACCTGCTCGAAACCGTCGGCGGCGCGGCCGGGCAGCGGGGCAACCAGATCTTTGCTTTCAGCGGTTTGAACACCATACGCAGCGTGGATTCGATTGTGGGGCTCGATAAGCGCGGCATCAAAAGCAAAGTGCTCGTCAGGCCCGTCCGTGAGTTCGGTGGACTCCTGGGGGAGATAGGGCGAAGTTCACTCCAGCCTGATGCTCTCGCCCACATCCCCGCCGATTCCGATGTTTGTGTCGCGGCCAGCTTCAGCCTTTATCAGTTGTGGGAATGGGTGACTCAGAACGTCGGTAATCTTGATCCTCGAGCCCTGGCGGGAATGCAGAAAGGCATAGCGGAAGCGGAGAAAGATCTCGGTTTCCACCTGGTGAATGATCTTATGAAGCACGTAGGCACCACTTGGACCCTCCACAACGCCCCCTCCGATGGCGGACTGATCGTAAGCGGCCTGACCGCGACTGTGGGGATCAAGGACCAACAAGCGCTCATCAGAGTGGCCGAATCGGTCGCCCGGCAGCTCGATACCGAATTCATGGATCATGGAAAGGTAGCTCTGAATCGTCAGACCTATCGCGGGCACACAATTTACTTCATCAGCCCGATTCGTGAAGAGATGCCAGTCAGCCCCTCGTGGGCTCTCACACAGAAAACACTTGTGCTGGCCGCTTACCCCCAGATGGTGAAGGCTCACATTGATCGTGTGCTGGATGGCAGTGCTGACCATCTGCTCAATGCCGCGGAGATGACCGGCCTGTTCAATCGTGAAAGAAACATTTCCTATTTGTCGAGGATCGAAATGAAACCGCTCCTCGAAAAGCTCTACCCGCTGCTCTATCCCATCTGGACCCTTGCCTGCCGCGATGCTCAGCGCAAAGGGCTCAAACTCGATCCTTCGCTGCTTCCCCGGGCCTCATCGGTGGTTCCGCACATGGAACGCACTCTCACTTATTCAAAACACGACGAAGATGGTTTCTACATTGAGGAAAACGGCACCTTCCCTGTCGGCGGCATTCTGAGTCCCGCGAATATTGGACTTGCAGCGGGGCTCATCGTGCGATTTATGCACAAAACTCGAGCCAGGGCACACCGCACGGCCACCATGAATAAACTCCGTCAGATCGGCGTGGCACTGCACATGTACCGCGACGCGCATCGAAAACTTCCGGACACTCTTGACGGTCTGAAAGAGTTTATCCATGGCAAACAGATCCTGCGCGATGAACGAGGCCAACCGTTCGTGTATTACGGAAAAGGACTGGATCTCCACAAGATCAATCAGTCGCAGACACCGGTATGCGCGACTGCCCATCCCGTTCGAGGGAGGCGAGTCGTATTATTTGCGGACGCGCATGTGGAGTATCTGCGAGAGCCTCAACTTCAGAAACGGCTTCGCAAACTCAAGGAAGCAGGAGGTAACAACGGTGATGCTCCACAGGTGAAGCCGGAAGATGTGGATCTGATCCCGCCCAACACGAAGCTGCCGGAGCTGTGAGCCGAATTTACGTAGCTTTGAAAACTCTGTTCGTGCTCCTGATTGGTTTACAGACTTCGAGGCGCGCGCTCGCGGACGATTGGCCCATGTATCTCGGGCCGGAGATGAATTCCATTTCGAAAGAGACCGGGCTTGCGGATTCCTGGCCTGCAGAGGGGCCACGAGAGATCTGGCGCATCCGTCTGGGTGATTCGTTCTCGCCACCGGCAGCAAAGGGGACAGACCTGATCGTTCCCCATCGGATTGGATCTGAAGAGATCGTTGATTGCCTCGATACCAAAACCGGCAAGCTCAGATGGCGATTCAAATATCCAACCCGGTATCGAGATATGTACGGATACAACAGCGGACCGCGCTGCAGCCCGATCATCACCGAAAAAGAGGTCTACACCCTCGGCGCCGGGGGAGAGTTGCACTGCCTCGACAGGCAGACCGGGAAGCAGATCTGGAAGCGTTCGATCAACAGGGAATACAAAGTCAAGCAGAACTTCTTCGGCGTCGGCGCGTCGCCCGTGCTGGAAGGCAACCTGCTCCTGGTGAACGTCGGCGGACCTGATGGGGCCGGGGTCGCGGCCTTCGACAGACTGACCGGAAAAACCGTCTGGGCCACAACAGACGATGGCGCCAGCTATTGCACTCCCGCTGTGGCTACGGTCAAAGGAAAGCGATACGGATTCTTCCTGACACGCAAAGGTCTTGTCATCACTGAAGTCGCCACCGGCAAGGTGCACTCCACGTATTTCTTCCGCTCCCGTAAATACGAATCCGTTAACGGCGCCACACCCATCATCGTGGATGACCTGGTCTTTCTCTCCGCCGCCTACCAGACCGGTTGCGCATTACTGCGAATGAAGGATGACGGAGTGGAAGAGATTTACCGCGGCTTACAGATGTCCAACCACTGGGGCACCAGCATCTATATTGACGGCCATCTTTACGGGGTCGATGGCCGCCACGAATCGGAGGCAAACTTCCGCTGCATCGATTTCAAAAGCGGCAAGCTCAAGTGGCAGGTCGATGAAGAGCTCGGACGCGCCACCATGATCGTCGCCGATGGCAAATTCTTCATCCTGACCGAGCGCGGCAAGCTGGTCCTCGCAAAGGCTTCGCCCGAGGCATACAGGGAGATTTCACGAACGCCGACGATACTGAGTTATCCTTGCTACACCCCGCCAATCCTGGCCAACGGGTTCCTCTACACTCGAGACGAAAAAAAGCTGATCTGTTTCGACGTGAGGAAGTAGTAATTGGTCTCGTCAGGGAAGGGCTGGTAACCGCACACGAGTTCCCTCACTTCCATCCTCGTGCGCCTTTCATTCAGGCTTTTTCTCAACTTTCTTCTTCACCGGCGGAAAGACCTCCGCGTGCTCCGCAGGCATCTTGGCATCCTTGACTGACGCCTTGCCTTTGAATTTCACGTTGATGGGGCGGTCGCCGTTTTTTGGCTTCGGCGCGTCCATGTTATAGATAATCTTGTCTGCCCGGATCACTTTGCCGTCTCGATAGGTTTTGGGCTGTTCGTCCTTGCCGGTGAGGTAGACCAGCTTCTCCTTGTCATCGTAATCGAGGCGGTCACCGATCAGCAGCGCGTCCGGCAGAAAGATGCGGACGTTTCCCGTGGCAAAGCCCATCTTGAATTCGCCCTTCTGGTTCTGTTCAGCCTCTGCATACGCGCAGCGCATCCGGAATTCCGTGCCGATGATCTGCACCTTGCCGCGCAGTTCCAGCAAGGTCACATTCTCTTTGGATTTGACCTCTATCTCATCAGCCTGAACATCCTCGATGCGGTTCTGCTTCGTTGCCGGAGCTTCCAGTTTCGGCTTTTCGGCGGGTACCTCCTCCTGCGCCACGCTCACATGGGTGAGAAGGCTGAGGGCAATCGTCAGCATCACGTAACGCACATGTTTCTCCTGTTCACAAGTCTCAGAATTAAACTCGCTTGGATCGTAGGGAAAGAAGGTTGAGCTTCAACGAGGCACCCCTCTGCGCCATTCATTGAATTCGCTGCAACTCCACCTAAGATTTCGCACCTTTCATGGGCTGAATCTGCGGCAAATGACAAACACCAATCGAACATGAACAACCCTTTCCACTCATCCATTCTCAGCCAGCTTTCTCAACTGACCGAGATGGAGTCCGACGAAATCAACAAGATCCTCCAGGGACCCGCGGATGCCCGCGTGGGGGATTATTCACTTCCCTGTTTCATTCTGGCTAAAAAACTCAAGAAGAATCCGGCCGAGATCGCGTCGGAGCTTGCCGGGAGATTCGTCCCGGATGGGCATGTTGAGCGGGCCGAGGCCACGGGCCCTTATCTGAATATCTTCCTCAATCGCCGGGCATTCATGGAACACGTGCTGCGCAAGATCCACCAGCAGGGCGAAGACTACGGCAGCAGCGACGCCGGCAATGGAAAGACGATCACTATCGATTTTTCTTCACCTAATATCGCCAAGCCCCTCGGTGTGCATCACCTGTGCTCGACCATGATCGGCAACAGCATCTATCGGTCGTTCAAGGCACTCGGTTACAACGTCGTCGGCGTCAATCATCTCGGCGACTGGGGCACGCAGTTTGGCGTGATGCTCTCCGCCTACATGCGTTGGGGCGATTCCATACCAGAAGATTTCACGGTGAATGACCTGGTCGAGCTGTACCAACGCTACAGCCGTGAAATGGCCGAAGACGAGACCATGGCCGCCGAAGCCCGTGAGTGGTTTCTCAAGCTGGAGCAGGGCGATGAAGTGGCCAGCAAGTACTGGAATCGTTTCCGGGAGGTCAGCCTCAGGGAATTCGAACGCGTCTATGAACGCCTGGATGTGCATTTCGATTCATTCGCGGGCGAGAGCTTTTACAACGACAAGATGGATTCAGTCCTCGAGCGTATTGAAGGCGCCGGTCTCTCAAAGATCAGTCGCGACGCGCTGGTCGTCGATCTCGAAGATTACAACATGCCTCCATGCATTCTGAAGAAGAGCGACGAGGCAACGCTGTACGCCACGCGCGATCTTGCGGCGATCGAATTCAGAAAAACTGAATACAACTTTGACAAGAATCTCTACGTGGTCGGCGCAGACCAGCGGCTGCACTTTCAACAGTTGTTCAAGGTGCTGGAGCTCCTCGGCGACGACGTGTGGCAAAAATGCCGCCACATCGATTTCGGTTTGGTGCTCTTCAAGGCCGGAGACAGCTACGAAAAGAGCAGCACCCGCACAGGAAATCTCGAACTGCTCGATGACGTCCTTGACCGCGCTGCTGAGGTCGCGCTTGAAAAAATAGAACAGAGCAAAAAGAAAATGGTCTTTGAAACCAGTAAGGAAGAAGTAGCTGAATCCATCGGCATCGCGGGGGTCGTCTTTGGCATCCTGAGCACCACCCGGCAAAAGGATCTGAAGTTTGACTGGGATGTAGTCCTCGATCTTGAGGGCGGCCTGAACGGCCCTTACCTGCAGTACGCGCACGCGCGGCAGGCCAGCATCATCAGGAAGTTTGGCGCGGAAGTCACCGACAGCGTCAACTTCGACC
>JASLXP010000147.1 GCA_030740295.1 Planctomycetota bacterium
GCCTGCTCAGAAATATTTTCTTGAATTCGGTGAAGCAGTTTCTCGCACTGACACTCCAAAACTGGCCACTCCTTCCGCGGGTGAGGACGGCAAAATCTCATCGGTGCATGTCGATACGGGAGCGCTACGACTCGACCTGGATAAGAACCTGAATGTCCGAGCCTCATCTCTGCTCGACGGCAAATGGCAAACCTGCGCGGATGGCAAGCTTGGGCTCTCGTTACAGCTCCTCAATCGAAAGGGAGTCAAGATGATGAAGGCTCGTGCCGCGAATCCGGGCGGAGTGACGCTGATGAAGCTGCCCCGCGAAGGCTGGCGTTTCAAGCTCGACCCGCAGAAGGCCGGCGTCAAGGAGCGCTGGTTTGCCGCAGGCCACGACGACACAAAATGGGCGCCCATTCAGACGGAGACCTTCTGGGAGAAGCAGGGCTTTGATGCGGACGGCACGGGCTGGTATCGACTGAAGCTCGATGTGCCGAAGGCGGTGGTCGGCCAGAAGCTCCTCCTGCATTTCGGCGCCTGCGATGAATGGGCACACATTTACGTGAACGACATCGATTGTGGCGGCAATGAAAATACGGAGCGTAACAAGGCATGGATTACGCCGTTCGATATCGATATCTCCAAAGCGGTGAAGGCCGGCAGCAACCTCCTGGCGGTGAGCGTCGACGACAGCGCGGGCGCAGGCGGAATCTGGAAGCCCGTCGAGCTTCGGGTGGTTAATCCGTCGGCCGCCGCGCTCGAAGGCCTGGCCAGCAAGGATGCGCTGAGCGGATTGCTCGAAGCGAAGGATGCAGACATCACCATCGAGGAGAACGGCACGCAACGAACCGTTGTTCGGCTGGACGGAATTTACAGCCGCGGCGAGCATTCGATGAAGTCCTTTCGTCTGCGGCTTACTGCTCGCAAAGGCGAGCCATATCTGCAAATCGACCACACTTTCGTATTCGAGCAAGACCCTTCACTCTACCTGCTGGACGGCATCTTCATGGATTGGCCTGCCCGCGGTGGAAGTTTCACGGTGCCTGGCCCCAACGGCTCCCGCACAGCAAAGCAGTCAGCACAGATTTACAGCCTTAACAGTGACGATTTTCAGATATCGCTGGACGGCAAACAGGAGAAGCTGAAAGGCCGGCCTTTGGGCTGGGTCGATACCGCCGGCGCGCGGGCAGGCACGATGATCTTCCTCCGCAACATGTGGCAGGAATTTCCAGGCGCGGTCGAGGCAGACAAAGACGGAGTACGAGTGTCGATCTGGCCGGACGACCAGCCTCTTGATCTCGGAAATATTTCGGAGAACTGGCCCGGCAGTGATGCACGGGGACTCGCCAAGACGCGCCGGATTTTCGTCGTTCCGCACGGGCCTGGTGATTCGGCGGGGCTCGCAGACTCCGCCAGGCGGCTCGATACGCCGCTTACTCTCATCGCCGATCCGCAATGGACGAATCTGACCGACGTGGTCGGGCCCATGCGGCCTTACGACCCGAAGAACTACCCTGATGAGGAGGTCGCTCTCGAGAACACACTCGCCGGCATGGAACTGCAGCAGGCCAGCTACAAGTGGTTTGGGCTCTTTGATTACGGCGACTTTTGGCACCGCTGGGATCGCGACAAACTGGAATGGATGAGCACCTACCGCCGCTGCGTCAACAACGAGACCACCTACGATCCGAACATGTCGTACGTGTGGCAATTGTTCCTGCGCCGCGGTGACCCCGGTCATTTCCGTTTTATGGAATCCCGCCAGCTCCACCTCATCGATGTGGACACCTGCCATTCCGATTATCAGATGCCGGAGCGTGTTCCGGGCGGTTACGTTGATCGCTATCAATACATCCCCGGCGTGCAGCACCGCCACGACAGCCAGCACTGGAACGGTGGCCTTTCCCACCACCACACAACCATCGAGGACGCGCTGCTTTTCTACTACATCACCGGCAACCGCCGCGGTCTGGACATGGCTGAAGAGTTTCGCCGCACCAACCTTCGCCGTGATATGCACGAGTTGGGCTCGAACTCACACCGCGATTTTTCGATGCCCGGCCGAAACGCCTTCGAATCCTACCTTCACTTTCACGACCCGGAGCTGCTGGATTACGCGCTCGATTCCTGGGAGACCATGCGGCTCTACCAGGGTCCGGGCGGCCGCGCCATCACCGCGTATCGCCGCTGCTACAGCCAGCTCGGAGATGAACGCTTTGCCCGTGAATACCTGACCACGGAGATCGTGGACGAGTCCCAACCGCAGCCACCACTCGCCGAGCTCTGTAAAGGGAAAATTGAAGCCTGGCTGTTCGCCGGGGATGTTGCGGGTGCCGAAGTAGCTCTCGGTACTTTGAAAGGAATCTGGAGAATGAACTTTGGCTTCGTGTACTCTCCACTTGCACAATACAAGGACGAAAACGCCAAGGGCTCGCCTGTTGGTTACGGATGGTCGATGCAGGCTGCAGGGAAATTTCTGCCTTACATGGAACTCCCCGTGCGGGCAGGCATCGGTACGAAATCGAAGGGAACCGTGAAGGCAACAAAGACCGGCGGCAACTGGTCGGATGGGGCAACGTGGGAAGGAGGAAAAGTGCCGGAGCCTGACCACGACATAATCATCCCCGCGGGAAGCAAGGTCGTAATCGATGTGCAGGCCCGCAAGCGAACCTGCCGATCCATTCTGGTGGAAGGCGGACTTATGCTCGCCCGAGAAAATGTCATTCTTGCGCCTCACGGCGATGTTGTGGTCGCCGGAGGCGGACAATTGAATCTGATCGGAGGCTCACTTCTTTTCGACTGCAAATGGTCAGGCGATTTCGGATTGACCGTGAAGGCTGAAGCCGAATTGAAGGTGGCCGGAGTCAGAGCGCCTTCAGATGTTTCGGAGAAGACAACGGCTGAGGCCGTCACTCCAACGGCTTCAACGTGCCGCATTAGCGCGCTGCGCGAAGACGGCGTCCACAACGGTTACATCCTCATCGAGAAAGGCGGGCGGGCCTCATTCAAGAATGCCGAGCTCTCATACCTCGGCGGCGGCAAGTTGGATAAATTCAATCAACCTTGGGATGACATCTGCCGCGTCGGACTCGCATGGGCAAGTGACGAACTGGGATTCACTGTCGAGAACTGCGAGTTCCACCACTGCATCGCCGGGATAGTGGTCAGCAAACAGCCCGGACAGAACATGCCGCCCGCCCGCATCTCGAACAATGTCTTCCACGACTGCCAGACGGGAATCGTCACCAGCTACTGGATCGAAAAGCTGCGCATCACTGAAAACACTTTCCGCAAGAACGGGCGCGGGCTCGATATCCGCGGCGGCGGCTACACAAAGGCATGGATCACCAACAACCAGTTCATCGAAAACGAAATCGGCTTCGACACCCGCGGGAGGGGCGGCAACCTCACCGATATCTCCGGCAATCGTTACACCGATAACGGCATCGGAATCAGCGTAATCTTCAATCACCAGGAAGCCACCTTCCGAAACGAAACCATCAACGGCGGCCGAGTCGGCGTCCGCCTGGAGAAGCTGACCGGCAATGCAGACAAGACAACTCACGTGACTCTGAAGAACTGCCGCATCGGCATCGACAAACCGAATTCTGAATCCAACATCAACGTCGAGGTCGAAAAAGCGAAGGTCCTCGTGGAAGGCTGCAAGCTCGGCGGCCCGGCAAAGATTGTCGGTAATAAGAAGGCCGTCCAGACCGTCGATGCATTTCCTGATCCGGGCAAGTAATGGTGGCGCCCCGCTCCTGCATGAGACAACCAAATGAAAGCCACGAGCTCTCGATTCTGGCCGATCAGCTTCTTCCTGATGGCCGGCACTGTTGTCGCCGAGAACACGGATAAGACCCTGGTTTCCTGGGTGACGATTGCAAACAAGCATGCAAGGGCCGGCACCGTGCTCACCATCCAGCAGGGCCACAGATTCGATGGGATCATCTTTGCTGAGCGTGCGTACCGCAGATGGATGGCTGGAAGCGATGGATTCTCCCGCACGGAAAGGAATCAGAACAGGAATCCTGTCGAGAAGGCTGACAGGAACACAATGGTGCAGATGGCCATCGTCTACGAAGGAGATCAGATCTCGATTTATCGCAACGGCGAGAACTACGTTTCATACACGGCGAAGAATATCGACTTGCTCAACAGCAAAGAGAACTTCGCAATATTTGGATTACGGCATATTGGCGGCAATGGCAGCATTGTGGGCTCTATTGAAGATGCGCGCATCTATGGCCGGGCGCTCAGTGTGAAAGAGATCAAGTCGCTCGTCCCGAACGAGGCATCAGCCATCAAGCCCTACGCCTGGTGGGATTTTGAGGGAGACAAACCTGCCGAGCGCACCGGCCAATACTCGTTCAACAGCCTCGAAAACGGCGCTAAGCTGGCGGACGGCAAACTCCATTTGAAAATGGGAGCCGCTTTCGTGTCCGCAAGAGTCGAAAAACGAGCCACCAAACCATACAAACCAATGAGGCCTGAGATACCGAATCCGTTGCCGGAAACCTGGCTGACCTACCACCTTGCTCACCCAGGCCCTGACAGGGCGATTCCGGCCGATCCCAATTGTGCGATTCACTACAAGGGGCGTTATCACCTGCACTACATCTTCCAGAACCAGGGCCACTCCTTCGCTCATGTATCGAGCAAGGATATGGTCCATTGGCAATGGCATCCGACCTCGCTCACTCCGCCGGCGACCGGTCACGGAATGTTCAGTGGCACCGCGTTCCTGACCAGGGAAGGTAAACCGGCCATCATTTATCACGGACAGGGATCAGGCAGAAACCAGATTGCCTTCGCGCAGGATGACCAATTGGAAAAGTGGTCCGATGCGATGGCAGTCGAGCCTCAGACCGCGGACGGTAAAGAGCCGAAGATGCGTCATTGGGATCCCGATTGCTGGCTGAGAGGCGATGCGTATTACTCTCTCGGGGGCGGCTCTAATCCGACTGTGTCGAAATCCAAAGACCTCGAGAGCTGGGAGTTTCAAGGCGAGCTCTTCCATCCCGATTTCCCGAAAGACCTGGGAGTCGCGAAGGGGGAAGACACTTCCTGCGCCAACATGTTCCCGATTGGCGATAAGTGGATGCTGCTGTGCATCAGCCACGGATTGGGCTGCCGCTATTACCTGGGCGACTTCAAAGACGGGCGGTATCTCCCGTTTCATCATGCCATGATGAATTGGGCCAGATGGGATTTCTTCGCCCCGGAATCCCTCCTGACTCCCGATGGCCGTCGCGTGATGTGGGCATGGTGCACACCATGGGTGAACAAAATGCAGAAAGTGGGCAGGAAAAATAACTTCGAGCCTCTGATGAAAGGAAGGATACAGCCCGGTATCCAGTCACTGCCGCGAGAGCTCAGCCTGCCGAAGGATGGAGTGCTGCGCATCAAGCCTCTGCGTGAGTTGGAGCAACTGCGTACCAACAAGAAGCAGGTCGAGAACATCACAGTCAAAAGCGAAACACTCCACCTGCTCCAGGACATCTCAGGCGACACCATCGAATTGGATATCACGTTTACCGCTCCTGCGTCGACCGAGTTTGGCGTCAACGTGCTGTGCGGCGAAGACGGCAGCAACGGCTTTACGATCGCCTCCGGCAATGCGAGCAAGACGCTGACCGTCGGATACATCAAGCCCCCCTTAGAGCTGAAGCAGGGAGAGGATCTCTCCCTGCGAATATTCATCGACAGAAGCATGATCGAGGTATTCGCCAACGACCGCCAGGCCGCGGTCTCCTGGCATGAATACGACCCCAAAGATCTTCATGTCAGCCTGTTCAGCAAAGGCGGCGATGTTGATGTGAAGAAAGTGACGGCCTGGGAGATGAAATCGATTTATGAGGGAGAGACCGCGTTCAAGCCCTGATCTTCCTGAAGAAAAGGAACAGGCCATCAGCTCAGACGACTAAGAGAATCGATCGAAATTATGTTGCCAACTTCAACCGGAAGATATCCGCTTCGCAGTCCCGGAGGGACGCAGGCGAGTAGCCCCTGGTTTTAACCAGGGGAGCGGAGACAAAAACCGATTCCAGCCCCGGAGGGGCGGCGGTGCCCTGCGTAAACGCCCCTTCGCCCCTTCGCCCCTCCGGGGCTTAAATGCGTTTTTCCAATTCTGTCCCCAGGTTGAAACCTGGGGCTAATTGCCTCCGTCCCTTCGGGACTATTGAAACTGGCAACATTATTTTGGCCTGACGACTAAGAAAATCCGGCTCGCCTGCGAACGGATTGAGGAAGGATGGTCTGTGCGACTTCTGGGATGTCGCCCTCGGACGGCTGACTCAAAAGTCTCAGCATTCGGGCGTATCGTCCGAAGCCCTCTTGTCTACCGTGCCCCAGGGCAATAAACTGCCGCGCCATCATTCACCCTGAAGGAGTTTTGCTCATGGCCAGGAAATATCACTTCTCATTCGGCCCCTGGAATATCTCGACCGGCGCGGATCCCTTTGGCCCGCCCGTCCGGCCTGACGTGGCACTGATGAAAAAATTCAAGATGTATCGCGGGCTTGGCTTCGATCACGTTCAGTTTCATGACGATGATACCGTGCCGGCCGATACCGATTGGCAGGCCACGCAGCGCGGCGTCAAGAGAATCAAGAAGCTGCTCGACGGCGAGGGACTCAAGGCAGAGTTTGTCGCCCCCCGACTCTGGGAGCATCCGAAGACCATCGACGGCGCCTACACATCAAACAGCGCGTCCGAAAGAAAATACGCGCTCGAGCGCTCCAAGCGGGCCATCGATATAGCGAATCTGCTCGGCACAAAGAACATCGTTCTGTGGCTCGCCCGCGAAGGCACCTACATTCGTGAAGCGAAAGATCCGGTCACCGGAATCGGAAGAATCGTCGACGCCATCAACGTCATGCTCGAGCATGATTCCGGCATCAAGATCCTCGGCGAGATGAAACCGAACGAGCCAATGGATCAGGCATACCTGCCCACACCGGGCCACTTCACCGGGCTCGTATACAAGACCGCAGACCCGGATCGTGTAGGCGTGCTCATCGAATCCGCGCACTCCATCCTTGCCGGCCTCGCTCCTTCGGACGACATGGCGTACGTGCTCTGGCACAAGAAGCTATGGGGCGTTCACCTTAACGATCAGAACGGTTTGAAGTACGATCAGGATAAAGCCTTCGGCAGTGTCAATCTCCGCCGTGCGTTCAACCAGGTTTACGTGCTCGACAAGTGCGGCTACCTGGATCAGAGCGATGGTGTTGTCGGCCTCGATGTCAAGGCCATGCGCACGACCAGACAGAAAGATCAGACGGCGCACCTGACGAACAGCCTGAAGATGTTCAAAGGCCTGTTGAAGGTCGTCCAGAGCGTCGATGAAAAAAAGGTGGATGCCTTTCGCAAGACGCGAGACTATGAGGGCCTTGACCTTTACATCATGCAGCATCTTCTGGGTAAATGAGACGCCAGTGACGGCGCCGTGCATGCACGGGACTCGTTGAAAACAGCCCCTGTTCGGTGAGAATAGCCGGACTGGGGCTTTTTCATTTTTCTAAAACATCACGCCACGCCATCCCTCCGGCCCGAAGGCGTTACTTCTACCAATGCCTGCGCCCTTTTCCGATTATGCCGTCATCGTTAATCCCAAAGATGTGGGGGCACTGAAGGCGGACAACATCGCGGTCGCCAAAGCCGATATCCCCTCGGGCGAAGAGCTCCAAATCAACGGGCAGGCAACGCCGATCAGCAGACCCATTCCGAGAGGCTGCTCCTTCGCCGTCCGGGAAATCTGCAAGGATGAATCCATCATCGCGCTTGGTGTCCATGTCGGATTTGCGTCACGAAGAATTGCAGCCGGCGGATACATTGACCCGTCCGGGCTGGGCAACATGAGACATGAGCTCACCGGCGAAGAGCCGCAGCTCTGCAGCCTCGCCACGGAAACTCCTCACTTCGGAGAATTGGCCAATCGCACGTTCAAAGGTTTTCGCCGCAAGGTGACGGTGGAAGGAAAGGAAGGCGCCGGCACACAGAACATCGTCGCCATCTTGAACACGGTGAAGTGTTCACAAACGACCACGCAGAACATAGCGCACATGGCGAAACAGAAACTGCTGCCGCGCTACTCGAACGTCACTGACGTGGTTGCCATCACACAGGAATACGGATGCGGCATGCCGGTGGGCAAAGCCAAGGCCGAGCTCGCCCGACTGCTGGTGGCGATCATGAATTGCCCGAATGTCGGCGCCCTCTATGTCCTCGGGCTCGGTTGCGAGCATCTCTGCCCGATTCCGGGAGTCGAAGGCAGCGTCTTCAATACGTTTGCCGAGAAGGTCATCGATTTTGAGGAGCGGGTGCAGACGGATCATCTGCAGCACTACCGAAGCGAGCTCGCCGCGGTCAACGAAATTGTCGATGGCCCGCTCAGAAAAACATTCGAGGCGGCCAATCAGTACGAACGGGAACCGCTGCCCATCCGGCATCTCACTCTCGGTCTGAAATGCGGCGGCTCGGACCGCTTCTCCGGTGTCACGGCCAATCCCGCGCTCGGTGTCGCGGTCGATCGTCTCATTCATGGCGGTGGTGCAGCCATCATCACCGAGACGCCTGAGTTCGAAGGCTACATGCACGTCTTGGCTGAGCGCTCGCGCGATGAAGAAACCGCACGCTGGCTTCTCGGCATGATTCCACGCTTTGATGAAGTGAGTAAGACTTATCCCATCCCGGAAAGCGGCCGGCAGCAGGTCACGCCAGGCAATTTCAAGGGTGGCCTGTTAAATATTTTCATGAAGGCCGCGGGCGCGGCCGCGAAGGCCGGCTCGACCGTTATCGAAGGAGGGCTCGAATACGGCGATTCGATCTATGAACACGACCGCCGCGGTTTGTGGGTCCTTGATTGCCCGAGCTACGATCAGATTTCGACTCCGGCCCTTGCCCTCTCCGGTTGCCAGATGGTTGTCTTCACGACCGGACGGGGAACGCCCATCGGTTCCGCTCTGGGCCAGGTCGTCAAGGTTGCATCGACCAGTAACATCGGGCTTGATCAGCACGTCGATTTCTTCGCTGACGGCATCCTCAACGGCGAGAGCCTGGAGAGTGTTGGCGAGGCCATGTTCGAGAAGATTCTTGCCATCGCGTCCGGTGACGAGCCAACTGCAATCGAGACCTGGAATCAGCAGTTGCTCGAAGCCGGCCTCCCCCATCAGCATTACGAATTCATGCCCTGGAAACGATGGGCGGATAATTAATGAGTAAAGACATCAGCAACATTCTGAAGAACTGGGAATTCTCCACCGATGACGGCCTGGTCCGGCGAATCATCGGCGATGACGGCCGTGAAAAGATTCAGCGCCGCATCGATCTTGGCGTGCTTCAGATGGAGTCCGAAGACAGGCCGGATGGAGTCACGCCGTACGGATTTCCTTCCCTTTACGATTACCTGAAAAACCTCTCTGAAGAATACGAAGCAGACGCAGCGGACGAAGAATTCAATATCAGCACTGATGACTGCGTGGCTCTTCAGACCGAGGCCCTGCTTTACTATCAGCGCAGGCTCTGCTTCTTTGAATTGCAGGATTACACATGCGCCGCGCGTGACGCTCGGCGCAATCTCGAAGTCTTCACCTTCATCCGCCAATATGCCGAGCGTGAGGAAGATGCCATCAACATCGATCAGTTTCGTGGGTTTGTCATTTATCACCGCGCCAAGGCAGAGGTGTTGGGTTGCCTTGAAAAGAAAGAATACGATTTCGCGCTCAGTTACATCGACCACGCTGAGCGGGAGCTCATGGAATTCTATGCGGAATACGGCAAAGGCGAAGAATTTGAAGAAGGCGATGAGTACAAACAGCTCAAGATGTGGCGCGAACAGATAGAACGTATTCGTCCACTCTCACATCAGGAGATTCTTCAGAACGAACTGAGTGAAGCGGTCTCCCGTGAGGATTACGAAAAGGCGGCAGAAATCCGAAACGAATTACAACGACTGGGGCAGGGGAAGAATGAAGAGTAATCAAGCCGCGCTGAAACAACTTCGTGAGAGCATGGTAAAGAAGCGCGTCGACGCGCTCTACATTTCGAATCCTCCGAACATTCGTTATCTCTCCGGGTTCTCGACCCCGGCCGATGGAAAACTGGTGGTCACGCACAACAGCGTCCGGCTATTTACCGATTTCCGATACACAGTGCAGACGAAAGAAGAGTGCTTCGTGCCTGTCACCATCTGGAAGGGCAAGAACCGGCTCTCGCATGTAAAGCGTCACCTGAATCGGAAGAACATCAAGACGCTGGGGATAGAGGCCGATCACACCACCGTCGGCACTTTGAAAACTCTCAAGGACGCGTTCGATTGCCGCATCAAACAGACGAACGGCATGGTCGACGAACTTCGCGTTGTTAAGGCCCCCGATGAAATCGAACGCATCCGCAAAGCCGCCGAGATCAATGACCGCGCCTTCGATCACATGCTCGGTTTCCTGAAACCGGGATTGACGGAGATCGACGCAACCCTCGAGCTTGAATGGTTCCTTCGCAGAAACGGCGCCTTTGAAATAGCTTTCGATGTCATTGCTGCTGCCGGGCCGAACGGCGCCAAACCCCACGCCCATCCCTCGAAGCGAAAAATAAAGAACAACGAGCTCCTTACCCTCGACTTCGGCAGCGTCTGGGAAGGATACCGGTCAGACATGACGCGAACGGTCGGCTTCGGGCGTCCAGGACGCAAACTGAAAAAGATCTACAGGACCGTTCTCGATGCACAGGTCGCTGGAGTCGAGGCCATCAAACCGGGCACTGTGGGCAAAGATGCCGATCGCATCTCGCGCAAGATCATCAAGGATGCCGGCTACGATAAGTACTTTGGTCATAGCCTTGGCCACGGTGTCGGCCTTCAGATTCACGAGCTCCCCCGCCTCGCCCCGCACTCGAAAGACATCCTCAAGCCCGGTATGGTCGTAACGGTCGAACCGGGCATCTACGTCCCGGATTTCGCAGGAGTGCGCATCGAAGACCTGGTGCTGGTGACGGAGGACGGTAAGGATGTTCTGAGCAACGCGCCTAAGGAATTGATCTGTCTTTAGTGCCGTTTGTTACAGGCAAGGAGCAGTACCAACATGGCGACAGACTGCTGCCAGGCCTGTCAGCCCCACAAGTACTTTCATTCGAATCAATTCACTGGAAAGTGTTGACACTCGATTTCTCAATATCTAATAAGACAGGCAGACAGGCTGGTGGCAGCCTGTCGCCACGTTACTCATCCGCAACCTGAGACTTGCCTCCCATGAAAATCATCGATATTCGAACTGCTGACGTACAAGGTCACGGTTATTCCACATACGTCCGAATCTACACGGACGAAGGACTGACCGGCACCGGCGAGTGCATTCACGGCGGACCGGGTTGTGCCACAATCATCCAGAGCCTCAAGGGGATGCTGGTTGGCCAGGATCCAATGGATGTGGATCGGCTTTTCGAGAGCATGCGGCGCCGTTTTCTGTTTGACGGTGCGATCTCCGGAAACATCGTCACAGCAATGACGGGCATCGAGATCGCCTTGTGGGATCTTGTCGGCAAAGCATTGGGCACTCCTGTTTATCAACTGCTCGGCGGAAAGTTCCGGAATAGAATTCGGCTCTACTGCGATTGCCACGCGGGTGAAGACGGGTCCGCAGAATCATATGGGAGGAAGGCACTCGAACTGGTTGAAGAGGGCTTTACCGCGTTAAAGTTTGATATCGACGATCTTTCGCATCCCGACAAACACGATGCTTTCAACCACACGATCTCGCCCGGCGAGATGCACACCATGGTGGAGCGCGTGGCCGCGGTTCGTGAAGCCCTCGGCCCTAAAGTCGATCTCGCCATTGACATGCATGGCCGGTACGACGTTCACAGCGCGGTGCGGGTAGCGAAGGCCGTGGAGGAATTCAATCTGCTCTGGCTCGAAGAACCAGTTCCGCCGGAAAACATCGATGCCCTCCGCGAAGTGAAACTCTCGACAAGCACACCCATCTGTGTTGGCGAGAACATCTACCTCCGCTGGGGCTTCCGAGAGCTTCTGGAGAAGCAGGCCGCGGACATCATCATGCCGGACATCCCAAAATGCGGCGGCCTTTCCGAGTGCCGAAAAATCGCCAACCTGGCCGAGCTCTACTACGTGCCGATGGCCCCGCACAACGTCTGCGGTCCCCTGGGCACCATTGCTTCCTGTCACACCTGCGCCAGCATCCCCAACTTCCTCGTCATCGAATGGCACTGGAAGGATCGCCCCTACTGGGATGACCTTGTCATCACCGACGAGCCCGTCATAAAAGACGGCTACATCGAGCTGAGCGATCGGCCTGGCCTGGGCTATGAATTGAATGAAGACGTGGCGAAGGAACATCTGCGACCAGGTACGGAGTTGTTTGGTGAGTAGCCTTAAGGATGCTCGGCTTGATGAAATCAATCCTGATTCTCCTCATTCTGGTTTTTTCAAGACCAGCCAAGGCAGAAGAGTTTTCGCAAATCTGGCTCGGTAAAGATCTGTGGCCTTTCGGTAGCTCAAAGTATCCCGGCGGCTCGGAATACAAGAGCAGCGGGAACTGGCGGTCCATGCCCGGTGTGATTCTGGGATTTCACTATGGCGGGAAAGGCCCCCTGCCAAAACCCGTTGAGCTTTCCATTCCATTGAAGAAGCCGCTGCCCCTCGGCTCGTACCGCTTGTTCATCAAGAATTTCTATCGCGGGCGAATGGAGGCCACCGTCGGGGACATCACTCGTCCGCTCACCATTCGCCGCTACGATTGGACGCCCGGTGTCACCTTCGAATCCAATGCTCCCATTGACCGCATCGTGCTGCGATACTTCCCCGACGGCACAGGCGGCGTCGTTCCGGAGACGGGGGCAAAACAGGAGCGCTACTACATTGTCCAGGGCCTGTTCCTCACAACGGCCAACAACAAAGTTCCTGTCAGGGAGGGTGAGATCATTTCAATGCTGCCCCTGGAGCTGCCGCCAATTGTCGATGGCAACCTGATCGCAAACGCAAGCTTTGAAGCCGGAATCCACCCGTGGGGGAAAGTCTTCGGCAGCCAGCATTTCATTACTCACGAATACCTGGATGAAACGGACGGGGCAGTCGGCAAAGCCAGCCTGCGCTTTCGAAAACGGAAATCCTTCGGACTGGAAACGCCTCACTCACTTCAGGTTCTTCTTGTCCGCGGCAGCTTTGGTCTTCTTCCTGGATTTCGAAGGCCTCGGATAGAGGGTGCCCAGAATCTCGCTGACACCTTCATCGAGCTGTTCTGATACCACACCTAACTGTGCGCCTAATTCGTCATATTGTTTTTTGAGCGCCAGGTATTTTGCCAACGACCTGGTTGCTTCTGTCGCCATGTCTTTCGCGCCTGCATTCTGGGATTGGCTTACTGAATTCAGCCAGACACTTGCCTGAACGATTGACAGATCGGCCTCGGCCTTATCAACGTCCGCTCTTGCCTTGGCCGCGTCGCCAGCAACTGTCGAAGCCTTCGAGGCTGTCTTGCCTGCCGCGGGGGCTGGGTTTTCGTATGCCTTGATGCGCGCCTGGTACTGATCGGCCTGGTCATGTATCAGCGGGATGTGCACCTCAATGGCATCGATGACCGCCTTGGCCGCGTCCTTGATCTCTTGCGTTACCGCCACCTCAACTGGCTTCATGCTGCCGAGAGTCTTGGCTTGAACGGCCCGCTTCTTCGCGCTGGCTGCGCTCTTGGCCGAAGATGGCTGCAGAGCACTGGTAAACAACCCAGGCAGCGGCGGGCTGATCATTATTTTCTCCTGCTCCAGCAACGCCTCCAGTTCCTCGCGGCGGGTCTCGTGTTGCGCCACCACTTTGTCGAGGAATTTAACCATGTACTCGTACTTGCCTTTGACCTTGGCATAGTACGCCTCCCGCTCTTCGGGGGTCATTGGCTTCTTCGCGCTCTTACTTTTCTGTTTCGCAGCCTTTTCCTTTAAGGCCTTCGCCTTTGCAGCCTCAGCTTTATCCTGGGCGGCTATGTTGGGACTCAAACCAATGATGATTAATGAAATAATGGATAAATGCTTCTTCATAGCGACGGCCTCCAAACGATTGGGTGGGAGTGTTGGGGGAGCCAAAGATTGGATATTAGACGAGGGTGTTGGATTTTCTGTTTATTGTTGGAAAGTGCCATTGGGCGTCATCAGCGCGAGCATCGGCCCTGCCGTTGGCCTTAAAGTGGTCGAAATCAAGCATCACGTATTACTGGTAGGTCAAGACGGGAGAGCTTTACAGATTTAAGATTATGGGAGTCCTCATGTTCAGGGGCGAAGCCCCGGTCGCTTGCCTAGCCCAGCCCAACGGGCTGGGTTTAGAGAGGAATTGCCATTCAGGGGCAGCGCCCCGGCCATTTGCAGCAGGTCAGTCGTGCAAATGATCGGGGCGTTGCCCCTTTGATTGTGCTTCATTACTTCCCAGCCCGTTGGGCTGGGCTAGGCAAATGGCCCGGGGCTTTGCCCCTGAAAATTGTCATTCAAATCCGTAAGAGCGCCCTCGTGTCGGCCTACTACTGCCTGAACTCCGGTTCGACGGTTTCGAGGCTGAGTTGCTCCATGATCATTTTGAAAATCTCGGTGTCTTTCACCTCTTCTGGCGACTCTGTCTTCGGGGTGAAATTGGTGACCAGAACCGGTGCACCTACATGGTCGTCCGGCAGTCGGCCGTGCGAGCGCGTCACTTTGCTGGTGTCCTGCGAGATGACGAAGGGATGTGTGCCCCAGAAGTATTCGAGCGGATCGGCGCCCGGTTTCATGAATGGGTCTACATGGAACGCGTACTCCGGCGCCTGGTAATCATCGTGCCACCACGGATAGGCGAACCAGTAGCCTTGCGCGGCGAGCAGAATGAGCTCGCCGGAGCGCGGGTGATCGATCTGCCAATCAGTCTGATGCTCGAGTGTCAGAATTCGCTCGATGCCGGGAACTGTGGACAGCAGCGTGTAGACCTCGCTGATAGCGTGTGGATCACAGTAAACATGAGCTACCTGGTGATCGGGCAGGACAAATGCCCTGGACTGCCCGAAATCGAGAAACTCCATGCCCTTCACTTCGTGAGTGATCAGAGTTTCATGCTCTCGAAGATATCGGTTTGGGAAGACTGCCTCATTCACCTGGTTCATTCCGTAAGATCCCATCAATATCACCGAGTAGTCTCCGCCCTCCGCCGCATCCAGCAGATCACCCAGGCATTCGTCCAGTTCCAGCATGGCTATCTTGAGTTTACGCTCGTCGCTTCCCGATTTGATGTGGCTGAACGCCACGTGAGGCAGGCTGGTACAGACCAGGGTTGGCTGGAAGTCCTCCAACAGAGTAACAGTACTCTGGGTGATCCATCGTGAGCACCGCATGGATGCAAACGGGCCCCGGAGCCATGCCTGCTTGAACGGGCCAAACTTTCTCACGAGACGGTCGTTAAGCTCCGGTGGTTTGGAATAGCAGGAACTATGAAAGCCACCGCCACGCTTTGGGATCGGGCGAGGCGTCACGATGAAATCACAATCGGCGCCGAGACTGTTCTCCCAGAAAATCAAGGCACTGCTGAATTCGGGTGACTGGTCCTTCGCGAATTCCCAGACCCGTCTCGACTCAAGCAGACGGTCTGAGCTGTCACCGTAACAGACCGCCATGCGCTGCCGGTCGTAGAAGCCGCTGGCAACTATTCCGTGGACGTCCGGCGTGGCCCCGGTGGTGACAGATGCCTGCACCGTCGCACTGATCGCGGGGAACGACGGCTGAACGGCCAGCGCCACTCCGCTGTTTTTCAATCTGTTCAGATTCGATAATCCGCCGTCTCCCACCAGACCGCACGAGAGAGCAGGAACATCTATCAGAAGGACCCGATTGGCGTTGCTCATCAGAGATGTGTGAATCCGTTCAGGCTGCCGGCAGGGCTGGTCATCCTAATCGGGGGACTGTTTACCGCAAACGTCCACGGATACACGAGTCGCACGAAATCAGTCTAACAGCTCTTCGGGCTCAACCTGCCACTTCGGACTGCCAGTCTGCTGCCACTCGTTCCGCCTTTTGAACGGATTCTTCCACGAGCTGTTCCTTGTAATTGCGAATGAGGTCTTTGTATTTTTCGTCCGCGATCCCCAGGATCTTCGCAGCGAG
>JASLXP010000148.1 GCA_030740295.1 Planctomycetota bacterium
AGGAGGCCATTCATTGGGGCAAATGACCGGGGCGTTGCCCCTAAGGATGATCTGCCCGAAAACCCAGCCCGTTGGGCTGGGCTAGGCAAACGGCCCGGGGCTTTGCCCCTGAAAATTGTCATTCAGATCCGTAAAATTGCCCTTGTCTCGGCCTACCGGTCTGTGGGGAGGTAGTCACACACTTACTTTTTATCTTGCTTCCTATCTCTTCTTTGAATCTTCCGCTTTGTATCTGCACTTTTAATCTGGCTTCGTTCCAGGATTGCCATGCCGTGCTGCTGCGTTTCGAGCACTTCTCGGAAAGTCCAAGACAAAAAGAAAAGACAAAAAGCGAAGCAGAAAAGTGGTGATTACAAGCAGGATTAAAAGACGTGAATCGCCAAGCCACCTTTAATCTGCCACACGGCTCTAACATTGTTAAGGATTTAACTATGAATGGTCCCAGTTCAGCCGAAGACCCGACGAAAGCCGAAGACCCGGAAAGCCGAAGGCCCGGCTAAAGCCGTTACTCCAACTCCCGCTTCCAGCTACCGGATTCACCCTTGACAGTACGGTAGCGAATGCCGCTCTTACAGCGGAATCACAATCTTCCTGCCTGGCACGATGGCTCGTGGCTTGAGGCCGGGGTTGGCTTCCTGGATGCGCCGCCACTTGCTCGATTTACCGTAGACGGCGCGGGCGATCTTCATGAGTGTGTCCCCTCGCTTGATGGTGTACTTGGTGGTCTGTTCTGGTTGCGAAGATGGTCGGGGCTGACGGGCCGTGGTTGTCTGCAGTGAGGCGCCTGGTGCTCCGGGAATCTTGAGCTTCATGCCGACCAGGAGCCATTTGCTCTTGGACAGTACGGTGGTGTTGGCTTTTTTGATGCGAGTCCAGCGATCCGCTTTTCCGTAATACTTGACAGCGATGCTTGAGAGTGTTTCACCTCTCTTTACCAGGTGGGTGGCGGCTGGTGGTACCGGCGTGGTGATCGAGGTATGAAGTCGCCCGGGGCGGGCCTCCGGCGCGGAGCCTTCGCGTTCGTTTATGTAGACCACGTCTCCATCGTATTGAGCCGGCATTCTCTGGCCGCTGGTTGGTACCACCCGTGGGCCGCCCAGTCTGACCTGCACCTGGTGGCCTGGCTTACGGGGCTGGATGCGGCGAACGCGGAGAGCCGGGTCAGAGACCGCGTCGCGGAAATTGGATGTGGTCCTGGTTGCGGTGCGGTTCTGCCTTGGTGGGATGATTTCAGTCCAGACTTCGTTTGCGTTGGCGATGTCGTCGAGATTCGCGGTCAGACCCGGGGGCTTCTTCCCGGTCTTACGTCTGAAAGCATCCGACCAGGGGTTCAGAACGGTAAACAGATTGATGAAGATGCCGAGGCCAAGAATGATGGCAACGACGACGATGCGGTCGACTCGCATGATATTCCCTCCTTTTCGTGCACGTACAAACTTTCCTCAGGGCTGAGGAGAAGTCAGCCTTTTTTCTGTGCTCGCTGGATTTTCAAGCACAGCCCATCGAAGCTGTGGGTCAGACATTAAATGGCCAAGGGGGATAGCCATGGGGCGGGGGATGCCCTTCTCTCGCCGGCGTATCATGTGCCGGTTTTTGTCACTTAAGACTTCTTGCTGCCCTTGTCTTCGGCGAACCAGGTTTCCCAGTGCACCACTAACGGGCAAGCCACGAATATGGACGAATAGGTGCCCACCAGGACGCCAAGAATCATGGCAAATGCAAAGCCTTGAATCTGTCCTCCCCCAAAGATGAAGAGGGAGAGCAGCGCCACAAGAGTCAATCCACTGGTCATGAGTGTTCGAGCCAGCATCTGGTTGTTACTCAGGTTGACCAAGTTCGTATACTCTGATGGCTTATTACTATTCTGTACGTTTTCACGTATGCGATCAAAGATAACGATGGTGTCATTTACAGAATAGCCAATGATCGTCAGCATGGCCGCGATCATGGTGAGGTTGATCTTGCCATCAACAAGCTCCAATTGATCGGCCAGGGATGTCAGCACCAGAACAATGAGCGCATCGTGAATCAGGGCGACGATGGCGGCTGCGCCGTACTTGATGCCGTGGAAGCGGATGCCCACGTAAATCAGGATGGCAACCCATGAAAGGACGAGGGCCACGAGAGCCTTGAAGACCAGGTCCCCGGCGACCGCTTTGCCGATTTTTGTGTAGCGCTGGAAAGGCTCTGAGAGCTTGCCGGCGATGGCTTCGTAGCCGCGGATCATGTCTACGATTGTGTCGTATCGTTTTCTCTCGTCAGTGATCTTTACGCGTGTGTGAGCGCCTTCGGTGCCGGCAACGCCCTCAACGGCCACCCCGTCGAGGAGCTGTCTGAGAAGCTCCTCTTCCAGTCCCGCTGCATTGATGCCCTGTCCGAAGTTCACAAACATTGCTTCGTCATTCTTTTCAAATGCCTCGGGCAGGAGCAGTGCGTTGATTCCTGGAACTCGAAGCAGATCGTATTTGGGCAAATCGTTGAGTGACTGCCCCATGATGCGGCTGACTTCCTGCGCATCGGAGATATCGGAAGTGAGCGTCACGTTCAGTGCTTTCTCCTCCCCGGCAACCTGTACGTTCGTAAGCTGCGCGGCGGCGGTCAGGCGGTCTTGAACGATCTTTGCATCCACAGCGTCATTGAAGATGAGCCTGGCGGAATACTTGTCTGCCCCGGAGCGTTTTGGCGCGCCGCCTTCGATGGTGTAGCCGTAATCCTTTTCCGTGCGAATCACGAAGTCGGTAGAGCCTTCCGGGCCGGCCTCGCCGTATTGCTGCACCTCGGGTTTGCGGAGGTCCGCAGCTTCGACCAGCTTGCGAATAGCCTCGGTCTTTACCGGCTCGCTCAGCTTGATGTGGATGAGATAGCCGCCTTTGAAATCGATATCAAAATTGTCCGAGCCCCGGGAAAAGAAGAGCACAAGCCCGATGAGAATAATGGCGACTGAAACGGTCAGAGCCTTTCTGTCGTGACGGAGGAAATCGTACGCTGCATCTCTGACGAACTTGAGCTCCATCATTTTGGCTTCCTTCATCACCTCCTTTTCTACGAGGAGGGTGAAGATGGAACGGGTCACGTAAATCGCAGTAAAGAGGCTCGCGAGAATTCCAATGGCGAGGGTGATGCCGAATCCTCTGACCGGGCCGGTTCCTATGTAAATGAGAATTCCGGCAGTGATAAGCGTGGTAACATTTGCGTCAAGGATGGTTCGGAATGCATTGTCGTAGCCGGATTCGATCGATTTGAAGAAGCTGTCGCGCTTCAACCGTTCTTCACGCATTCGCTCAAAAACGAGAACGTTTGCATCCACGGCCATACCGACGGTAAGCAGAATGCCGGCAATGCCCGGCAGGGTCAGCGTGGCGTGGAACATGGCCAGGCTGCCAAGCAGGATCAGGATGTTAAATGTCAGCGCGATGTTCGCGATGAGCCCGGATTGCATGTAGTAAGCGGCCATCGTCACAAAGACAACGATGCCGCCAATAAGAATGGCCCAGAGACCATTGCTGATGGAATCGTCGCCAATGAACGGGCTGACTTCGTTTTCCATCTCGAGCTTGAGGTCAGCCGGCAGACTTCCCGCAGAGAGAATGGTCGCCAGGTTTTTCGCCTCGTCGTATGAGAACTTTCCGTTGATGATACCGTTGTTATCGATGCGGGATTGAACGTTCGGCGCGGAGAAAACCACGCCATCCAGAATGATGCAGATGCGCTCCTGGAGGTGTTCCTGGGTCATGCGGCCGAATTTGCGGCCCCGGCCAGCCTTGAAGTTGAAACCGACCGCGGGCAGGTTATTGTCATCCTGGGTCGGATAGGCGCGAGAGAGATCGGCGCCGGTGACGTTGTAATCATCCGGAGTGACGACGAGGAGTTTCTCCACATCGCCGGACTCAGGGTCTCTCTCGAAATCGTAGAGTTTATGACCGGGTGGGACTACTCCGGAGAGGGCCTCTTTCTTAGTGGCTTCGTTGTCGTTGACGACCCGAAACTCCAGATGCCCGGAGGTCTGAATAATACTCTTGATGCTCTCTACCTGGGCCTTGTCTTTGCCCGGGATCTGGATAAGGATGCGATCTGTGCCCTGGGCCTGGATGCGGGGCTCTTTGAGGCCGGTGATGTTGATGCGCCGTTTAATGATGTCAACGATCTGCTCCGTCTGGCGTGACCTGCGATCGACGGCGCCGATGCCCTGTTCCTTGTCCTCTTCTGATTCGCGCGGCTGGACCTGATAGACCAACTCTGTACCGCCGCTGAGGTCGAGACCGAGATTCAACGTGTGCCGAACACGCAGCACCTGCCGGAAACGCACCTTCTTTACCATGCGTTTCAGCTTGTTGCCGTTCGGCAGCTCAAAATCCAACTCTTCTGGACCCCAGACGACTCGGCCGCCCTGCGGCATGCCATCCTTATCCTCCGGAGTCGCATCATATCGGCGGCGGATGAACCACGCATACCACTCACTATCGTGGACCTCCTTCGTATGGTCATCATCCGTAGAGAGGATGTCCACCTGCCTGACCATCGGCTTGCCGGTTTCCCAATCGAGGATCTTGTTCAGGTAGTTTCCCTCAACGCCGTACATTCGGACCACATCCCGCGTCACCAGCGGTGGATCGGCGAAGGGGGGCCAGATAAACAGCAGGGAAAATAGAAAAACCAGCCCGATAACGATAAATCGATTCTTAAGCTTCTCGTTCATGAATAGTGTGCTGACAGAGCTGTTGTGGCTCGTCTCTGGTGCAAAAAGTCAATTGGGTCTGCCTCTCCTGTGGCGCAGACTTCCTACCTCGTACGTCGCTGCGGCGTCCCGCCGCGGAATGAAAAGGGATTCAGGCTTTCAGGGGCGCTCCAACATTCCCCGAGCTAAGCCCATCTGAACCTAATCTTTCCCGGATCCTTCCTCACCCTCCTCGCTGTCTCGCTTGCCCTTCCTGACGGTCTGAATGGCGCTTTTGGCGAACTTGAGCTGGACACCATCTGCCACTGAAACCAGAACCGTATCTTCTTTTAAAGAGCTGACCGTGCCGTGAAGCCCACCAATTGTGACGACTCTGTCATTCTTCTGGATGCTCTCCAGCAGCTTCTTCTTCTCCTTCTCCTGCTTCCGCTGCGGCCTGATGGCGAACAGATACATGAACACGAACAGGATGACGATCATCGGCAGCATCTGGGCGAAGACCTCTCCCCCGCCCGTCTGCTGCTGTTGCTGCATGAAAATCACGTAATGGGACGCGTTTAAAACGGTATCCATTTCAGAAGAATCGGGTTACATCTGGTGGCCGTCGAAAATCGAAAGGCGCACAGTTAATAGATTTTTGCGAGTTTCGCCCCCGGATAATAGTGATTCAGAATGAATTCAGCCGTGTAGCCCGCGGATGCCATCCCCTTCGTACCCCATTGGCACAGGCCGACACCGTGGCCCCAGCCGTTTCCACTGAAAACGACGTCGCTTCCGGAAACTTTCGCGCTGAAAAATGTGCTGCGCAGTTTGCCCGTTCCCATGATGTGCCTGAACTTCGTTGCTTTGAGGCTTAATTGCCCCTTCGAATGCACGATCTGAACGGTCTTTGCACGCCCATCAACGCTCCTGCCGACGGGCCGTATGTCATGGATAACGCTGACGTTGTGGCCGGCACGGCCGAGCGAGGCAGCAATTTCACCCTTTTGCACCGTGTATTTCCACCGGAAATAGCGTGACTCTCTGCAAAAACCGCATTTCACCGGCGAGAGGGGCCCCCAGCCCTTTCGATCCAGCCCCGTCCGCGCATCCGTTGTATACCCCCCGCAAGTTGAGCTGAAGTAGGCCGGAAACATCTTGCCACCATGCTGAAGCACGATGCCACGGGTCTGGTCGATAATGCTGCGGGCACGGTCGCTTTCACGTTCCATACCCCGGTAAACCTGATCTCGCGTGTCTGAAGCGACGTCGGCCCGCGCATTCTGGCGCTGCAACATCTGATAAAGGGCATAGCTCCGAGAAGCGATAGCGTTTGCCTGCAGTGTGGCGACCGGCCAGGAGAGAATGACTTCGCTGCCCAACACTCCGCCAAGATACGTATCAAGGGAGACAAGGTTGACCGCACTGATACGCCTGTCTGGACGTTGCCTGAGGCGAAGGCGACCATGGTATCGAATGCCATTGACGCTCAGGTCGCTGTCATTTTTTGGAACCAGCATGACCTGGTCAGCTTCAAATTCGGGATAGCCGTCGATGGCAAATCCGGCCGGTGTGGTGATGACGGCAGACTCGGCGATGGACGGTACTTCGATGATCAATTCACCTGCCAACGTGTTTATCTGGACCGGCCCCGCCGAACCGAGGCGGATTTTGCCAGATGGCGCGGCCTGAAACAGCGAAACGCGGATATCAGGCTCTTTGCCGTTCAGCAGCAATGCCTCGCTGGAAAGTTTGGGAGGAATCTTGTTCTCTTTTTTCAGCCTGGGCGTCGGAGTCATCCCTGTGCAGGAGAACAGAATAATCAGCAGCCCCGCACCCAGGCTGGCGCTGACAATGGTTGCAGCCGGATTCTTCATTTCAGATTGTTCCTGTCGATTGCGCGTTTCTATCTCGTCCGAGGTTGCGCCGGGTCATCCGCCAAGAAAAGGGAGGGAAATTAAAGGGGAATTGATGTACGCGTGCGACCCGTGTTGAGGTCCGGCGGGACAGAGCCCACAGGTTCAGGACAATTCCCTCTGATCTGATACCCCCTCGGCCAACCTTCTGATCACCTGTTATTCCTGCCTTTCACCTATTTGCCTCTTCCAACTCTTTCAAATATTCAGCAAGCCTCACCAGTTTTTCGTCCTCATCCCTCGCAGCCAGTTCAAGAAACTCCATGAATCCTCTGCCATCGAGTGCTCTCGATAGCAGCAGAAGCCTTCGACGCTCCCCGGCTTTCCACTCCTGCTTGATCTGTTCTGATAGTCTCCGGATGGCCTTCTCTCCGCCGAGTTCCACGATGATCGAGCAGGCCATGCGTGCAATGCCCATGTCCTTTGCACGGAACAGAGGGAGAAGAACACTCCGCTCCAGTTGCCGGCTGGATCCGTCGAGCGCACGATAAACCAGCCGGATGCAGTGCTGTCTTTCTTCATCGACAGCGGCCGAGACAAAATCCTTAGTCTGCGCTTTTGGATTGCCTGTGATGGCAGCCTCGAGCTTGCTCAACTGCGAGCGCATGAACTTGAGGCGATGGCCCATGTCCTTCCATAACAGCCGGCCCTGAACATCGCTTTTCGCCGGGCCCCTGTAGGTCATAAAGAACGCGCTCAGATACTCAGCATTAAAGAGATATTTGTCGTAAGCATCGAACATACGCTCAGCCGTATTGGGCGCGCCGCACTTGTACAGCGCAATCAGCACGTCCGTAGAAAGATCCTCCTCCGTTGGCAGGGCCTGGCGGTATTCTGCGGAATCGGTGACCGCGTCGAGCGCGGACGCCGGCAATCGGGACGCGAATCTCTGGAGGGACGAAATGGCCTTCTTTGAACCCAGTGCAGCAAGCCCTTCCAGTGCGAACCGCCGGACAGGCATCTCCTTCGATTCAAGAGCTTCAAGCAGAATGGGGGCAACGGACTCCGATCCAGTCGCCCCGAGCAGCCTCAGCCAGCCACGGACAAAAGGAGGATCGGTTCGACTTTTTAATCCGATCAGGCCTTCAGCCCACTCAGCATTCGCGAAGGGCCGGACGGCCTGCAGGATGCTGAGCTGCAGTTCAGAAGGCAGCGCGTCATTGTCTACCAACTCATCCACCAGAGCGTCCGCCGTCTCCGCATCGCATGATCTGATGGCCTTCCGTACAAGAGCGATCTTTTCCTCCTCTTCAGCGAAGGCGAAGTTCTCCAGTTCATCCGGCGACAGGCCACGATTGGATGTGCCGCCATTCTCCTTCGGCGAAGGAGCCGTTCGTCCGGGCCCAATGAGCCACTCGATCGTATTGGCCAGCAACTGGGGCCAGTCATGCCACAGCCAGAAAGCAGTGACACCCTCCGGTGGCTCACCATTCACAGTGCCTGCAAAAACCGCCGTTCTGCCTCTTCCATGCCGACCAACGATCAGCATCGGATGCTCGCCACTGTTGACCAGAACCGATGCATCAGCTTTGGGATTAATCGATGATGAAAGAATGTCGCCGGCTTTGCTGACCAGTCCACGAGGCCATTGACCCGATGCTGTCGCGCAGGCTTCAGGACTAGCCCCTGCGGAACGTGAGGCAGTCGCGCAGCATCGCCTGGGATCTTTACCGGCAGGATCTTCTCGAAAGTTGTTCCACGCATCGCCCCCTTGTCCAGGGTCCAATAGCCACCAAGCAGCAGCAGTCCACCGCCCTGCTTTACGTAATTTTCAATCATCCCAGTTTGCTCGTCGTTGAAAGAGCGTGCCGCCACATTGGTGAGCACGAGAAGATCGAATGCAGACATCTCATCACCATTTCGCGGGAAGCCCCACTGCCCTTCGCCTTTGAGAAAATGAAGCCCGCTCGACCGGCCACCATGAAAGTGCAGCGATTCTCTGAGGTCCGCGCCACCGGCCATGGAGAGCGCTTCCGGCAGACGATAGTGTTCGTTCCAGAGGCCCTGAACGGCCAGGACACGAGGGAGACGATGACGGTTTTTCTGAGATTCGGAAAAGACGACTCCAGGATTGAAAACCGTGAACATTATGCACACGGCAAACAGTCTGGTTGCTCTACTCTCACAGAGCTCAACATCTTTGTGTCGACAGTCTGCCAACCTGTCAGCCGAATCAGAGATTTTGGGAACAGAGCAGTTCATTTGCAGGAGGTGTCATGAATACTTCGGTGTCAAAAAACTTCGGAACTTGGCGGACAGGCTGGCAGCCCGTCGCCACGTGATCTACTCCAATTCCCACAGAAGCAGCGTCCAATAGTGATGCTCTGGGATCGTAACTTCGATACCTTTGCCAGCTTCTCTTAACTCGACCTCCAGAGCTCGCGTCTGTGGCTCCGCGGTGCAGGCAAAAACACTCGCCGGCTTCAGACCTTCGAATCCCTTGAAGCTGACGCTTACATCCTTCTGAATGGGTGGCAGCGTTGTCGCCCGCACGAATGGCCTTTCTGCCGGCGGGGCTGAGATCAGGTGGAGCAGAATCAACGTCCGGCCGTCCGCCTGACGGCTGCACGCGTGCTGCTGCCACCAGATTGGATACTTGGATTTCACAACAAAATGTTTCGCCGGTTCGGTCAGCGTTTTCCAATCTTTGTGCCACAGCAGTTCACTGTAACGGGTAGCGAACTGCGAGTAAGTGCCGGTAGACGATTTTCCCCAGTGGTAAGTACCTGTGTAAGGATGGGCGCGCCCCGCCAGAGTGAAAATCTTCATATAGATGCGATCCAGATCGGTCAGGCCTTCCGTGCTCATGCCGACGATCTCAAAATGGCCGCCAAGGTCGCGAACGAAGTCAGATTCTCGAAGAATGCGATTGGCGTAAGCCTTCCACGGGCCTCTCCAGTTTCGGATGGCTTCATCCATGATCTGCCCGCCTCCCGCGCACGCCTCAGCATAGGCCCTGCTCGCCTTATGCCGGCCCTGGTTGTCTTCCTTCAAGAAAGGGACGCCCCAGTTGTACGAGTAAACGAACTTGGGAAACTTCTTCGATATCGTGTGTTTTGCCCAGCGAAGATTGCGTAAAGAGACCTCGTCGCCCGACCAGGTTTCCTGCTTGCCGTGAAGTTCGGGCAGGAGCTGCTGCATTTCCTGGTTGATTCCAAGAGCGTCGAATTCGTGATGCACTCCTTTACCTCCCATCGCGCTCCAGGTCCAGGGCATATCGAATCGAACGCCATCCCATCCGAGCATCTCCGCGGAACGCACGATTTCCTGTGCTCCGAAATTGATGGCGCCCAGTTGTCCGCGATCGATGCCGGCCGAATGCCATTGACGGCTCACCGCGGCCAGGAACGGCTTGCCGCGGTCGTTCGCCCTGCGCCGAAATCGAAGGTCTCGCACGTTGAAACTGATGCCCAGGCCGACCCGCTGATTGGAAATCCAATTCGGATTCTTACGGGCGAACTCCATCCCGATTGGCCCGCTCGCGGCCGGCCACGAGTAAGTGATCATTTTCATTCCGTTCTGTTTCGAGAGACGGAACCACCGCTTGCCTTCCTCGAGCGTCTGGTGGTACGCATTCTGGCCGCTCCACCACTCATCCCTGTCAGGGGTCAAGTCGCTGAAGCTGCAGGGGGCCCATGAAAACGACTCGACCACATTCATATAAGAAGCGCGATCCCATTCGACCATGTCTTCGATCCATCTGCCTCGGCGTCCCCAAACCCATTCGAGGAAGCCTGGGGCCTGGAGCGCGATCTCCCACACGTTTTCGCTCACGCCGAAGAATTCGGATTCGCGGTCTTCTCTCGTATCCCCAACGAAGAGCTCAGCACGCGCCTCGTGCCCAAACCGGTGCTGTGCCCTCCAATTGAAACGCTCTATTGTCTTGCCGGGAGAGACCGTGAGCCGGCGTCGCTGTCGCTGACCCTCAGGTAGCGTTTCCTGGAGGCCGCCAAGCACGCTCAACTGCAAAGTGACATCTCTCGGCTTCTTGCCCACGTTTCGCAGAGTAACCTCAACCGGATTCTCCTCGCCCGGCGCAACATGGATTTTTTCAGGCCAGACACGCTCAATAAAAACCTCGCCGCCGACCTGCTGGATGGTCAGTCTGTCCAGCAACAGGCAGGCGTAATCGATTTCATTCAACTCCAGCTCAATAACGCCGGAATCCAATTCTTCGTCATCATCGCCGGCATCAAGTGCCCCCGCCTTCGGCAAGGTCGGCGCGTTTCCGGCGGTGGCGATCGCTGTGGATTTGGCATCCCGAGACCAGTGAATCGAGAAGCTGAGAGTGGATGGTTTTTCCACAATGAAACTCAGCGCGATGTCCGCGTAATCCTCCGGCCTGGAAAAACTCAGGCGGCCGCAAGAGACGGACGAAAGTTTCTCTTCGCCGATCGAGACGGTCAGGATGGTTTTGGTCGCATCGACAAGGGGATCGTGCAGCTTCGGTGACCGAACGCGCAGGGCCGCCCGATACTTGCCGGCAGGAAGCTTCTCTTCAGTTTCAAAGCCTGCACGGCCAGCGTCCTTTACCAGCGAGACAAGGCAGGCCACTTCCCGAGATGCAGAGGGATCGGCTACCAGGTGAAGCCGCACGTCGAGGTCTTCGATTTCGATCCGCAGCGGCGCCGCAATTGAGTGCGACCACAAACAGCAGATGAAAAGCCAGAGATTCATGGGGCCAGTTCAGGATCGAAATCTTCTAACGAGGGACGCCGGTGTTTATAGATAAACCTCTCGGCCGCGTCCCTGGTGGCTTTGACTTTCGATGCCTTCATCACTTTTTCGATCAATGAGACGGCCTTCTCTTTCACCTTTTCGTCATCCAGCTTCATGGCTTCGGCAATCGCGATGGCCGCCAGTGAAGCCTTTTCTCGTAGATCTGAATCTTTGGAAAGGGCGTGCGCGGTGGCAAGAGTGCCGATCGATGGGATCTTCTGCAGTTCAACCAGGGCCAGCCTCTTTTCATCCGGTCGCCGGGCGATGGAGATCAGTTTGTCGAGGACCGGCCCCCTTGCTTTTTCCGGAATCTTTCCGAACGCAAAACGGCGGAAACAGTGAGTCATGGCTTCGACGTGAGCCTGGATTCTGTCGGCCTTTGCCGCAAGCATCAGCAATGCTTCCGTGGCGGATGGAGCATTCGAACTGACAAGCACGGCGAATGCGGTCTTGCGAATCTTCTGGCTTTTGTCACTGGTGGCTCTTGCTGCCGCCTCCATTGATGCCTTGCTCTCGAGGTCATGCAAGGCGCGAAGAGCAGCGATCCGCAGGCCTTCCCGCTTGTGTGCATCAGGGCCGTTCAGCCTGAGCAACCACTTCGCATTCCTGCGGGCACGGAGAACGCCCATCAACTCCAGGCTCAGTCGAAGGTCAGATTCACTCATGTAATCGACCCATTTCAAAGTGCCCGAATCCGGCAATTCAATGGCCAGTTGGCGCGCCGTTCTTCGTACCCATGCGTTCTGGTGATTCAGACCGGCGAGAACATCATCGAAGGCTTTGGCGCCAAGCTGCCGGGCAATCTCTGCAAGGCACAGGCCCTGCAGGCCGTAATCGTTGGGGGCCTCTTTCATCAGTCTGCGGCAGAGCGAGGCGCGCTCCTGCTTCGTCTGCGCGTTTTCCAGAGCAAGCTTGATTCTCTCCTCGACAGGCTGATCGAGAATATCGATCATTGCCAGCCCCATGCCTTCTCCCATCAGGCAATAGGTCTCCGCGTTGCTGTTCCAGTGATAGCCCTGGCCTGACGGCGATTCCTCTGAGGTGCGCCAGAAAGGTCGCGTGCTCACGAAAGCTGCCGTGCCCTTGAACTCAGCGCGCATGGCGCCCGCCTCCTGGGCCTTCATGAGCTTGAGCGCCCGGCCATGCTTTACGGCCAGGCCGCCCATGCCTGTCTCCGCAATTACGAAAGGCAGATTCTTGACTCCGAGTTCCTTTCGAAGGTCGCGAATGAAGTGAACGAGGTTCTCTTCGTATGCGTCCGTGAATGCCTGATTCACCCGGTCGTTCCAGCCCTGGTGCCACCCGAAACCTGCGAGCTCGTAGCTGCGCCCATCATATCCGGGAAAGTGCGACTTGATGTCTGCGAGCACCTCCTTCACGTGATTCATGGTTTTCGTGTAGAAGGGCCCGGCCTCTCCGCCTGCGCTCGGTGGACGAAAGTCGCGTCCGAGACTCTTGCCGCCCCATGCACACTTGATCAACAGCACCTGGTTCTCGAAGTAATCGCCAATAACGTTGCCGAATTGCAGTTCTGGCCCGATGGCACCGGGATGCGCACCGAAGCCTGGTCTGAGTTTTCCTTTTCGATCCAGATACCAGATCCATACGTCGTCGCGTTCTACCCAGTTGCCATCTTTGTCGATGAGGTGCCTGTAGTGCTCGGCAGTGGATGGCGCCTCTACCAGGTATTCGAGGGTGCCCATCCCGCCGTTCCGCGATCGCGGGTTAGCTTTAATGGCGCCTGCGCCCTGCATGTTCGATTGGCCGGCGAGGACGAACACTTTGAGGGGCAGACGTGTTTCCGCGCACGCCTGGACAAGAAGAAAGCTAAATGCACTCGTGAGGAAGAACTTCATATGTCGAATGAGTCATGAGACATGAAGGCAGGCTCTCAGGGCAAAAGGCACTGTCACATTCACAGAAGAGCAGCGACAGTACCTTACCTGCCAGCAATGACCTTCGCCTCACCGGATCTTCCACTGAGAAACCTCGCCGGATTCCAACATAGAAGATGAATCATCTGGCAGCGTGTACCACGCCCGGTGTCATTCGGCATTCAGTCGCTTCATCAGATATTCACGTCCTGTACGTTCCATCTCAGAGCCGGTGATGGTGGCAATATCCATATCCTTGTCGAATTCCAACTGAAAGCCGTAGTCGACGATTCGGGCCGTTTCAGCGGCCGAGCCGGCCTTGACATCAACATCCCAGCGGAGGATGCCCAGGGGGCGAAACGCTCGTTCGTATTCCTTGTCCTCGCTCAGTTTGTCTTCGAGCTCTCCGATGGTTGCCTTGATGTCTCCCGTCGAATAAGGCATCCGATCGAACACCCGGACCGGCACGTTCTCCTTTTTGTAGTTGTCCAGGACAAGGCGGTATTTGTAGGTGACCATGCGATTGCCGCCCTGGATTTTTTCTTCGCGGGAGACGAATTCTCGCCAGGCACGGAGCTGGGGATCGATGCCGAAGCCGGCGCGAAATTTCTGGCCGGTAGCAACCATTGGTATCACCCCGCGGCCCACGAAGTCTCCATCAAGGTAGACGCTGCATGGTCCTTCGAGGAGTGAAATCCCGCTGCCATCAGTGACCAGAGCCTTCCGGTACACCAGGTCCGTCAACTGCGGCAAGGCCACGTTGCTGAATACGCACGGAAGGGAGAGGTCAGAGATTCGGACAATCTGCTGGTTCGAGCGGCTGGCGACGCTTACCCGGCTCTTGAGTCTGTAGTTAACGCTGAGGCCGGCAGACTGTTTTCGACCGAACATCTGTATGGCTCGAACATCATCCCTGGAAGCAGAGAGCTCAGTAAGCTGGCGCTGGTTCGAAAGCCGATTCATGCTCAGATTTGCGTCGATCTGCCCTTCATTGCTGTACATGGATTTTCCGCTGGTCGCCTCACGCGAGCTGTAGGATCGGATGTCTCTCTGAATCTGGCTCAGTTGCTGTTTGAGATCGACCTGTTTCCGCTGCTGCCTGCGCTGGGTCAAACGAACCGGGAGGGGAGCGAGGACCGGCGGGCTGGCCAACATGGATGGCGATGCAGTGGACAAGACCAGTTGGACATCGTCCCACGGCTCGCCGCTCATCTGTTGAATCAGGGCATTGTATTCCAACTCGATCTCTGTCAGATCGCCGTTCGCACGCATGTTATAGGCGGGTGACCATGACGCACTGGTAACGAGGTAGCTCAGTCTCATTTCAAATTTGCCGGCCTTCTCTGCATCCAGAAAGACAATCGCTTCCCGTTCGGTCCTGGAACTTGAATGCGTCAGCCTGGAGCGGCGGGACTGCTCCAGAGTCTGTTGTTTCTGAAGCTCTCTCTCCTTCTCCTGGAGGTCAAGGAGAGCGGAATTAAGCTCCTGATGCTTCTTAAAGCTGAAGTCCGTCAGCGCCTGGAGTGTTTCCGCGTTCAACACGCCTTTCGTCAGCTCGACCTTGGCGGTCGGGGCGACAAACTTCTGCAGCCCGGCCATATATTGCTGCTGATTCATGATCGTCATCTGGTCGGATTTGTTCTTGCGCATGCTTTTGTCGAGCTCTGCGGTCTTCTCATCACTTTTGCGAATCTCTTCTCTGGGAGCCTCCCCGACCGCACGAGTCTGATATTGCACCGCTCTTACCTGCAGGCCTTCACCTGCGCTGGCATACAGGCTCGGACCCTGGACGTATTCGGGCAGTTTGGTGACGGTCAGTTCGGATGCGCCGGCCTTCAGATTCAGTTCGATTTTTCGAGTGACCAGTGCCTGGCCGCGATAGAGAGTGACCGAATCGATCTTTCCTTCCAATGAGAGCGCCTCCGCCCTGATGCAGGTGGGAAGACCAAGGAAAATTACGCACGTGAAGATGTGTCTGGGCATGGGTGACCTCCTGAAATGTGAGTCAGACGGGGTGGCTCTGAAGATTCAACAGAAAAACCCCAGACCGATAAAGGAAGCTTGGCAGCGGATCTTACTACAACGAACAATAGGTGGGACGGTCGAGGGAAACCAATCAGCCGACCATGGCCATCTTTGGTGTGTGGGAACTCAGAATCCGATTCTGATTTCTGCTCGTGGACGGAGCTGAACTTGTCCCTGTCTTCGCTCGTTCAGATGCTGTTCAGGAGAGACCAGACTGTCTCAATTCGTTCATTAAATGTGCCGAGGCCAAAATGCCGCGGTGGTAATCGCCGAGATTGAATTTTTCATTGGGCGAATGCGTTCCGTCATCCGGCAGGCCCCAGCCCAGGAGGATTGTGTCGACATCGATTTTCTGTTTCAGGTCCGCAACGACCGGGATCGTGCCACCTTCGCGAATCATCACCGGCGCTTTTCCAAAGCCCTTTTCGATGGCTATTCGGGCCGCGTCCATGGCTTTGGTGTCTGTCGGCGTGATGCTGGCATGGGCGCCAGCCATGACCTGGATTTCGAGCTCAACGGTCGGAGGGCAGATTTCTCGAACATACGAAGTGAACAGTTCTTCAATCTTTGCCGGTTCCTGTCTGGGGACGAGGCGCATGCTGATCTTCGCACCCGCCTTCGCCGGCAACACCGTTTTGGAACCTTCGCCCGCATAGCCGCCCCAGATGCCGTTGACATCGAGGGTGGGCCGTGCCCACCTGCGTTCGAGGGTTGAATATCCCTGCTCGCCGGCCAATTGCGGCGCGCCGATGTAGTTTCGATAGCCCTCTTCATCGAACGGCAGCTTGGCAAATTCCTGTCGCTCCCAATCTTCGAGGGGCAGGACGTCATCGTAGAAACCCGGGATAGTGATACGCCCGGTTTCGTCCCTGAGTTTTGCGATGATCTGTCCGAGCACGTTCGCTGGATTCGCGACGGTGCCGCCGAAACTGCCGGAGTGCAGGTCCTGAGTCGACCCTTTCAGATCGATCTGGAAATAAGCTAGGCCCTTCAGGCCGTAAGTAATCGCGGGCACGCCTTCGGCAAACTGGCCAGTATCGGAGATGACCGCGAAATCGGCTGACAGGCGTTCTTCATATGCATCCAGAAACTCAACAAGATGTACGCTGCCGACTTCTTCTTCGCCTTCGATGATGTACTTGAGATTGACGGGCATCCTGCCTTCGCTTCTGTAGAAGGCTTCGGCGGCCTTGATGTGTGTGAACATCTGTCCCTTGTCGTCCGTGGCTCCTCGGGCCACCACGTTAGGGCCTTCAATGGTCGGCTCGAATGGATCATTCCGCCAGAGCTCGATGGGGTCGACGGGCTGGACGTCGTAGTGACCGTAGACCATCATGGTCGGCAGACCGTCATCAACAATCTTCTCCGCGTAAACGACGGGGTGTCCCGTAGTCGGCACAATTTCCGTATCGAAGTCCATCGAGCGGAAGTGGTCAGCAACGAACTCCGCCGCCTTGAGCACATCCTCCTTGTGCTCTGAAACCGCGCTGACGCTCGGAATCCGCAAGAGGTCCATCAGTTCTTCAACATACCGTTCCCTGTTTTCATCGATGTAGTCGACAACCTGTTCGATAGCCATGGCCGTTAAATTATGAGTCAGGAGAGCTTCAAATTATTCTGGTGCCGCATCATGAAATCCTATTTAGGGGATTGGAACTGCTATTACAACTCGGAGTCGAGGAGTGTGCGGGGTGCGCTTCACGCGAAGAGAGATTTCAGATAGAGGAAGACGTTGCCCTCGCATTTGAATGCAACTGTCAGGTACGGTGACAAGCACGAGCAACGGATCTATAAGTTCATCTCGCCTGCGCCCATTCATCAACAGTGGATGGAAGCCCGACGGCCGAGGTAGAATAAGCGGGGGCGTGACGAGTTTGAGCCCCTTAGCGCTTACTTACACCACAGACGCAAGAAAAGGGAAGACCGCCATGAGAACCACTCCCACTTACCTGATTCTTTCCTGCCTTCTCTCAAGCTCCAACCTTTTCGCCGAAGTTTACATCGTCACTGACGGCTACAAGATATTGCCGGACGGGAACGTGCTTGAATTCGGCGGCAAGCCGCCAGGCAAGCTCAAGGAACAGAATCTGATCTGGAACGGGGCCACCCGCGAGGTCCGGATCGCAGGGGCGAAGAACGAGGTCGTTGCCTTACAGGTCGTCATCGCCGGGCCGGCGTCCGGGATATCATTCAGCTCGAAAGCTCTGACTGGTCCATCAGCGATTCCGGCTTCGGCCATCAGCTTCCACCTGGTGGGATATGTTTCCTTCAAGGGGCAGTTCTATCCCGATGCAGCGGTTCCTTTGAAATGGAAAGGGGTCTCTCCGTTCTCAATTCCTTATAGGGTTCCAGGTCTGGCCGCGATTCCCGGACAAAAAGTCGGCGTAGTCATGGTTGAAGTAAAAATTCCGAAGACGGTCCTGGCAGGAAAGTACTCTTCGGTCATCCAGATTCAGGGAGGAGTAAAGGAGAACCTCAACTTGAAGCTCACTGTCTGGGATTTCGCTATCCCCGCCCGCCCCAGCATCGTCTACGATTTTAACAGCTACAGTTCCCCGATCCCGGCCGTCACGACTGAATCAGCGCAATCCGTACCGCCCGACGCCCGAGGAAGCCATCAAGGCCGAGCATGAGTTTTACCGCTGCGCCAGCCGCCACCGCGCTTACCTCAACATCCTCCCCAACCACAGCCAGCGTGGGACTCCCCGCTATGCACCGGCTCTCAAAGGAAAAGGAAAGAACGTCAAATGCGACTGGAGCCATTGGGACAAGCGTTTCGGGCCCGTGCTCGACGGAACGATCTTCGATGATGGCGAGCCGCCGCCCTACTTCTATCTGCCTTTCAATCTTCATTGGCCGTGGGGTTACAGCCACGACGAGAAGCTCGCCGACCATCGCCTCAACTGGCGCAAAGGCTCCGGCCTTGCCCGCGACCACACGAAACTCATCACTCAGGAATACCTGGACGAGTGGCAGGCGGTTGCCGGGCAGATCGTCAGCCATTTCGCAGAGAAAGGATGGAACAAGACCACCTATCAGGTCTATCTGAATCACTCCAACCAGGAGAACTCCAACTCGCCCTGGCGCCTGGACGAGCCGTACGACAGGTGGGGTTTCCGGGTCCTGGCCTATTACGCCAACCTGACCCACAAGGTCTTCAAGAACGACCTCGGCATCAAAACGATCTACCGTCTCGACATCGGGCATTTCTACTGCCGGTCGGATACGACCCGCTGCTACAAGGCCAAGCGATACGATCTGCCTCTGGGCCAGAACGGCGGAGGCCCGGAATTGCTCGAACCGGCCGTGGACCATTGGTACATCGGCTTTACCCATTCGTTCGGCAATCGGAAGAAGGTCGAAGAAGTCGGTCGGCGCGATCCGAACAAAGTGATGTTCGTCTACGGCGGCGGGCAGCAGGTATTGGACGGCACGCCCATGCACCGCAGCCTCCACTGGTATCTCTACGATCTGAAAGAACAGGGCTTCTGCGCATGGAACCAGGGATGCAGGGACCCGGAGCCGCCGCTGAGAAAGTCGGGCGGCGATCATATCTGGTACAGCGGCAAGAAGTTCGGCTTCATCGGACCAGTGCCCTCGATTCGGATGAAGCTCTGGCGGCGCGGCAGCTACGATGCCGACTACATCGACCTCGCCACGAAAAAGACTGCACGCGGCAAGGTCATGCCGATCCTTCGGAAGCTTTGCGAATTCAGAAAGACGCATCCAAAGTACAAAGTCATCGACCTTCCGTACCCAAACAACAATCCTGCCGATTACGAAGTCGCCCGCCTCAAGCTCGCCTCGATCATCCTCGGCCGCGAAGTCTCACCAGGCACCAGATTCGCCGGCCGCATCGACGGTCCGCCCCAGATCAGCATCGACCAGATCACGAATTATTGAGAAGACGTGGGGAGAAACTCGCGCTTGCACCAGTAATGGTATTCCCGCGTCGGGCCGGCCGTTCAAAGGTGATAGCAGTGCCGAGACGAGACCAATCTTACGGATTTGTAGACATTCAGGGGCAAAGCCCCCGGGCCGTTTGCCTAGCCCAGCCCAACGGGCTGGGTTTTCGGGCAGGTCATCCTTAGGGGCAACGCCCCGGTCATTTGCCCAAATGAATGGC
>JASLXP010000149.1 GCA_030740295.1 Planctomycetota bacterium
GGCAATGGCATATATGCATCGGCAGTGGCCGAAGCTCATCCGGATCCTTGATGATGGCCGCATCCCGCTGGACACCAATTGGGTCGAGAATGCGATTCGGCCCTTCGCCGTCGGTCGAAAGGCCTGGCTCTTCGCGGATACAGTGGCGGGGGCTCGGGCCAGCGCCAATCTCTATGGCCTGATCGAGACGGCCAAGGCGAATCGGATCGAGCCCTGGCGCTATCTCGCCCATCTCTTCGAGGTGCTACCGGAGGTCACCCTGGCCGATCAGGTCGAGGCCCTGCTGCCGCAGAATATCGATCCCACAGCGCTCCGTTCGTGATGAGTGGCGACGTACTTCCCTGAGCGCTTACCATCGTTCCACCATGACCTGCCCCGGTACGGAAGAGCGACCGAATTAGGTGCTGCCGTGCTCGTAGTTCGGGTTCGTTGCCGGCTAAGGCCTTACCCGACCGGCAATCGCGCCACAAGACTTGGAATTTGCAGCGAATCTGCTCCCCACACGGCCCTTGCAGCACAGGTAAAGGCCAAGTCGCCACCTTTATTTGATAACGTAAGAATCAGGTAGGCAGTTATAGCTGTGCCCTCCCTGGGTGCTAGCAGTCGGAATTCTGTCAAATAGAGCTGGGCGAGGTTGTTTCCCGCCTAGAATTTTGGAGACAAGATGGACCCCAAGCACCAACCAACGACCGAGGCCTCACGCAATCTGACTCAACTAGTAATGGAGCAGACGACCATCACAGCTGCGGCGCTTGGTCGAAAACTCGGAGTACCGGAGGCAAGGGTCACCGCTTGGAAATCTGGACGGGAAAGACCGGACGAAGAGTCTTTCAAGGCTCTTCGCCAGCTCCTAGAGCGTAGGCATGCACCCCCGCTCTCCGAACCGCGAATCAAGCCCCCGAAACTCGACTCGACGGTAGTGTGCGCTGATAGCCGAGAGTATTTACCCAAGATTCCTCCGGAATCAGTCGACCTGATCCCAAGCGACATCCCGGACGGAATGGGGCAGGACGAATGGGACGTCCTCCACAGCAATGCAAATAGTGCCTACCTGGGGTCAAGCTCAGCCCAAGAGCGCGCAGGCAAAGTATTTAGCAAGCGGCGGAAGCCGATAAATTGTTGGTCGAGTTCTGACGGGTCTATCGGCGCTGAATACTACGACTGGTGTCGCAGTTGGACCGCGGAATGGCTGCGGCTACTTAAGCCGGGGGGCTCTGCCTTCGTATTCTGCGGCCGACGCTTGTCACACCGATGCGTCGTGCATGCTCTGATCCTGATCCCACTGCTCGGCCTCAGCGCTGCCACAGCCAACGCAGAAGAAACGGCCTTCTTGGAGAGCAGCGCGGCGCCAGCGCACGCTTCAGAACTTCATGGAGATCACAAGAGCCTGACGGACAACCAACTCCAGATCTTGAATTACTTCCTCGGAGCTGTTTCTGCTCCGCGCAGTGTCAAGAAGAATTCGACAGCCGCGGAAGCGGCGGCGCAGGCCGAGGATTACAAATGGAAGAAGAAATATTGGGAGAGGCCCAGGGATCCGAACCAGAGCCATCAGATGGGCATCGATGCTTACCGCTACCAGCTCGCATTTCCGGCCTATACCATCGCGGCGCTAGCCAGTGTCCACACTCCTGCATACCCCGGTTTGGCAGAGAGAATGCTTCGCGACATCTTTGCGCGCATGGTTGCCTACCAGGTCTGGGAATACTGGGACACGCCCGGCGTGTGCTCCAATATATTGAAACCGATCTGCTCTCACCTTCACCTGTCGTATTGCGACGTGAGCTGGCTAACCGAGAGCGAAATCCTGGAAAGACAACAGGACATCGCATCAAGACTCCAGAATCCCGAAGAATCCACCCTTCAAGAGCTGATTCAGCTTTTCTTCAGTCTGATCGAGCTATCTTCACCGGGAACCCCGGCCCCAATCGCTTCGAATAGTTTCTCCGAGGATGACAGCATTCTCCCCCCCAGAGCCAGCGCGCACGCGCATAGCTACTGTCCGGATCCTGTTCATAGGGCCAATATCATGTACAGCGCTCATCTGGCCCAGATCGGGGCCTTGTATGAGCTTTTTTCCGATGAAATATCCCTGACTACCGAAGGCTGGGTTTTCAAGGGTCGGCGGCACGGAAACCCCGACCGCCCACTTCGCTACTTCAGCTACACGTTGCCGCAGTTGATCGATCGCCTGCGTCAGCAACAGCACACGTCTCACCACGGGGGCTTCGCGTGCGAACCGGGTCAGGTCTTCAACCCATGCAATATACACGCATACTCAGCGGAGCGGCTCTATGACGCCATCCATAATACCGACTACTACACGGAGTATAACGCAAACCGCTGGATGACGTTTCTCGACGAGACCGCCGTGCGCAAGAATCCGAAGGGGGTCTTTAACGAGTCGTATTGGGAAACTCTCTATGTGCCATTGTTCGGGAACCTGCCCAACGAGAATTCCCCTTGGCTTGACTTCTTCCCCGGGCTTGGCATTCCTGGGGGACAAGTCGCAAACGATGGCTGGGTGACCACATGGCTCTACTCAATTGTCCCCCCGGATGTTCCGCTTTATCTCAGACTGAATGAAGCCACAGAAATGATGGATTCCAATCGTGCGTGGAGGTCAGACAAAAAGACTGGGGGCCGATACATCAAAGCGAACAAGCTGGTAGAAAAGAAGCGCTATTCCTCGGCACTGGCCACTTCTTTCTATACCGCTGTAGGCTCGAATGAATCCAAGAGACGAGATGCCAAGAAATACATGAATGGCCAGTACGGTCGGCACCGAGACACGGACGAAGATGGTGTGATGGATGCCTACTACTACAGACAGACCGATGGAATGACGAATTGGGTCACAGCCAATATGGCACTCGGCGAATCCGTCAAAGCGGAACAGCTCCATCACCTCTACGGCTCTGAGTCTCCAGTCTTGGTCGCTCGAAGAGAAAAGCAGCCCGTTTTAGATCACATCAAGCCCTCTGAGCCGCGGCTTCTGGTGCGTAGAGCCTTCTTTGATCCTGATTTGAGCGCCTTGGAGTTCACGCTTACCGCACCCAGCGCTGTGCTCAATGCAAAGGCGGTCGTGACCGCGCCAGAAGGGATTGGGGAAGGGCAAGGTTGGGTCGTGAGAGAAGTACAGGTGAATGGTCAGACTTCGCATAATTGGCGCATCAAGAAAAGTCGCGTCGTGTTGCACTCGCTCGAGATTCCGGGGGAATGGAGAGATACCTCGTTTACCGTGTTCCTCGATCCGCTGTAGACACAATAGACGGAACCCCGAGCCCCGGGCGGTCCTACGACTGAAAGCACCCGAGCGCGCAGAGCATAGGAAGTTCTCTGCCTATCCACTTCGCTCCGCCTGTGTTTGGCGCGGAAACACCAAGAGAAGCCCCCTGCCTCTCGAATTGCGGGGAAGGATCATGAGATGCAGGCGCCCACCGCACCTCCTCACCCGAAAACACCTCCCGAAGCTCGA
>JASLXP010000150.1 GCA_030740295.1 Planctomycetota bacterium
TCAGTTAAGGAGCTTATCGAGATGATCCAACGCCATTCAAGTAAGACCTAATGCAGTTCAGAGCAGCTTTTCTGATTCCTGTTGTTTTGGTCGGATGTGGTCAACCGCCAGCCACCGAACTCGCCCAACCTGAACCTGAAATAAAGCAGGCAACGGAAGTCAAGGAAAAACTCCTGCCTGAGATCGTCGGCCTCCCGGAAAAGGAAGACCCCGGCATCAGCGAAACAGTCCAGGTTGGAAAGGAGGTCGAAGAACGAAAGATCTACAGAGTCGATACTCGATTGAAGACGGGAAGCCTTCGCTGCAAGGCGGTCATACGTGCAAAGGCGCCTTTGAAGATGCCCGAGGCAAAGCATATTGATTTGACAGGGAAGTGGGCCATCCGGAATCCGATCAAGTACCCCGAACCGGTGACGTTTTCGGTCGCCGCAATCCCCAAGCGTGTCTTCAGGAAGATTGAGGGTGAAGAGGAATACTATCGCCTCTACACCAGAGAGCCCTCCCCGTGGCTGCACGTCGGCGCCTACGACAAAGACAATAAATGGCACCACGTCGAAGACGCGGTCATCATCCTTCGCGATCTGTGGATGGGCACAAAACCGGGCCTGGAGCGCGGCTCTCTATCCAGCCAGACGAACGGCGGAGGGAATCGCACTGGCATCGTCACTCTGGCTTCTTACCACGGTCGTGGGAGCTCGCGTAACATCCTGCTGACCCAGGTGAACCAGAAAGCTGTCGTTTACAACTGCGATTACTTTCCTGAGGAGTTCATATTCAGCGGACCGGATGGCAGGGAAATCGAAAGAGTGAAGGTTGACCAATACCAGCCGCATCAGCAGAACCCCGCGCACCTCAACGTCATGGCGCACGTGGCTCAGCACATGCGCCACGGCCCTTACGTGACTTCGCCGGTCTTCAAAGAGCCGGGCATTTACACGATCACTTCGGCCCGTTGCCCGTGGAAGATTTGCCACGTCCTTGTGCTGAGCAATCCCTATGCGGAGATGTCACTCACAGGCCGCTTCCAGATTGACAATATTCCCGTCGGCAAATACCGCATGGAAGTCTGGCACCAATCGCTCAAACCCAGGCAACAGTTTTACGATGTTGAGATCAAAGAACCGGAAGACATGGTGAAGGTGCTACTGGAATTTGAGACGCCGTAGCGACAGACTGCCGCACCATCCTGTTTGCATACCTCGGTATTGCAGCGAGCCAAATTGGAGACTTCACATATGGAAAACCCGCAGAACGTGACATTGCTTCAGCCGGAAAACGGCTCCGTTACCGCACCTCTCCAGAGGTACGAGTTGCCCGCTGAGGCTGAAGAAAGCAAAGGAGACGAAGCGCCTGTCTGGTGGGACTCCCTCGAGGAAACGTCAGAAGATCGAAGCGTGCCGGCGCCGGTGGTGTTCGTCTGGGAGGCGACTGCACTGGCAACGAAAGACATCCAGTACAGGCTCTTGATTTCGAGCAACAGCGAGCTCAAGGATCCAATGACGATAAATGGCCTCTCTCAGCCTCGGGCAGAAGTGTTTCATCTCCATCTCGGCACGCGCTATTTCTGGAAAGCAGACGCCAGGGCCAACGGCACGACGCTGGCAGAATCGCCCGTGTGGAGTTTCACGACCAATCGTACGACGCCCCGCTGGATCGAAGCGCCGGGGATAACGAACGTCCGCGACCTGGGAGGATGGCCGTTGCCCGGTAAGCGCCGAGTGCGCCAGGGCCTCGTCTACCGCAGCTCTGAGATGAACCGTCACGTCGAGATCACTGACGAGGGCACACGAGTCCTCCTGAACGAACTCGGGATTCGGACTGATCTCGATCTGAGGGGCGTCGGCGGTGAGGCGCTCCCTGCGCTCGATTCTGATCGGGTTCAATGGATCAATGTGCCCATCAGACCGTACGAATGCATTGCCGATGACGAGGGAAAGCAGGGCTACCTGGAAGTCTTTCGAGTGTTTGCTGATCCCGCCAACTATCCCATCCTCTTTCATTGCTGGGGTGGAGCTGATCGGGCCGGCACGGTTGCTTTTCTGTTGAGCGCGCTGCTTGGAGTCAGCCGAGAGAATCTCATCCGCGATTATGAGCTGACCTCGCTTTCGATCTGGGGGCCGCGCCTGCGCTCGTCAGACGTATTCACCGCGCTGCTGGATGCACTCCGTTCCTTCGGCCCGGACGCGGGAGTCCACGAACAGGCAGAGAATTATCTCCTCTCCGTCGGCCTCACCCCCGATGAGATCGCGGCCATCCGCTCCCACCTGGTAGAGGACTGCGTGGGAATCTGAGGCAAGCGAACGAACTGACAGGTCGGGGATTTTCTTTGTGTGCCGCCTGGACATCTCGAATAAGATAGATGCTCGTTGGCTGATTTTCTGGTGAGTTGGTTCCAAATGATTCAACTTCGCCTCCGTGTCACAAACGCTTTGAGTCATCATGAGTTTTTCAGCCGAAGCGCGAACAGTCGTTCACTTGACCGAACAC
>JASLXP010000151.1 GCA_030740295.1 Planctomycetota bacterium
TTAACGCCTTCGGCGTAAAGAGCTGTTTCACTTGAATTGCCTCTCGACTTATGTCGAAGCTCTTGTCCACGAACAGTATGCGAAGAATCGCGCTTGTTTTGGGACGCGCTGCCCTGGTCTTCCCAACGCCGGTAAAGACCAGAATTCCTGGCTTCCCGCTCATACGGTGGCCCTCCACATTTCCCAGGCGAGGACGATCCCGAATCGCAGGCCAGAACAGATGCCGCAGAAGAGGAACAGCGTGGCCCACATGGTCCGGTTTGCCTGGAGAATGTGCTCCTTTGCCAGGGCTTCTGTCGGATCGCCGATGGTCGGCTTTTCAGAGGGCTGGCCGAAGTAGGTGTTCAACCCGCCGAGCTGCACGCCGAGCGCGCCGGCCATGGCGGCTTCCGGCCGGCCCGCGTTGGGGCTGGTATGGTTGCGCGCGTCGCGGGTGAGAATCCGCAGAGCTTCGCGGCCTCGCCGGTGCAGCAGCGCCGCGGCAAGGCAGACGGTCGCGCCGGTCAGCCTCGCAGGGACAAAGTTGATCGCGTCGTCCAGCCGGGCCGAGGCCCAGCCAAACTGCTCGTAACGTTCGTTCCTGTAGCCGAAGGTCGAGTCAAGCGTATTCACGGCACGATAAACCATGGCCCCCACCGGGCCGAAAAGGAAAGCGAAAAAGACCGGGGCCGTAACTCCATCGACCGTGTTCTCGGCAACGCTTTCGACCGCGGCGCGGACCACTCCGGATTCTTCAAGGCAATCCGTATCGCGACCGACAAGGAACGCGATTCGGCGGCGAGCTTCGGGAAGGTCCTTTTTCGCGAGCGCGTCGTAAACATGGCGGCTGTGACGAACCAGGTCACGAGCGGCCACCGCGGCATAAATGAGATAAATGGAAACCGCATCGCCCGCAAAAGGATGGAGCTCGCCGGCAAGCTTCCACATCCCGAAGCTGATGAGACCGGTAACTCCAAGAACCGCTGCCGCTGTTGTGATTCCAGCGCTCCGCGGGCTTCGATGGACTCTGCGCGCCATCGGCTCCAACCACTGGGCGAACCACCCGATGGCGCGCACCGGGTGGGGCAGCCAGCGGGGATCGCCAGCCAGCAGGTCCAGACCCAGGGCAGCCAGGATTTGGTACTCGAGCCTCATGGCAGCCTCATCAGTTCGTAGATTCTGTTGATGTCCAGGCTCGCACGGACCGTATCGGCCAGCCGGTCGAAAGCAGGCTCGAGGTCGTATACCGCGGCGTTGCGGCCCAACCGCTGCTTGCCTGAACGCTCACGGATTCGGTCAATGAACCAGCGGCGGAAATCATCGGCATCGAACACCCCGTGAAGATACGTGCCCCACGTGCTGCCCTGACGGGATGAGACGCCGACGACCCGGCTGTCGCTGGTTTCGATCAGCGGAACGGCGCCGTCCATGGCCGTCTGCCCGTGATGGATCTCGTAGCCGTGGACCGGCAGCCGAGAGGCGATGTGTGTGCCATCCGCGCGGGTGAGAGTTTTTTCCCGGGCGAGGACTGTCGATGCGGGCAGCAGCCCCAACCCCGGCGCTTTGCCATCGGAACACTCGATGTGATGGGGATCGGAAATCTCCTGGCCGAGCATCTGCAGCCCCGCGCAAATGCCCACCACTTCCGTCCGTCCTTGCTCGGCCAGGAGGGCAATTCGGTCTGCCAGGCCGCCACGCCTGAGGTACTCCAGATCGCCGATGACGTTCTTGCTGCCGGGAAGAATCACAACGTCCGGCTGCTTCAGATCCGCAGGGGAGCGGACGATGTTCAACTGCACGTCCGGTTCTGCTCGGAAGGCATCAAAGTCCGTGAAGTTTGAGATGTGGGGCAGGTCAATGACGGCAATCTCGACGGCATCCTCCGCGGGGCAGGTGTGGTCGAGAGCGCCGCTTTTGAATTCCACCGAATCCTCTTCCGGCAGATTGAGGTCGCGCAGGAAGGGCACGACACCGAAAACGGACCGCCCGGTATGACGATAGACAGTCTCGAAAGCAGATCCGAGAAGAGATTCGTCGCCGCGAAACCGGTTCACCACAAACCCGGCAATAAGGGCGCGTTCCCATTCAGCGAGCACCTCCATCGTGCCGACAAAGGAAGCGAATACGCCGCCGCGGTCGATGTCGCCCACCAGGAGCACTGGGGCGCTCGCGTGCTCAGCCATCCGCATGTTTACGATGTCATGGTGCTTGAGGTTGACTTCGGCCGGGCTGCCCGCGCCCTCCAGCACCATGGCATCGTGTTCGGACGAGAGAGAGTCATAGGCATCCTGCACGGTCTTGAAGGTTTCGCTCTTGTAGCTGGTGTAGGTGTCCACATTCATATTACCGACGGGCTGGCCCTGAAGAATCACCTGCGCGCCGGTATCCGAATTCGGTTTCAGCAGGATGGGGTTCATCCGGACTTCCGGCTCGTGCCGGCATGCCTGAGCCTGCATGACTTGAGCACGTCCCATCTCGCCGCCGTCGCGGGTGACGAACGAATTGAGCGACATATTCTGCGCCTTGAACGGCGCTACGCGATAACCATCCTGAAGCAGGATGCGGCAAAAGGCGGCGGCCAGTACGCTCTTGCCCGCGTTGGAGCTGGTGCCCTGGAACATGATGGCGGGGGTCTGAGGCCGTCGCGGTTTCCGGCTTAAACCACAGACGGCCGCCAAGGCCCGGCACAACCTCTCGTTCTCCTGCCGAGTCTTTACCGCGACTCGAAAAAACCGGCGGTCGAGTCCGGAGAAGTTATCGCAGACCCGAATCGCCACTCCTTTCTCCAGAAGTTTCGCTGCGAGCGCCGGAGCGTCCAGACCGGGCCGGTCGATTCGAGCCAGGAGAAAATTGGCGGCGCCGGGAGAAACATGAAGACCCGGGAGTGAGCTCAACTCGTTGCTCAGCCACTCGCTCTCGCGTGCAACGACTTCAAGGGTTCTCTTCCTGTAAGCTTCGTCGCGAAGAGCCGCTTTACCGAAGGCTTGGG
>JASLXP010000152.1 GCA_030740295.1 Planctomycetota bacterium
GGAGCAACTCCAATGTCGGAACGGAACGGCGGTCGGAGGGGCGCAGGGATCGATAGGCATCGACTGGAGGAAAAGGATCGAGGCGGATGAGGGGAGAGCGTCCGCCTGCGGCCCACGAAAGAAGGTGGCGTACCAATTCCAGGTTTGAGGTAGGTACGGTTGACCAGGAGCCGGGCACGGTTCCGAAGTAATCCACCGCTGGCTTGCCGGTGAGCCAGATGCCACGGCGGCCGTTCTTGTCATTCAGCACGATGGCAGGACGTCCCTCAATCGTTCCGAGCACTTCGCCGTTCGGCCCGTCCCAGTCGAGGCGGCTGCTGAAGATGATCGGAGCATCAAGCCCCTCGAAAATGGGATGCTCCGTTTCCTCTGTGACCTCGAACATTCCACGAGTGGTTTCGTGGGGCGCGGGGCATGCTCCGCTTCCCTTCCATGGTTGATGCACCAGGTTGCCGATTCGCAGGATGCCTTCATGTCTCTGAGCGACGGCCTCGATGCGTTCCATTTGAGATTCGGAGAGGCAGTGAACATCGGGCAGAATCAGTGGGCCGCAGGGCAGGTCGGCGTCATCCAGACGCTCATCCCAGAACCATCGCCAGGGCGTGCCCGTTCGGTAGAGGAGTTCCGTCATGTCGCGCAGGTGCGTGGAACCCCAATCGGAATCATAGTGCCCGTAGATTTCAGATTGCTGAGGGCAGAGCATGGTGGCGAACGCATAAGGTTCGTGAGAACGGAATTCGGTATCGAGCTTTCGGCACTCCTGGAATCCCTCAAAGAAGCCCGGAATGATCTTCATCAGCTCGTAAGTGAACGGCATAGTCGTATCCGCTCCCAGCGCGAAGGGCAGGACGGCTGCGGCGATACCATCTTGTTTGCTCATGGGAACGGCCTGGCTCGGCGGCATGAATCCCTGGGGATAGATCGTCGCTCGGCGCTTCACGCAGGCTCCCACCAGACTGCGCGTCGTCTCCGAAAGAATCCGACGGTGGGGGCGATGCTTGATCCCGTCGTGATGGTTGTAGTGGTAAGGGTCGGTGGCGATCATATCGAGAGCCTTTGCATCGCTTCCCAGTCGGACGCCTGCGATCCAGGCGTTTCGGATCCGCTCCGGCACATACGGGCTGTGCTGGATGCCGACGCGGATGTCCGGTCGAATCAGGCGAATGGCCTCACGGAATTCCGAGTGAACTTCGACCCAGTTCCTGAATCGGGACTCAATCCAGTCATACCAGAGCGGGGATTCCCAGTCCGCGGCCGCGGGCGGCTCGTGGCCTGTCTCTGAAAGAAAGACCTTCCGGCAAAACTCGCAATAGCACCCGATATTATTCGGCGACATGCCGATGCTGGCTTCGTCATTCAGATGGATTTCGCAGATGGCCGGCCACTCACAAATCTTCGACAAAAGCGTGTTGTAGAGTTCCTTGTTCTCCGGCCGGAACGGGCAAAGCCACCGCACACTGAGGCCGTCGAGATCACGGACATTCCCATCGCCTCCGAGAATCATGACCCGATGCGGCTCCCGATCGATCAGGTCGTATTGATATTTCATGTACCCGGTAAACGCGACGAATCCGAGGCCCCGGGCCCGGCACATCTCGGCAAGCTGCTCGCCCTGTTTTAGTGAAAAGCCCTGCTCTCTATTGAACGGCGTAATGGCAACCCCCGCTCCAACCTCCTGGAACCCTTCCTCTGCGATCCGGTCGAGAGCCGCCTCATTGAGCGAATGGCCAGGGAAAAGGAGTAATGCGGCGCGGCGGATGTTGCGGTCAGTCATTGAAGAGATTTCCAGTACAGGGTGGTCATATTTCGATAAAGTAAGGTGGCCGGGTCCTGGCGAATAAGGAATAGGCCGTGTGAAAGAAGCAATGCTGTTCCGGGCAGACCATTTGGCTTCGAGCTGAAGCATGTTGGTAAGTGCTTCGTAACCGACAGGCAGATACAAGAATCGCCATCGAGCTGATCAAGCTTCACGAAGTTTCAAGAGTGTCGGACGCTCTCACTTTTGATCTTGCCTCTAATCCTAATTTCTCTTCTTCCGTCTTTCAGCCTTCGGTTTTTGTCTTTCCTTTTCTTTGCAGGCCATCATCTGAAAGCAAGAACGAGACTGCTAAAACGGGAGAAAGTGGAGATGAAGTCCATAGATGAAAAGGCGGCAGACAGAAAGTAAAGATGAAAAGCAAGATGAAAGGTAAGAATGAGTCGAATCCAAAACGCTGCGGTCCGCCTCACCCCTCGCTGTAGATTCGCAGATTATGGTAGCGCGAGCACTTGGTCCACATGTGGCGGATGCCCAGTGGGCCGAACTGGGGAGGCGCCACCGAAGCGGTATCCCA
>JASLXP010000153.1 GCA_030740295.1 Planctomycetota bacterium
TCGGCGGAGGCAAGATCTTTCACGCGCTCTCCTGGATCAAAGACAGCTACGGCGCGCAGCAGAACCACCCCTCACTCTGGGACGATTATTTTCCGGACGCCAACGACCCAATGCCCGCGTCACACTGGCCGGAGGACATCCACGCTGAAGTGAATGAGATTGGCAATACGACATGGACGCCGCGGGTCGCACCCGACTCAGAGAATCGTCCGTCTTTCTTTTTCGATTGGGGGCCTCTGGAAATCGACGACGAGGAGATGGCCGACAGCAAGGTTGTCGATTGGGCATCGGGCCTGCTCATGGCGGAGCACGAACGACCATTCTTTCATGGCACCGGGCTTTACCGTCCGCACATTCCGTGGTTTGTCCCGCGTGAGTATTTCGATCTCTATCCGATCGAAGAGATCCAGGTGCCCGATGAGCGCACGGGTTTTCTCGATCGATGTTCGCCTGCCGCGGTCAGGCATGTACGGCGTTCGTGGCACCAATGGATACTGGATAACGATCTCTGGGCCTCTGCCATCCAGGCATACCTTGCGAGCATCAGCTTCGCGGACGCGATGATTGGGCGTCTCCTCGAAGCCCTCGACCGCGGCCCCAACGCAGAAAACACCGTCGTCGTTTTATGGGCCGACCATGGCATGCACCTCGGAGAAAAAGAGCAATGGGAGAAGTTCACGCTCTGGGAGGAATCCACCCGCATCCCGCTCATGATCGCTTCTCCCGGACAGCGAGGGAAATGCGAGCGCGCTGTCAGCCTCGTCGATATTTATCCGACGCTCATCGACGTTTGCGGGCTGTCTCATGTGAACGGACTTGAAGGTGAATCCCTGTTGCCGCAATTGCAGGATCCATCGGCCCAACGATCGTGCCCTGCGATTACGACCTGGGGCCACAACAATCACGCGGTGCGCTCCGACCGCTGGAGATACATCCGCTACCACAACGGTGACGAAGAACTCTACGACCACGAAAGTGATGCGACAGAAGTCAGAGACCTTTCAAACGAATCGAGTGCGAGAGCCATCAAAGAAGAACTGTCATCCTGGCTGCCCGAAGTAAATCTCGAGCCGGTTTAACTTGGTATTCTGGCGAGATGATTCTGCCTTCGACCACAATCGAGGATCTACCACGAATGGCAAGAACCTCCCACGACTCAGCCGCCCGAGCTTCATCATGATCAAAAAACTGATCCTCTTCTCACTCATCTTCATTCCACTCACCTTTGGCGAGAGCATCTGGATCAAACATCCGGAGCTTCCGGGCTGGCTTCATCGCGGCAGTCTCCGATGGGCGATCAATTACACCGGCATGTACCCGGCCGATATCGAGTACATGATCGACGTCGGAGAATCGCTCATTCAGGGAGGCGGGTTCCGGAACGGCGCGGATAAGAAAGTCAGAGACTCCGGCAGACATCACATGATGTACATCTGCAGCCGAACGATTTATTGGAAGCTGCTCTTTAAATCTCACCCGCAGATCGAGCAGGCCACCATCCGTACGCCCAAGGACGAGCATCTGGTCATCTATAACAATTCGGATCGTCACGCGGGGTGTTACAACAGGAAGGAGTGGCTCGATTACATCAAGTCGCTCATGGACCGGCTGGCCTCGCAGGGCAACGAGACCATCTTCTTCGACAACCCGATGGTCTGGCCCTGTTATTGCCAGACATGCAAAGATAAGTTCCGGTCCTACTCCGCCGAGAAAATCGGAAGGAAAGCGGGGCTGCCTCTGCCAGACGAGAAAGACCTTCAGGTGGTCGAAGCTGCGAAGCAGTTCCGACTCGATGCTGCCGAGCGTTTCTTCGCGACGTTGCGAGAGTTTGCCCAAAAAAAGAAGCCGCCCATGTACATTACTGCGAATAATCTCTGCTATTCCCTGATCGCCAGAGATATCACGGACATCGTCTTCACTGAGGCGTTTGCACACCCGCCGTTCGGCAGGCAGATTGCCCCCTACAAGGCGGGCCTTGCCGCTTCCCGCGGGAAGCCCACAGGCGTGCTGGCCTATCCGCCGCCCAAGGTCCGGCTGGCCAGAGGAAAGAAGAAGTGGCATGAGCCGGGCAAACGCTACAACTACGTGACCGCTCCGCTTCCCCTGGAGTACTCGCTAGGCGCGGCGGAGGCCCTCGCCTGCGGAGGCAATTACATCTGCAACTACGGCGTCAGTATGGGCGGCACCGTGACCCGCTACGAAGAGCCCCAACGCAAGGCGATCGCGGATGCGCTGAAGCCATACCGCACGTTCAAGCGAGACCATCCGCAGTACTTCAGATCCACCAGGCCGGGCTCACGGATCGGGTACCTTTACAACTGGAATCGTGAGACGCGCGGCCCTTCCATCCTGGGCATGGATTTGATGTCTTTCGATGCCGCGGCAGGCACGTTCATGAAGGCGGGGCTTCCGGTAGATGTACTGACGGAAAGGAATATCGAGGATGGACAGTGGTCGGATTTCGATCTGATCATTCTGGACGACATCAGTGTCATAACCCGCGCTTCCGCAAGTGGCCTGAGCAAGTTTACTCAAGAAGGAGGTGGCGTCCTGATTGCCGGAGTGTCACCCCAGGTTCGCGATGTGATGGCGCCGCCAGCGGATGCCGAGTCGCTATCGAAATTTCTGGATAACGCACCTGTTCCTCTTTCTTTCACTTACAGGCCAAAGGAGTTTCAGGTTGAAGGCTTTGAGCTCGAGCATGGTTACCGTCTGAAGGTGCCCAAATCGGGCAAGGCATGGCTCGAATTTGAAGGGCCGACCGGCAACTACTCCATCATCACGAAATACCTGGATGAAGATGACGGGCAGTCAGAACTGGCATTGCGGGCCGATGGCAGGGAACTGGATAGATGGTCATTCACAGACGATGACAACGGCATGAAAATGCGCAGCGTTCATTCTGTCGCTTTGAAGAAGGGCAGCCGCATAGAGCTTCGCGGCAAAGCGGGCGGCGGCGAATACGGACGAATCTACGGGATGCGCATACTGGGGGGACATCCACAAGAATTGAAAGCCCTTGAAGTTGGTAAGGGAAGAGTGCTGTTCACTCCTGACCCGATTTCCTCCTGCGCGCCGCAACACCTTCTGAAAGCAGTTGCTCTGGCTCTCGGCCGGCCACCAGCATTCAGGATAGATTCTCCTCGACCGGATCTTCTGATCAGCGTGCAGAAGGCGCCGGGCTCAAAGGCAACCCTGGTCCACTTGGTGAATTACCGGTTCTCCTATGAGGACAAGTTTCAGAATCCGAAGGTCGTACTCGCCAGGGATGTGAGGGTAGTGGTTAATCAGGTTGAGAAGCCTGAGGTTTCGCTCGTGACCGTCCATTCGAAGCCTTCACCTCTGTCGGTCACAGGGATCGCCGGAGCGTGGCAGGTATCGGTTCCGGAGATTGGGATTCACTGCATGATTGCCATCGCAGATTGAAGCATGTCAAGGTTACTTGAGACGATGAAAGCGAAAGCAGCTGAACATCAGCGTTCGGCGATCCAGCAGCGTCATGGCGTGCCGTTCGTCGACTTTGTCCGCACACATTATTGGGCGAGCTTTAACATCCTGCCGAATGTGGCAGAGAAGTGCGGCATCACTGTCGATGAGTTGCGTCAGTTAATTGATGAGGAGGCGTGGAATCTGCAAAAGCCGCCGAGTCTGGTCCGACAGAATCGGCCTGTGGAGGATCTGGAGCTTCTCGACGCTGTTGATCGGGCCGAGAAGCGTGTCGATTCCTTCATTCGAGATTCTGAGGGTAGCTCGGCAGCGTGCCGGACTCGCGTTACGTGCCGCATCGAAAAGGATCGCCTCCACTTGCGGATTACGTGCTGCGAGTCGCACATGCAGGATGTTTCTTTCGTTCCACTGGAAGAGCCCGATCCCGACGCGGAGATCCTGTGGTCCGGCAACACCGAGGCTCTGAAGACGACCGCTGCGTGGGAGGGCGGCCCGGAACAATTTCGGAAGAGGGTCCAGGAGGTCGGTGACCGCAAGCGGAGTATCTTCACAGACGACTGCGTGGTCATCACCTTGTGCGCCGTGGTGGCCGGTGACTGCCCTGCGTATCTTGCGCCCGTGCGGTCTGTCAGAAATCCCTTGCCCATGCTGGCAGATCCTCCGGAGAGAATGACGGAGCCGCGCATCCACCTGGAGGGAAGCTACTACACCATAGCCGTTGCCCCGACCGGCCAGATCGTGGGTGCGTTCTACGATCCCTGGGATGGGGGCGTTTTCTGGCCTTGCTGGGAATCGGGAACCAAAGCTGATGTGTCCCACAATGACCTTGGCTGGACCTTGGACGTGACCGTGCCTTTGGGAAACCTGGAGCCGCTTGCCGTTCGCGACAGCGTTTGGGGCGTCGATGTCTTCCGCCGCCGACCGGCCAGAGGGGACGAAGAGCCTGAGTGGTCTCGTTCCGCCGAATCGATCTTCTTTAGACAGACCGACAATGATCTGGGGGAGGGACGTTTTCTCGCGAGTCCTGAGGAGTTCGAGAATCCGGGGCCGAGGCATGCTTACATCGCTTCCGAGTTGCCATACGCTGACCGCATCGTGCCGCGGGACATTCCGAGCGTGGCTGTCAGGCTGTGCCGGGAAGGCACCGACGATCTGAAGGATGACCTTTGGTCTGCGGCAGAGACGATAAGCGACTTTTGGATCGATCAGACGGGCGTAGAACCGACATCGAGAATGGACGTGCGTGTCGCCTGTGACCGGGAGTTTCTGTACGTCCGATTCGACTGCCACGACGACGACACGGCAAATCTGCGCGTGGTCACCAGGGAACAGGAACTGGCCAAATACGGAGAGAACAACCGCCGAGCCAACTATCTGGATCGACGTGAGGCTTTCGGCCTGGACTGGGGCGACTACGTCGAGATCCTGCTGGCGCCGGGCATCGACGAAGCGGACGTCTGTCACTCAGGCTACTACAACATCCTCATTAACTCGCGAGGTGACGTACAGAAGCGATACTACGATCCGTACGGCGCCTCAGCGGTGTGTGAAATGGAAAGCTGGAATCCTGCGCTTCGCGTGCGTGTGCAAATCGGCGAGGACCGCTGGCAGGTGTTCGTTGGTATACCCGTGGCAGTGCTTTATTGCATGGACCGCGCGACAGACACGTGGAGATGCAACTTCAAGCGCGCCCGCGGGGCACGCAACCCGTCTGATCCCGATTGCCAAGGGTCAGAGATCAGTGCGTGGTCCCCGGGATATGGTCGATGCCGACTGCTGGAGCGACTGGGTTTTCTCAATTTCGAAGGTGCGGTTCCGCAAGCTAAAACGGCGGGCGCCGTTACCGTTCCCGGTGACACGGACGAGGGAATCGTGCGGAGAACTTCGCCGACCGCGGCGAGGGATGGACTGTTGGGAGTGCACTTTCCCACGCCGGAAAAGGGCTGGGCTGTTGGCGGCCTGGGGACGATTCTCCACACGGACAACGGTGGTAATGCCTGGCGTGCTCAAGAGTCCAACACCGACCATGTGTTGGAGGATGTTCTCTTTCTGAATGAGCATCAAGGGTTTGCCGCAGAAGGGCGCCCCCGCAGCCAGCGCGTTGCCATCTACGGAAATGCCGGAATCATCCTGTCGACGAGTGATGGCGGGGAGAATTGGAAACCTGTCTTTTCAGACCAGGGCGTGTATCTGTGCGACATCTGCTTCCCCAGTAACCGCGTCGGCTATGTGGTGGGCGAGTATGGGGTCGTCCTAAAGACCACCGATGGTGGTGAGTCCTGGCGGCATCTGGCGAATACTGGGACGGAGAGGTGGCTGTCGGCGGTCCACTTTCTGGACGAGGACCACGGCTGGGCAGCAGGAGAATATGGTGCCTTCATCGCCACGTCCGACGGTGGTCGGACATGGCGGCGTCAGGAAGCGCCAACGCGGAACGCGCCGTTCGGCATCCGGGCACTGATACGGAGCATCCATTTCCTGAACCACAGCGAGGGTTGGGTCGCGGGTGATCGGGGAACGTTCATGCACACGCTCGACGGAGGGCTGACATGGCAGTCGGTCGACCTGGGATTTGCCAGCTCTGTGACCGGCAGCATGCATTTCAATGCCATACGTTTCTTTGACGGACAGCGAGGCCTCCTGATCGGCGATCCCGGGGCAATCGCATACTGGACTCAAGACGCCGGCAGGACGTGGATCCGCGAGGACGGCCCCACGAGCACTGCTCTTCGTGGCGCGTGCATCGACCCGCGAGGCGTGGCCTGGGCGGTGGGTGAGTTGGGCTGCATTGCCTGTCGCGGTGAGCAGAACTGGCAACTCGTAACGGGAGAGACTGAAAAGCCGCGGCTTCTCTACGGGACACCTCACGGCCATCACGTCAATTCCACGTGCTGGCTGGCCATGGCTGACGATTACGACGTCTCTGCCGCGTTCGGTGGGCACTCGCTGAACCTGTGGGCCCATTCTGCCGAGATGATGCGTACGAACATGAATGTAGGTTGTCTGGAAGTCGGCATGCGAGGGACCCGGACGATGAACGACATGCCGTGCGGGCGAAGACGGGAGCCCCATCGTATCTGTCACCTCTATCAGAATTGGCAGGGCATCGGACCCACCGAGCGAAGACTGGCAGCGATCATACGATCGCTCAAGCCCGAGATCGTGATCGCCGAGTGGCCCATCCTGCAAGAAGGCTATTGGGCCGCGGACGTGGGCATCTTCGCTCGGGCGCTGATCCGCGCCTTCGACTCAGCAGCGGATCCGGAACGCTTTCCTGAACTGACGCAGCTTGGCCTGGAGCCATGGCGTGCGGAACGACTCTACGGTTGCCAACTGCCTTTGTTCGGCGAGGCCTACCAGATTGGTGAACGCAAGGACTGGACAGTGGGAGCAAAGGAGAAGGAATTCGTAGAGGCAATCGGGATGCGGGTCGGGGATGCCCGATATCGGGGAGGATGCAACTGGGTCGGTTTGCTCGATCGTGCCCACCCACGAACGCCCAAGCCTCTCGGCGACTATCGATACGAATCGTCATTCCATCTGATCAAGGAACACGGAAAGTGAGAACATGATGACAAAGAAGACCGTCCAGGTTCTGAGCCTCGCGTTAATCGCATATCTGGTCGTCGCACCAGGCACAGACCGCGCTTCTGCTTACGAGAGGAAGTTCTATAAAGACACACCCGAGTTCAACGACGAGCACTACGTCGTGAGCCCGTACCAGGATGTGGACAACCCTCACCTGACAACCGTCTACGAAGCTCCATGGAAATCCAAGGGGTTGGTGCCCGTCAAGTTGACGCTCAAGGAAAAGTTGGCCCCCCTGGTGTTGTTCGCGGACGGAAAGCCAAAGGCCAAAATCATTACGATCAAGTCGAGCGCTTACTACCTTGATTGCGCGACGCTGGTGAAGAAATATCTGGACTTGGCCACCGGCGGCTCGTTCGAGATTGTCGATGACGACGGCACAATCGGTCGTCCCGGTATTTACATCGGGCCACTGAAGAATGAGTTCTCTGCCGCCGCGGCTCAAAAGGCCCAGGACTTCAAGTACGACGGGTTCAATGTCGTTTCCTTCGCCAACGGGATTGCCTTGTGCGGCAAAGAGGCCGACCCCAAATACGGATTCAAGAAGAATCTCCACCCCGGTCGCCGGACGATCCGTCTGGGACGGTCTTCCTTCAGTCGCGGCACGGTGATGGCTTCGCTCGACTTCCTGGAACGGTTCATCGGCATCCGCTGGTATTGTCCGGGTCGCGTCGGCGTCTTCATCCCCGACTTGAAGAAACGCAAGGTCGTGGTGCCTGCGGTCTCGTACAGAGACGAACCCGTCTTCGGCTTTCGGAAATGGAACGACGAAATGTACCAGTCGTTCGACAAGATGTACATCGCGCCGTCAGTGAAGTACAGTTGGGTGCACAACGCTCTCAGACGCCGGAGCCGCGCGTCATTGAGCATTGGAAACCATACCGATTGTTACTGGCACAAGTTTTACGCCGGTAAGCCCGAGTACTTCGCCATGCGCAAGGACGGAACCCGGATGATGGGGGAGAAGGGGGATCAGTCGTCACAGCGATGCTACGGTTCCGAGGCCGGGTTTCGGCAGCATGTCAAGGATATCGACAACTGGTATCGGTACGGGGACCGCACCGGAGAAGAGCACAAGAAGTTCACCTACCGGCATTGCACTCCTAACGACCGGTATATCTACTGGTTTCCCAACGACGGCTTCCCGGGCTGCTTCTGCGAGACGTGCAGAAAGCTGAGTGCGAAGTACAGCCAATACCGCCCAAAGTACATTCAGGAACTTCACTACCTGAAAAAGTTGGCCGGATACGCGGCCGAAAAGTGGCCCGGCAAGGTGGTGGTCTACAACCTGTATGGCGCCATGGAAATTCCTGCGGGAATCGAGTTGCCCAGGAACGTCATACTGTCAAAGGTGTTTCATGGTGTTCCCGAAGTGTACTGGAAGGAGCCCAAGTACCTGAAGTTCACCGAAGACCTGGTTGACGATCTCTACAAGCGGTCAGTTGGCGAAGTCGTCATGTATCATCACTACCCGCAGCACATCCGGATCGAGAATCTGGAGATGCCTTATCTGGCGCCCCACGTGCTGTCCAATTTCTACCGCAAGAATCGAGAGAAACTGGGCGGCCTGGTTCTTGACCAGTGGCACATGGTGCTGGCCCACGATGTCACGATGCTGTACCTGTTTCATTCCATCGCCTGGAACCCCGACGTAGACCCCGACGGCGTGATTGACGAGTATTCTGCCCTGATGTTTGGGCCCGCGGCCAAAGAGATGAAAGCGTACCACGACCTCCTCATCGACCGCTGGGAAAACGTCAAGTGGTCGTATTCGCCGGACGTGAAACTCCGTTACGGCGCCGGCCCCGTCAGATCCATGCCCAAGAGCGTCTACTGGACTGAGAATTACCCCACCAACGTCCGGGCAAAGCTGCAAGCCCTGCTGCGCGGCGCCTTGAAGAAGACCACCAGAGGCAGCATCTACCACGACCGGATGGTCTGGTACAACGGTGCCACGAAGAAGTTCTTCACCCAGGGCAGACACTTCGATGAAAACGTGGCCCAGGTGGCCGAGTGCGACCGAGTGCAGAGGCCCATCACCATCGACGGTTCGCTGGACGACTGGGCCGGTCGCGACACCCTCGTTCTCAAAGAGAGCATGACCGGCAAGGACACCAAACTGCGTACCGAGTTCATGACCGCCTACGACGACAGGCACGTCTACGTCGCGGGTCGGGTCTTCGAGCCTGACAGAATGGTCCTGCCTCCCAAACCACTGAAACGCGACGGCCCTGTTTACCATCACGATTCCATCGA
>JASLXP010000154.1 GCA_030740295.1 Planctomycetota bacterium
ACGATCCGACCCGCAAAAGAAGCCGCGGCAGAGAATCCTTCTCAAAGAAAACCGAATTCAGGCTCAAGCATGGAGACGGGCTCCAGCGCTCAAAAGCACCAAACGTGAAAGGCAGACCATTCACGGTCGAGGCGGTGTTCGCCGCGGAAGGCGACGGAGTCGTTGTCGCACAGGGCGGAGTCGGTGCGGGGTACACGCTCTACCTGAAGGACGGGAAGCTAAACTTCGCGACGAAGCATGACAACAAAGGGACGCATATCGTTACCAATGAAAAGATCCCTGCCGGCAAAGTAACCGCCCAGGTTTCCCTGGCAAAGGACGGCACGATCGTCATCACCGTTAACGGAAAGGAAGCCGCCCGCGGAAAGACCAGGGGACCGCTCCTGATGACGCCCATCGACGGCCTGCAAGTCGGCTCAGACCCAAACTCGCCCGTCTACAATTACAAAGCGCCTTTTCCGCTCCAGGGAAAGGTGGAATCCGTCCACATCGAGCTCGATTAGTGAACCCGTCACAAGGCCGTACACATTGGGGTCCCCGGCGGTCTGTCGGCATAGCGACTCCGGCCGCTCCCGAGATACTCCATCAGGTCGTTGAAGCGCCATTAGCAGAAATCATCCATCCTGTCAGATGAGTGCGATTTCATTAGGGCGATGCGGCTAAATAGCCTGGTCATTAGGCTGGACATCCACAGCCGATTTCTTAGCGTCTGCCTGACGGCCTCGGACCACAACCAGGATGGCTATCAGCAGCGACACGATACTCGCGGTGAGACCGAGCGTCTGTGAGGCGGGTCTGAAGACAAAATCCACGTTATGGAATCCCCTTTCCACGGCGACGGCGCGATACATGAAATCCGCCTGTTCCACGCGAGCAGGCTGGCCATCGACTATCGCTTCCCAACCTGGATAGAAGGCATCTCGAAGGACCAGTGCGCCGGGCTGGTCCGCGTACACTTCGCAGAAGACATGGTCTGCCGTTTCCTTAACGATACGCGCTATTGGCGTCCTTTCCGGCGGCACCGTCTTTTCGTTGGGGTGACCGTGAAGATCGGGTTGTTCCGGAAGGATTACCTGCTGCATCGGGTTCCAATCGCCGCGAGCAATGAAGTTAAGCGCGGGTTCGTTTGGCATCACTACAAAGTCTGTGGCAAAGCCTATGCGTGGGAGCGCGTGTGGATTCCTATAGGCGAAGAAGTTTCCGGAGCGGAAAAAGGGCTCGAGGTTTTCGTCCTCAACTTTTTCGTCAAAGAACTGTATCCGCGCACAGAAGAAATCCATCAGCCGACGGCCGTTGGTGCGTGCGAGGTGCGTATCCGGCTGCATCTGCTGCTGCAGGATGTAGTAACGCTGGAGGGGGTAGAGTCCGCTCTCGTAGCCCCAGGCTTCCGGCAATCCGTAAGCCATGGTCTTGTGACTGCGCAGTGGAATGCAGTGATCGTTAAAAACGCGATAAGGCCCAAGGTTCGCACGAACGTGATCGGTAAATCTGATCCGATCACGCGACTGAGAGGGTGTCAAAAGATCGATGCGGGCAACGGCCGAACCTCTCACAAACGCGACGAGTGGGAAGAAGAGTGAAATTATCAGAAGTGCTCTTCGCAGGGCCCTTGTCGATACCAGCAGCGAAGAGCCGAGTGATACAAGGGCAAACAGCGTGACCAGAGAATCCTGCACCAGCATCCGCGTCAGGGTGACTACTCCATCGAAAGGGGATCGAAGAGGATGAAGCCACTGCGGACCTGAAAGCGCGTACAGCATGCCCCCCCCTGTCATCAGGAACAGCGGCGCCCATACCCAGTTGACCGGCGTTTTGAGTGGCAGAGAACCTTTACCGTCCGATTCCAGTTTCTGCAGATTGTGAACCCCACCGGCGGTCAGGATGCCTACGCCGAGTGTGAAGAAGATAATGAAATCAGACACATGTCTGAATATGTGGAAGCCGAGGTAATAGAGCACGTAATAAACGGGAGTGTTTGCTCCCCATGAAAGCAGGAGCCCAGCGCCAGCGAACACAACCCAGCTCCGATAAACCTTGTCCTTCCGATTCCTGAAGAACCCGTAGCCGGAGAGCAGCAGAGCACAGAGCCCCACATACCCGGCAAAGGGGGTCGGAACGAATTTCGGAATCCGGCGGCCATCAATCATCTCGAAGGACCAGAGATTCGGCACGACAAGCTCGGCAAAGAATCGCCAGATCGGCATGGATTCTCCTGACGCCTGTTCCGCTGAATACCCGAGCGCGCGCCTGGAGTAGATGAACATCTCCATCGAAGGGAGGATCTGGATCATGGCCAGACCGGAACCGATGGCGAAAGCGAGTATGAGGCCGGCAGACGGGCGCCATTTCCGGCCCTTGCCCGCCATAACCAGGTGTACCGCGAGGGGCACGAACACAAAGATGCCCACCTCCGGCGCGATCTCCAGGCTGCCCGTCAGGAGCATCAGGCACCACAACAGTGAGAGGAGAATAAGCCTGCCCCCTCCAGGCTCGCGCAGGTATCGAATGCATGACCAGAAGATCCAGGGAATCCAGGCCAGCGATGTCAGAACTGGGAGGAATTCGGCCCAGTGGCACACAAAGCCGGAAAACATGTAAATCAGGCCACCGCATCCGGCAGCGAACCAACCGCACTTCATGCATTCCCGCGCGAGAAACGCCATGCCGAGGCCGGCGATTGTGAGGTGCAGCGAAATGATAGGCAAAATCATCTCCGCCCGCGGCAACAGAGCGAACAGCCAGGACGAGAATGGATAGAATGCCTGTGACCTCGGTTCACCAACGTACGGCACACCACAGAAGATGAGCGGATTCCATTGCGGAAAATCACCTTCTCGAATGCTCGCCGCGAAAAACATCAGCCTTGGATAGGTCAGAGTCTCCATATCCCCCACCAGGTATGGCTGGCCCTTCATGAGGGGATACGAGAAATAGATCTGGCAGAGACAAAAGTAAGCCAGCGCCAGGGGGAGTATCTTGCGCATTGAAATGTGGGGCGCTGCGACTCTCCTTCATCGTGGAATACAAGAACCGCGGATGAAGAGGCCGCGCATGGTGAGTAGAGTCTCTGTACTAACACAGATGACGAGATCATCCCACGGATTGCTATTCAGAAAGCTCACAGGCAATCGCGTCCGCGACCCTCTTCATCCGCGGTTAGTCCATCCGCTGCCCTCATCATCCGAGCCCACCCAGACCGCATGCGGCGATCCAGGCAAACAGGTAATCTGTCGCGGCTATGGCAGATTCAGTAACGTGGCAATTTGATGAGACTTTCTACTGGCTGGTTCTGGCGATAGTTCTGGTCGCTGGATGGCTCACGGCCTGGGCTTACCGCGACCGGCTGCCGCGGCGTGCGATCGTATTGTCCACCTTCCTTCGGACGGTTGCGGTTTTCCTGATGATGCTGGCCTCAGCGCAACCAGTACTGCGCAGTGTCAAACCGGCACCTCTCCTGGTTTCGTTTCTGTTAGATGCTTCCGACAGCATCACGGCCCGCGAACGCCGCGAATTCATCGATCGCATAAACCAGGTCAGTTTCCACTTTAGACAAGAGGATTCTTATCGGCTCATCCTCTTTGGCCGGGATGCAAAGGAAGTTCTGCAGGGCAAAGGCGCACACACGTTTGTTGAGCAGGGCTACGATATCGACACCACGCGAACGAACCTTGCGAGCGCTTTGCGCACGGCCGTTTTTGGTGCAGACAGCCGTGTCGTGCATCGCATCGTCATCCTGAGCGACGGGAATGAAAATGTAGATCAAGTTGCCGAGGCTTTGTCGCTGGTTCGCAGCACTCAGGCCAAAATCTTCACCTTCGGCCCGGGTCATCAGAGGGCCGAATCATTCGACCGGCCTTTTTTTGATAAAGTATCCGTTCCGCAGCAGGTCGGCTCCGGAGAACGGTTTTACATCCACGTGTTCCTAGAAAACCCGTCCACCACGGAGACCGCAGCTTCGCTCAAGATCCGGTTCGATGGCGCGGTGATTGCAAAGCATTCACTTGAGCTGCCAACGGGCGTCAGTCCTTTTCGGCTGGCCTGGCACTCGCCCAGGCCGGGCATCCACAGCGTTCGTGCAGAGCTCAATATTGGCGAAAGCGGGCCTGCTGTTTCCTCTGCGGCTTTCGTGCATGTCATCGCGAAGCCCAGAGTTTTTCTGGTGGATGCGGACGAAAAACGACGGCAGTTTCTGGCCCAACTTCTGTCCAAAGATTTTGAGGTCGAAAATGGTGAGGGGCTTCCCGGCAGTTATCAGGATCTGCTCAAGTATGAATGCCTCATTCTGAACGACGTAACGACCGACATCATCAGTCTGGAGAAGATGGAAATGATTGCGCGGCTCGTCCAGGACGCGGGATTGGGGTTCGTGGTACTCGGTGGTGATGACAAGTCCACTCTATCGAGCTATCGGAAAACGAAACTCGAGGATTTGCTACCGGTGAGACTCGACATCCGTTCCGTCAAAGATCGTCGCGATTTCGCGCTGGTGATGGTGATCGATCGTTCGGGAAGCATGGCCGGCCAGAAGATAGAGATGGCACGGCAGGCAGCGATTCAGGCCATCAAGAGTCTCAAGCTGGGCGACGTCGTCGGCGTTGTGGCCTTCGACAGCCAGCCTTACTGGATCGTCCCGATCACGACGCTGGATGAGAACAAGAGCGAGATCATCAGAAAGATAAAAGACCTCGGACAGGGCGGTGGCACGCAGGCGGGAGTAGCGATGCAGGAGGTCTTCAACGAGCTCCTCAAGCGGCAGATGAACATCCGCCAGCACGTCGTCCTCATCAGCGACGGGATCACGGAAGAGCAGAACTTTGTGCCGCTTGTGAAAGACATGGCCGATCATGACATCACCGTTTCGACGGTGGCCATCGGCATCGCGGCCAATCAGCGATTCATGCAGAAGCTCAAGAACGCAGGTAAGGGTGAATTTTATCACGTGAAGGACGTGAAGACGCTGCCGAACATCATCCTCGAAGACATCGAAGACAGCCTCAAGAACGTGAACGTCATCCACTCCGATTTCAAACCACGGGTATTCGAGGAGCACCCCATTATCAACGGTATCGACCCTGAAGGACTCCCTGTGCTGAAGAGCTACAGCCTCAGCAAACTCAAGCCCTCCGCGTACAAACCGCTGACGACCAATTTTCGGAATACGGAAGACCCCATCCTCGCCACCTGGGTGAACGGCCTCGGTAAAGTAAGCGTTCTGCTTTCGGGGCTCCGCGCGGGCTGGCATGGAGCGGGCACTGAGTGGAAACAATTCGGCACGCTCTGGTCGCAATTCATTCGTTGGACTTCACGGGCGGATTCAATGGACCACGCGCTGCTTCGCCTGACCATGCGCGAAGGCAGATTGAAACTCGGCATCAGAGCGCCGCTTATTGAAGAAGATTTTCCGCACTCCGTCCGGGCTCGAATCATCGGCATAAAGGGCCAGCCGCACGAATTGAGTCTCGAGCAGAAAGGTCTCTTCGATTACGAGAGTGAGACAAACGTCCCTGCAATCCGTGAGCCCGCCTTGGTCATCGAAGGTGTCCGCGACAACGCCCCGTGGGTGAACGCGTATCCGATTCATCTGCCCGAGCCGGTCTTCGAAGAGAAGAAGCCCGTGGAATCACCGAATGCCCGCCCTGACGAGGACCTGCTGACAGAACTGGCCCTACAGACAAACGGCGCCTTCGAGCCCGAGCCAACGGAGATTCTGAAACGCGGCGAGCGCAAAGAATCGAAGAAGGAGTTCTGGCCTTTGCTGGCGGTCCTGGCCATGTTCGCATTTCTCGGGGATATCACTGTGAGGCGGCTGTGGGGATGAGGGCGCGGAGCTACTCGTCTTAAGAGGTGAAAGCGGTAACAAGTTCCTACGGCGCTGGTGGGTCAAGACGGAAGAGCTTTTACGGATCAAAGAAATGGGAGTCCTCTTGTTCAGGGGCGAAGCCCCGGTTGTTTGCCTAGCCCAGCCCAACGGGCTGGGTTCAGAGAAGGATTGCCAAACAGGGGCAACGCCCCGTCCATTTGCAGAATGTCTGTCGGGCAATTGGTCGGGGGGTTGCCCCTTTGGTTGTCCTTCATTGCTTCCCAGCCCGTTGGGCTGGGCTAGGCAAACAACCGGGGCTTTGCCCCTGAAATCCGTAAAGACACCCCCGTCTTGATCTACTGGTCTCTCGAGGAATTCAACTGGAAACACGAATCTCGAGGCGGCTTGGTTGGGGTAACGGCTTCATTCACCGGGCACGAGTTTGCGATAGCTCCAGACCCGGCTAAATAAAGCCGTTACTCCAACAGCTTACGTCAGAATTCTTCGTTGTAGTACAAGCTACCGCACTCCAAAGAGCGTCCCCCGCATCACGAGTTCTCTCACCCTTACACCCCGACAATATCTGGCATCTGCCAGCTCTTTAGAGCGGCGGTCACCGTCTCTTTCAGTGAATCTTCCGGCACCCATCCGAATCCACGAATTCTCATTTCGTGGGCCAGGCGCTCGAATGACTCTTCATCCAGTGTAGGTGTTCCGGAACGAATGCCCGTGGTCTCGTTCGAGGGGCATTGCTGCAAAAGAAAATTCGAAAGGAACGGTTTGATGGTTTTATCCAGACTTTCCGCTGCCGGGAACTCGAAATCCCAATCGAGCTCCCACAGCAGGACGGTCTGATCGGAACTGCCGGAGAGTGCGTATCGGCCGTCGGGGCTGAATTTGATGGCCTTCAATTCTTTGGTGTGGCCTTCGAAGGATCGAAGCATCTTTCCGCTGGTCATACTCCAGAGCTGCAGATTCTGATCGAGCCCTCCGAGCAGCATGAACTGGCCATCGGGGCAGAATACCGCGGAGGTGATAGCGACATCCGTCTTGAGCATTCCACGCTGTTCGCCGGTTCGTGTACCCCATATTCGCAGGGTGCCGTCGAGGCTGCTGGTGACGAACCGCTTTCCATCCGGCCGGAAACATGCGGAGGTGATGACCTCTTCGTGCCCCTCATAGGCCCGCACGCAATTACCGGTGTCAAGATCCCAGAGCCTGATAGTGAGGTCTTCGCTGCCGGAGATGGCCCAGCGTCCGCTGGGATGAAAATCGACACAGGTGACGGGGTCATTGTGCGCTTCAAAATCGCGCACCGGCTGCATGGTATCGAGATTCCAGAGCCTGACCGGCGCCTCGCGCAGCACCTCGCCCGTACCGAGTAAAGCCAGTTTGCCATCGGGGCTGATGGCGCCGGCTTTGACTCCCTGAATGCACTCGATAACGGAAATCTGGGTGCCGCTTTCAAGATGCCAGAGCCGCGCGCTTGCGTCCCCGCCACGTCCGATGCCGGAGCAGGTCAAAGCGAGAGGTTCACCGGCCTTCATGACGATGGCGTTGATGACGCTCTCGTGTCCGACGAGTTCGTGTACTGGTTCGCCCTTCTGAATGTCCCACAAGGTCAGGCGGCCGAGCGCGTCTCCAATCATGACCATCCTGGAATCCGAGGTAAACTCCGCCGCTGTCACCGGCCCGTCTGCACGAATAGTGCGCAGGCGCCAGCCGTTCCGCAGCGAACGCTTTCGGCCGCGCAGCCCGCATTCATTCCACAGGTGCATGATGCCCGGGTCCCGTTCGTAACCAGGAATAATCCTGGCTTTTTGGACCAGCGTTGCCGCTTCCGAGGGCCTGCCTGACGCCAGATGATCCTTGATTTCGGTCTGAAGCTTGTTGGCTTCATGCTGCCTTTGAAGTGCCTCCTCCGACGAAACGATTTCCGCAGGTACCAGTGGCGCCGGAGGCCAATCGGATCCGAGAATCCAGAAACGCAGTAGCCTGTCCCACCCGCCCCATACGCAATACCGGCCGCTCTGGTTGAGCTTCACTGGCGCTCCGTTTCCTGCAAACGCGCGTGAAGTGAGAATGCACTGGCCTGTAGAGATTCTCCAGAGACGGAGCGTGTTATCCCGGCTTGATGAAACGCAGTAATTGCCTGCGCCATCAAAGCACATACTGAAGATCTCAGAACTGTGGCCTTTTAAGACACCGATCTCTTCTTCTTCGTGGATGTCAATAACGTGGATGTTGTTTTCACGGGTAGAGACCAATCCCGTCCGCCCATTTCTGCTGATGGCGACTCCGGTGATATTCATTGCGGCGAATGGCATCCGCTCACTTTTTCCATCGACGAAGTCGATGGCGTAGAAGGAACGCCCCTCGGAAAAAATGCCTCGCCCGGCCGGCCCGGTTGCAGCAAAGTGTTCGACTTTTTCGACGGGCTTCGTGGATTGGATCAATCTGCCGTCTGACATGTCCCATTCAGTGAAGCGGCCTGTCCGGCTGAAGGTGATCGCCCGGTTGCCTTCTGAATCCATGGACAGAAACGACACGTCCCATTTGACCTGTTCAGAGGACCATAGGCATGCCCGCCGCTGCACATCCCACATGCGCAGCGAGCGGTCGTTGCACGCGACCAGGACCCTGCCGCCATCACCGGTAATGGCTACGGAAGTGAACGCTACATCAGGGAGCTTGACCGTTTCGAGGCATTCGGCCTTCTCAAAATCCCACATCCGAAGGGAGGTGTCAGGTTCGAGGCCGACAGAGGCACCCCATGCGCCATCATGGCTGAGGGCCACGTCGCGGATGGGGCCGTCGTGGCCCTTGAGCTCGAGTTGCCGGCCGCCTCCAAAGAGAAACGACCTCTTGATTTCATCGGTGATTTCGCCCTGTAACAGTTGCTTTGCTTTTTCGGTCTCACCGGCCATGACGAGGGCGACCGCGGCGCGCTTGAGCACCTCCTGAAGATGTTCTTTTCTGACCTGCGCCTCCCGGTAGGCGTTGAGAGCTTCGGAGTACTTGCCCGCGCCGGTCAGAGCGTTGCCCCAGGCTGTCCATGCGTAGGCGGGCACGTCCGAATCTTTGCACGCGTCCTGCAAGACTCTTTCGGCCTCGACCGCCTGTCGCCTCTCCATATGGATGAGCCCCATCATGTAAGAACCGCGCCATCCCTGCGTGCCGGATTTGCAGAGCTCCTGGATGTGGTTACTCACTTCCTCATCCGTCTGATTGCCGACCCGCCATTCCAGCAGGTTTCGATTGTAATTGGCCTCGAGATGGTTGGGATCCGCGGACAGTGCGCGTCCGAGCATGACTTTTGATTCTTCCACCCGGCCAAGGTCGTGAAAACTGAGTGCGCGATTGTTCATGTCATCAGCCACGAGCTGCGCCTCTGAAGGCGCCTCGCGGGGGTAAGGTGTGCCGACCACCTCTTCGAAAACTTCGGCCAGTGCTTCTCGCGTTTCCTCGAAAGACTGGTATCGATCTTCGGGAGACTTTGCGAGGCTTTTGAAAATTACGCGCTTCAGGCTCTCCGGCACTTCTTCACGGTGGACGGAAGGGTCGGGTGGCGTCTCCTCTCGATGCCGTCTGCGCACGACCGGCAGCGGAGTGGTCAAATCATTAAACGGGCGCAGGCCGCATACCATCTCATAGAGCTGAATGCCGAACGCATAAATATCGGTGACCTTTGTGACCGGCGGCGGCTCGGACTCTCCCCGGAGCTGGCCCCACTGCTCCGGCGCCATGTAGCCGGGAGTGCCCGACAAGCCCTCCTCAGTGGTGACCGAAATATCGCCCCGGGACATAGGCAGGTTATCGAGTTCGGAGACCAGCCCATCCGTCGATTCCGTGGCCCATTTCACCAGACCAAAGTCTGTGATCTTGACAGCGCCGTTCCTTGTGATGAGACAGTTGGGCGGCTTCAGGTCACGATGAATCATGCCCCGACGATGCGAGTGGGACATGCCGTCGCAGATCTGAATAGCCATGTCGAGGATGCGTTCGTAGTCCTTTATCAGCCCCCGCTTCATCCAGGTGCGAAGACTGCCGCCGTTTACAAACTCGATAAAGATGCACGGGAAGCCGCCTACCTCACGCACATAGAAGCAGGACGCGATATTCGGATGGAGCCCGAGGTCGACCCACGCTTCTGCCTCTCGCTCAAACAGCCCTCGCGATTTTTCATCTGCAAGCGCGGTCGGCCGCGGGGACTTGACCGCCATGTCCACTTTCCAGCCACGATGATGCACCCGGTGAACTGAACCCATGCCGCCTTCACCGATGAGTTCGATGACAGAGTAGAGCCCGAGGATGACCTCCCCCGGCCTGAACAGCGGCCCGGCCACCCTCACCCGCTGCCTGGGTATGGTGGACTTCGTGGAATCTTCATCGCCGGGTCTCAGCGTTTCCTGATCCGGAATGTGGTCTTCCGATGCCTCGTAAGCGGAGGTATCCGAGATGGGCGTATCATCGTCTTCATCGTAGTCGGCCTCCAAACCCCTATGGATGACGGCGGTATCGTCTCCGCCCATCGCGGCCATATAAAAGCTGTCGTCTTCGTCATCACCGGCCGCGCTTATCTCGTGCCCGGTCGGGATACGCGTCTCGTCATCAACGCCCATGGCTTCAGGCTCGGGGGCCTTTAGTTCGAAGACATTGCTGCACGCTCCGCACTTGGCGTTCTGCCCAAACTGGGAATCGGAGACGTTATATTGTTTCCGGCAATGCGGGCAGGTGACGATAGGCATGGGATTACGACGCTTGGAATATGACGGGAGATATGATCTCGTTCCGGAAGTGGCTGGTCAACACACGCAATGCGTAATGAGTAATAAGTAATAAGTAAGTTGTGAGCTTGGATGCAGGCGTTTCCTGGGAGCTGTCTCCACGCACAGGAAGCCCGTCTTCATTCGTTGGAAGCTTTTTCCCGGATGAAGCCCATCTTCATTCGTTGGAAGCTTCTCGCCGGCGGAAGAAACCCTTCTTCATTCGTTGTTTCCTTTCATTCGTTGGAAGCTTTTTTTCCGGTGGATGAGTCCCGTCTTCATTCGTTGTTTCCCTGAATTCGTTGGGAACTCTTTTGCTCGTCCTCATTCGTTGTCCCTGAATTCGTTGGAGGCTCTTATTTGCCAATTTGAAAACCGGCTATTGCCGCGACAGATACTTCCGGGATGTCACGATTACAAAGGCCCATTCTTCAAAACCTCTTCGGCGATCCTTTGCATCCTCCAGGTGAGCCAGACCGTTCCTGAGTTCTTCTTTGCATGGGGCCGCGCCGAGTAATCGGGTGTAGAGCTGCTCTATCAGTTCCCTGTTGGATAGTCTCTCACTGAACTGTTTATGGATGGGATGCTCTCTGAAGCGGCGCCTGAAGGACGCGCTGTCCGTGCGGCGCAAAGAATCGAGAAGTCCACCCGTCCAGATGCTCACGGAAGCCAGCTTGATCGCAAGCACGGGGTCGGCCATTTCGGCGGGGCAGAGAATTTCTATTTCTGCTGTGTGACCGAGCACACGAATCATGGCTCTTGTTCTCCCAGAGCCGGTACGCATCACTGCGCCGCTTTTCCAGACGTCGGCCACGTCAGGAGCATCCGAGAAATACCTGGCATGGCTGGTCATGTCCCGCTCATCACCGTCAGAGAACAGAACGGTGACCTTGAGCTGTGACTTCTCCTGATCTTTCTTGAGGACCACGATGGCAGGTGCGACTTCCAGTTTGGAAACGGTGACGGGCGAATTTTCAGGATTCGCACCTGCTCGGATCCATGCCAGGCATGTCTTGTAGTCATCGCTGCCCACCGGCATGAGCTCGCCGCCCGCGTGCGGAATCTTGTTGGCCGCTTTGATGAGGAACAGGCTGTTCACCGGCATCAACAGATTGACCCGCCGTCCTTTTTCAGCGAGTGAAATCGCTGCCGCGTCCGCTTCCGGCCGACAGGTGAAGGAAGAGATGCGGAATCCACCCTTGCCGTAAACTCCACCGTGGCAGTTCGTCGCCGAGCAGTTGCGTTTATCGAGGACGGGAGCGACGTCTTTGATGAACGAGACTTCACTGGGCTGTGCGGTGTGGTCTTGCCGCTCCGCAGCGACCTCCGCGTGAGAAAAAGGCAGAGCAATGAAAAGGACGGGAATGATTCGCGTCATCTATTCTTCTAATCACCCGCCCTGGTGAACATCAGGAGACGGAAATCCACCACCTGTGAGCCCGGAATATTCGTCGCACGCAAAACCAGTGTGCCCTTGCCCTTTTTCAGGTGAATCGTACCCAGATCCATCGCCTTGAAATCTTTCACGTAGGATTCCCTTCGCTTTACCCGATCGTGTTCGCCCCCTCGTTGCTGGGCCTCGTGTGCCTGGGAGATACGGGCCGTCAATTTGGAGTCATTGAAGCTCAGCTCAATCGTTGACCCTACATCGGCCTTTGGGCACGCGTAATGAAGCTCGACTTCATACCGGCCATCGGCGCCCACTTCCGCCGGAAAGGTGATAGCGTCGTCCACACTTTTCCAGTTCGTAAAATAGGAACAGTTTGGGAATCTGTTCGAACGCTTGATCCCGCCGGTCGTTTTTCCGTCACGGGCCGGGATCTGGGTGTACTTATAGTCAGAGTGGCCAATGAGAAGGGGCCGTTCGTCCTTGCCCAATTCTGAGAGCACATCCTTCCGCCATTCAGCAACGATCATCTTAAGGCGAGCGGCTTCGTCGGCCTGTGCTTTTGAGACGTCTTTGTATTGGCCCGGGTCGTTGACCATGTCGAAAAGCTTGCCCTTGTTATCCAGTCGAAACCGCTGCGAACGTGCACTGACTCGGCCCCTCCAGGAATTGATCAGAACGCGCTCCTTCCATTCGTCGGGCTTGCCGAGGATGAGCGGCTTGAGGCTGACTCCGTCAAGAGGCTTCTTGCTGGCAATCTTGATACCGGCGAGATCGGCCAGGGTCGGCAGGAGATCGATGGCCGCGCTGATCTGAGTGATCTTCATTCCCTTGTCGATCCTGCCCGGCCAGCGGACGAGTAGCGGAGAGCGGACCCCTCCTTCATCGGTCGAACCCTTCTTTCCTTTCATGCCACCGTTCCAGCGGAATCCGTTTGGCCCGTTATCGCAGAAATAGAGGACGATGGTTTTGTCCGCGAGATTGAGCTCATCGAGCTTCTTGAGAATTCGGCCGACGTTCCAGTCGATGTTTTCGCACATGGCGAGTGCGGCGCGAACGTGGCCGGTGTTTTCACGTTTGGGATCGCGATGATGCATTTCAAGTTCCTTGCTTTTGAACTTGTTCCACCAGCGGTCGGGCACCTGCATGGGGGAATGCGGAGTGTTGTAAGGCAGGTAGGCGAAGAAAGGCCGGTCTCTATTCTTCTCCATGAATTCCATCGCCTTGTCCGTGAAGTCATCGATGACGAATCCATTCCCGCGAACAATCCTGCCGTTGTGATCGAGGGGCGGGTTGAAGTAGTTGCCCCAATGGCCGGAACAGAAACCGTAGAATTCATCAAAGCCGCGCCCGTTGGGGTGATAAGGATACTGCATGCCGTTGTGCCATTTGCCGAACGCGCCGGTCGCATAGCCCGCGGCCTTGAACGTATCACCAATGGTCGTCTCGTCGAGATCCATCCGTTCCCCTCCGGCGGAAGTACTGTAGACCCCGCTGCGCGCGTGATACCTGCCGGTAAGAAATTCAGCACGGGTGGGTGAACAGACCGGGCAAACGAAGAAGCGGTCGAAGCTCGCGCCATCCCGCGCGAGCGAATCAATGTTGGGAGTGCTGAGATTCTTGTTGCCGTTGAGGCTGAGATCGCCCCACCCCTGATCGTCGGAAAGGATGACGACGATGTTGGGAGGCTCGGCGCACAGATTGGCCAATTGAATCAAGCAGAATGCAATCAGGGCCAAAAGATCTTGAATCATAGCTGGGCGTGGTATGGGTTCGGCAGCCTGATCCTTCTAAGGCTGCAACCAATCATTCAGATTTCTGCCTGTGAGTTCCTGGAGCTCAGAAATATCATCGCGAAAAACGTCATGAAGTTCGTTCCATATTTCGCGGGACACCCACTCGTGAGGATCCGCCTGCGCCGCGTCCGGATTGATCTGGCGGCCGACCAGTGACGACTCGAATTCAGCATCCACGCCGAGGAAACTGAAGTAGTCTTTGAGGAACATCCCAGGCTGCCGCGCAAGGTCGTCATAGAACATGACCAGGACCTGTTCTCCTGGAAACCGTTCGTAGATACGTTTCAGGTGAAGTGAGTAGAGCCCCGGTTCCATCCAATTCCTGAACCACTGGTGGCCGTGATGGTGAAGCGTCTTCTCAAAGGGAATGCCGATTTCGTTGGCCGGGTCAAAACCGTACTTGCCTTTCTTAAGATGAATGTGTGCCCATTGAAGCCATGCGCGCTCAACAGGATGGCGTAGCGTGAGAGTCAGTTTTGCTTCGGGCAAATGTGCAGCAATTCGGTCCAGAGCCGGCTCGAACATCATGTAGGAATTACTGAATTCTCCAACAGCCGGTTCGTTCTGTGCTCCTGAAAAGTAAGTCTCCTCATACCATCCAAGCCCGCGATGAAAATGAACAGTAAAAAAGTTCACATTATCAGGACTCTCCGGTACAAAGATCTCCGGATGCTCTTTGCAGACTTGCCATAACCAGGAAGAAGCAGCTTTAGGCGCGCCGATGTGAAGAAAGTTTGGAAGCATTGGGAGACATATTGGTGTTGGAGTGATGGAATATTGGAAGACCGGAATACAGGAATGATGAAGTCTGGCGATCCAACAGTCCAATAATCTATCTTTCCAATCCTGCAGTATTCCAATACACCCAACATTTCATTCCTCCCACACTCGCATTCTTTCATGTTTGACCGCGCATTCCTCCCAGAAGTCCTGTTCGAATTCGTCGTCATTACTGATACGCATTACATGCTTGATGTGGGCGACAAGCCGCTGGAGTTTGAATCCCGTCGCAAGCAGACGGCCAGGGCGGGGCACGCGCTGCAGCTTGTGAGAACCTTGGATGCGGATTTTGTCATGCATCTCGGTGACCGTGCGCAGGAATACCACGGAACGGATCGGCACAAGCAGGCGATGACCGATGCTGCCGAACAGATGGCGCGCATTGGTGTTGAAGTGCATCCGGTCGCGGGGAATCAGGATGTTGGTGACAAGCCGGATCCGACCATGCCGGCACCGCATGTCTCACAGGAGGTGCTCGACTGGTATCACGAAAATGTGGGGCCTTCTTGGTACTGCTTCAACCATGAAGGCTGCCACTTTGTGGTGCTCAATTCTCAGATAATGAACACGGATTCTGCCGAGGCGAATGAGCAGAGGGATTGGGTGGAAGCGGATTTGAAAGCGAACGCGTCGAAACGGATTTTTCTCTTTCAACACATGCCGCCTTACCTGGTGGATGAGGATGAGCCTTCGCTGGGTCACTACGACAACATCGCCCAACCCGCGAGAGGCTGGCTTCTCGATCTGATGCAGCGATACGGAACAGAGTTGTTGATGACGGGGCACACTCACTTTGCGTTCTTCGATATCCGCGGGACGACGCGCTTCTACGTATGCGCTTCACCGTCGTTCACCAGGCCGGCCTTCCCGCATGTCTTCACTGCCTCAGCTCCTCCTGAGCGGGGCCGGGACGATACGCCGAAGATGGGCTTCTACTTTCTTCGAGTGTTTGAGGACAGGACGGATGTTCATTTCCTGCGGACGAATGGCGAGGTCGAGCCGCTGGACGAATCGATATCGGTGAGAAGATTGGTCACTCGCCTGCCTCATTCGATGGAGAACTCGCCACTTGGGATCACTCTGCGGCATCCGCTTTCCTCTATTGCTGAGGCGCCTGTTGCCTGGCCAGCGATCGTCCGTGAAAAAGTGCGAAATGATTATCCTCTTATGGCCCTCAAGGAACTGGGCGCCAGTTGGGTGAGAATACCGGTATCGGATCTGACAGACAGTTTCCAGCGCGAGCGGCTCGGATGTCTTCGTGAAGAGGGGATTCAGATCCGTGCAACCGCGATCTGGTCTGAGCAGACCCGATTCGATGTGCCGCCTGCCGCAACCGATGTGTTGGCTGATGAATGGGAAATCCAGGCGACGGTTCACGAGTTTTCATCAGAGGCATTTGCCCGGTGGTTAAATGAATTTCGCAGCCGGTCTGTGACCCCCATGTGCCTGGCCGGGATCGCCCCCAGGGAGTTGGTGCCCGGCAAGCAGCATCCACGAACCCGGATTGGATTTCGGACGAGGGAACTTGCGGATTTGAACGACCAACTCGTTTCACACGATCTGAAACTGGATAGTGTCCTCTGCTGCATCGATGAGGTTGCGAGTCCGTGCTCGGTAATCCAGGAGGTCGGCGCGCTGCCGGAATTAAGTCACATCGGCGTTCTTGATTTTCGCTACGAGCTTGGAAAGCCATCCGACCTCTACAATTGTAACCAGGCCGCTGAGGCATTGTTTGCCGTCAGCACGATTCCTGATTCACGAATCTTTTTCGAGCCCCTGATCACGCTGGACCGCACGATGGATTACAGCCACGGCATACTCGACGGGCTCTGTAATCCGCGGCCGGCCTTTCAGGTCCTGCGCTCTCTGAATACGATTCTTTATTCCATGCGGATGGGGCTTTCGGACGGGGCAATCAAGGTATCGACATGTTCGGGGCTCCGGGTCCTTTCCATATCTGGCAGACCTCAAAAACTCGTTTTATTGCTGCCGCCAAACCCGAATTACGACACAGAAATCCTGGAACAACTAACCTCAGGGCAGTTGCCTCCGGCCACTGGCGATGTGAGTTTCTACAATCTGTGTCATGCCACATCCATGCACGTCGAGAGATCGGAATTGGCGAAACTCAAAGAGGAAATGGATGGTCCGGTTCTTCTTGTCTACTGAGGAATTATTTGATTGCCGAAATGGTGCTTTACAGCGCCTGAAAGGCTCAGATTCGATTAAGAAAGAGAGGTGAATCCTCTGAAGTTCGCATCTCTATTCCATCACACCATCACTCCACCTTTCCACCATTCGATCACTCTATCCGCCTACACTCCCATCCTCCGCCCACTCTCTTGATTGACCAGCCCCCATCCATACAATTCGCAACCTCCATCCATCAACCATTGACCATCAACCATCCTTCCAATGTCCGCATCCATCATTGACGGAAAAGCCATCGCCCAGGAAACCCGTGAACGTATCAAGGCGCAGGTCAGCGACCTGACCTTTCAGCCCGGCCTGGCCGTGGTGCAGGTGGGTGACGACCCGGCGTCTTCTCGGTACGTAAGCCACAAGCAGAAAGATTGCGAGAAGGTCGGCATCTATTCAGAGAAACATCATCTGCCGGAGACGACCAGCCAATCGGAATTGCTCGACACCATTCAAGGCCTGAACGATCGCTCTGAGATTCACGGCATCCTCGTTCAGTTGCCGCTGCCGGATGGCCTGGACTCTCACGAGGCCATTAATGCGATTGATCCAATGAAGGACGTGGATGGCTGCACTACCACCAACCTCGGTGAGCTCGTATCGGGTAATGAGAGGCTCGTACCCTGCACACCCCGGGGAACGATTGCCATGATTGAAAGCACGGGGACGACATTCGAGGGCAAGACGGCCGTTGTCATCGGCCGGAGCATTCTGGTGGGCAAGCCGGTCGCGCTGTTGATGCTCAACAGACATGCGGTGGTCACTTTATGTCATTCACGGACACCCGACCTGGGCGCTGAAGGCCGTGAGGCGGATATCCTGGTTGTCGCTGCCGGACGCCGCGGTCTGGTGACGGGTGATATGATCAAGCCAGGTGCGGTGGTCATTGACGTTGGCATCAATGTGGTCGATGGAAAACTCAAGGGCGATGTAGATTTTGAGAGCGCAAAGGAAGTGGCCGGGCACATTACTCCGGTGCCGGGAGGCGTCGGGCCAATGACTCGTGCCATGCTGTTGGAGAACACGTTGATCGCTGCAAAGTTGCAGGCGGATTCCGCATCCGAATCCTGAATCTCCGATTTCCCATCTCAGAATCCTGAATCCGAACACACCTCATGCACATCCAAGCCCTCCTCTGTCTCGCCGCTCTTTTCACTTTCAAAGTATCCGCTGAAGAAACCAAACCGAACATCATCTACATCATGCTTGATGATGCCGGGTATGGTGATTTCAGTTGTTACGGTCAGACGAAATTCAAGACGCCGAACATCGACAAGGTGGCCGCCGAAGGTCTCAAATTCACCGACCACTACGCGGGCAGCACGGTCTGCGCGCCGACGCGCTGCATTCTCATGACTGGGCTGCATTCGGGGCACGCGTACATCAGGGCAAACCGAGAGGTCAGGCCGGAAGGCCAATGGCACATCCCTGCCGATTCGATCACCATCGCCGAAAAGCTCAAAGAAGCCGGCTATACAACAGGGATGTTCGGCAAGTGGGGCCTGGGCGCGCCGGGCTCTGTCGGCGATCCGCTCGAACAGGGCTTCGACACGTTTTACGGCTACCTCTGCCAGCGCCACGCGCACAACTACTATCCAAACTACATCCGCAAAGATAGGGAACGTATTCCGCTCGATGGCAAGACCTACACGCACGATCTGATCGTTGAGGAGGCTTTGGAATTCATCAAGGCCAACAAAGGAAAGAGGTTCTTCTGCTACCTGCCGGTCACGATACCGCACGCGGCGATGCATGTGCCGGAGAGGTATGTGGGGCCGTTTCGGAAACAGTTTCCCGAATTCGAAAACAGGATTGGCAAGTACTCCGGACCGAAAGTGAAGAACCCAGTCGCCGCGTTCGCCGGCATGATGACCAAGCTTGACGAAGACGTGGGACGCGTGATGGCGTTGCTCAAGGAGCTCGGCATCGATGAAAACACGCTTGTTATGATCACCTCTGATAACGGTGCTCACCGGGAGGGCGGCCACAATCCGAAGTTTTTCAAAAGCTGCGGCAAGCTCCGCGGCATCAAGCGCGATCTCTATGACGGCGGCATCCGCGTCCCTCTCATCGCGCGCTGGCCAGGACGGATTAAGGCAGGCACAACGACTGATCACATCTCGGCACACTGGGATGTCATGCCGACGTTCTGCGATCTCGCTGGCGTATCCGCGCCGGCAAAAACGGACGGCATCTCAATGTTGCCGTCCCTGCTGGGGCAAGCTTCCAAACAGAAAAAGCATGATTACCTTTACTGGGAGTATCGCGGCAAGCAGGCTATCCGGATGGGCAAGTGGAAGGCGGTGCGCTATGGCGTGACGAAAGCCCCCGAAAAACAGTTCCAGATTTTCAATCTCGAGGACGACATCAGCGAGAAGAAGGATGTCGCGTCCGCCCAGCCCGAGATTGCCGCTCAGATGCAGAAGATCGCAAAGTCTGCACGGGTGGAATCGGAGCTGTTCAGGCTGTTTAAGCTCAAGTGATGACTCCACGGATGAAGAGGGCCACGGATGAAGAGGGCCACGGATGAACCCAGCCTTGGCTTACCGTCAACCATCTTCTTCACCTTGTCACGGGGCGATATGTCAAACCTGCCAAGTATCGCCACCGGGCTTTTCCCCTTTCTCGGCCTCGGACTTTTTCACGAGTTTGTAGAGGTTTCCTCCGCCGAGTCTTGGCTTCACTTCAATCAAGTCCACGTGAGGGCGCACTTCGGCGCGCACGGCCGCGGGTTCGACCCGCTTTCCACTGTCTGCAATCTCTACGACCACCCGTTCTTCATCGGTAACGATAAGGACCTGGAAGGATTGATTTTCATTGCCTTCGAAAGCGATATCCCGAACGAAACGGCAGACTGAGCCCAAGGCCCTCTGGAGCTGTGCGACCACCTCTTTCTGCTCCAGCACCGGCTTGGCCACTGAACTGAGAAAGTCGATTAATCCCCGTGTCGCTTCGATAGTAGAAGGGACCTCCATTCGGATCGGCCGCGGCGAAGGGTTTTCTACAAATTCATATTCACCATCCTCCATGACTCTAAACAGGCTGCCGCATCGAGGGCAGCGGTAGGGGCCAGCGCGTTCCACCTGCAGGTTTGCCGAGCAATCTGCGCAAAGGAGGAAAATCGGGAAATGTGCATCACCTTCCCGTTCCTCATCAACCATCGGCATCGCTTCGGACTGGTCCAGGGGGGCTTCCTCGGCAAGGCCTGCCTCCAGCACAGCGGCGAGGGGGTCGTCATCAAGGGTATCCGAGAATGGGTCTTCATCTTCCTGCGCTTCATGCTGTGAAGATTCGTCTTCCGCCTGCTTGAGCGCGGCGTCGAAATCAAATTCATCGCTCTGGGTGGCGCTGGCGTCGCCGAATGGGTCGCTGTCTTCCGCGGCCATTGCCTGCCGCATATTCTCGTTGAATTCTTCAGTGTCCCCGTTCACCAGAGCCTGAGTTGCCTGTTCGATCGAAGCAACCACCTTCAAGAAGGTGCGCAGACCAAGCATGTCAAAGATGCGCTCCACTTTGGGGGTCAGACCTGCGAGCACCAGGGCCCCGTCCTTCTCCGCCAGTCTTTTGGAGAAATTCACCATCACCATGAACCCGGCACGATTCACGTACTCCAGGTCGGTTGCCTCAACTGC
>JASLXP010000155.1 GCA_030740295.1 Planctomycetota bacterium
ATTAAAGGAAACAACGAATGAAGAAGAAAGAGTATAGGCCCAATTACTTGCAGGAAATCTCTTCAAGAAAACAAGACGCTGGACCGTAACCGTGTAATCAGAGACCCCTCAGACAGTCAGGTTCTTTCTGATTACGTATTACGCATTACGTATTACGTATCAGATCAAACTTCTCATCTTCCTCAACAGCAGCTCGAGCCCGGCAAGAAATACAATGATGCCGAAATAGAATGGCGACTGCCAGAATTCAATTCTGCTTTGTGCGTTTCTGAGTTCTGGTTCGGATCGGAGCGCGGCGGCTTCCTGGTTCAGACGATCGAGCGGCAGCACCTTGCCGCCAGTGCTGCGGGCAATGGAGCGGAGCATTTCAATGTCCGGTTCGGATTCCGCTTCGTTGCGGGGAGGCTGAACGTGGAAGTAGAGCGTCTTCGACCAATATTGCTTATCGGCGACCGAGGCCTGGACGCTGCACCAAAGCTCACCCGCTTCCTGCGGGCGGTAGGTAAAGGTCCATCGACCAGGAGTATCGCGGTCAGGCTTCGCCGGCACGGATTGTACTTCGCCCTGGGAGTCTCTGATGACCGCTTTCAGTTCAACTTTGGCGTCTCGCACGTTTGCGATTTCAGGAGAATAAACCACGAAATGAGCGGGCTGTCCTTGAATGTAGAGATTCTGCAGGGAGGAGAGCTCAGGCGTGATGAGCGATGCGCTCGAGGTATCCGCGGCGGCCCATCGAATCAACTGGCGCCAGAAACGGTCGAATGCCTCTCGCTGTTCGGGCTGCGCTGAACGGAAGGCCCAATGCCATAAAGTGTCGGTGCCAACGACGACGACACGGCCAGTGCCGTAAAAATGCGATGCGATGATCGGCAATTTTTCACCATCGGTCTCGTCGACAGGCCGCACGGCAAGGATGGTGGCCGCGGGCTTGGCACGCTGGAAGATGTTTGCGCCTTCCAGTTCCGGCAGTGTCTGCCAGGATGCTTCATTCTCGCTGGCATCCTCTTTCATTCTGAAAACTGGCGACGCGAGCCCTTCCTGTGTGAGCTGCAAGCGGAACTTTACCTTTGTGTAAGGCCGAACTTCGCTCGGCACGAGTGGACTAAGAGCCTCGATGACCGATCCGACGCCGCCGACGCCGCCAAGAGTATCAAAGATGTCGGGGCCGCCTCGAAAGATGACTGCACCGGTATGTTCGCCGCAGAATGTCTCCAGGGATTCCAGAAACGCGTCGGACAGGGAAGTGCGCTCTATGTTTCCGATGATCACCACGTCAAAGGGCGCGAGGGATTCAATCTTCTCCGGCAGACCGGATGTGGTCTTTTCGGCGTTGTGTTCGCTGATCGCGGTGAAACGCCCGTCCTTGTTCAGGAGGAGTCCGTAGAAACGCATGTCCGGATCGCTTCGAACCGAGCGTGAAAGAAATCGGTAATCCCAATTCCATCCGCCTTCGATGCATAGAACGTGCAGTTTCCGGTCCGTAGCATGAAGCGCGATGGTGCGCTGGTTGTCGGACGGAAAAGCGTCTTTGAACTCGCCGGCAAGTCGCAATGAAATCTTCTTCAGTCCCTTCTCCTCCGGCGCATAGGGGAACGAAACCTGGAGACTCGTCTTCCCGTTGGGAAACTTGATGGTCTTTGCGGTGAGAGTTTTTTGTCCTTCAAGAAGTTCCACCTGCGCTGACTTGCCTTCAAAGGCCGCGGAGTACTCCAACACCGCAGAGACCTCGGAGGTGACCCCAACGGCCACTTCCTGCGGGGCATAGATGTCGCGCACGGCGATGTTTTCCTTCCGTCGCGACTGGGGCTGGTCGCTGATGAAGGCGATGACCGGAGGAAGCCCTTCCAGGCTCGGCAGCCGCTGCCGCGTCGTATCCGCGCCATCAGAAAACAGAAAGATAGCCTCGACATCCGGCCGAATCCGTGCGAAGGAATCGAACGCACTTACCAGGTGTGTTGCTTCGCCGGTCGGGCTCTTCATGGTTTTGAGTTGCTCCCAAGGCAGGTAACGCCAGGTCTCGTCAACCGCGCCGAAATGCACATTCAGCTTGCCGTCGAGCCCTTTCATTGCGGCGTCCACGGCCCTGATCGCCAGGCCCGCACGGGAAGCGGCCGAACCCTCCGGGGCCCCGGCCATGCTCGCCGAAGTGTCGAAGAGGAACAGGACCTTTCTCGGCGACTGCTCCTGAAACTCGAAGAGCAGATAAGGTTTGAGAAAGAGCAGCCCGACAAGAGCAAGGGTTACAAATCGGAGAAACGCCAGGCTCTTCCACCGCCTCACCCCGCGCGCCGATAGGGGCCGATACAGCAGCCAGGCAATTAACCCCGCGCCGCTGAGGAGAGGCAGCAGCCACGAGAGCGGGAGCTCTGTACGTAATGCGTAATGCGTAATGCGTAACCGGAAAAATCCACAATCCGTAATTCGTAATCCCTATGGCAGCCGTTGGCCTCAACCAAACAGATTTAGGAATGGCTTCCACCGACGGCTCAGGCAACGAATCAAAGGAAACAACGAATGAGGTAAAAGTGGCTTCCACCGACGGCGCAGGCAACGAATCCAGGGAAACAACGAATGAGGAAGAGGAATTTGTTCATAAGAGTGATCGACTGACTCTGGACAGTAACCGTGTAATCCGAGCAGAGCTGAGCAATCCGCATTCTGATTACGCATTACGTATTACGTATTACGCTTTACGTATTATGAGGATCTCCCTCTCCTCAAGTTACTCAGAACCAACTCGCTCAATGATGCGGTGACGGCCAGCGCAGCCAGCCAGGGCCACAGAAGTGTCGCTGTCCGGCTGTTAACTCCAAGGAAAGGATTCAGCTCATCAGCTTCTATGATTCGGGTCTCTGCGCTCCAGACCACTGACGGGGCTCTGTCTGTGTGCTTGCTCAGATCCATTTCCGACCTGGCGACGTTGACGGCGAACAACAGCTCCCGGCTTTCAGATTCGTTTCTGAAAATCATTCGATAGAGCCCTGCGTGTTCCGGAGTGAGAAAAGTCTCGTTGCCTTTGAGCTGTTTCTGAGAGATCGGTGACGGTTCGACGGCCGATATCTCCTGCAGCTCGACCATGGCGTTGGAACTGATGATTTCCTGAGGCAGAAGGCCAGCGGGAATTCTTACTTCCGGTTCGAACAGGAGGCCGGGTCGGCGTGCGGTTTCCGCCGGCTGGCCCGACATCCCGTACTCGACGAGGTTGCGGACCATGCCGGCAAAGGCGGGACGAAGGGGGAAGTCGGTCCACTTCCGATCGGCGGAGGTGAGAAACAGTATCAATTTTCCGGCACCAATTTCTGTTTCGAGGATGAAAGGGGACCCGGTATTGAGCCGGGCGAGGACCCTTGTATTCGGGTCGGGATCAAGGCCATCCAGCTTCCAGTACCCATTGACGCGGACCGCACGGAGGGCGTCCCTGCCTGAACTGGTGAGCCCTTCGAACACAGGATGCGATGATTCGAATTGATCGATGAAAAAGTAAGTGTCTTTCTTCGCGCTCACCGTGCCGCGGAGTTTTGCCTTGATGAGAGGTGCGGCCGCTGATGCATCGAGAAAAGTAGATTCAAAAAGCTTCGTTTCGCATGGCCCGGCGAAAGCGACGATGACATGCCCCTCCTCCAGCCAGCCCCGCAGCTTCCCGCTCATCTGCTCGACCGCGGGAACGGCGGACAGAATAATCATCTCGCCGGCGTCGAATTGTTCTCTAAACAGGTCCCCGGCCGACTTGCTGGAATTTCGCAAAACGCGGGATTGTAGTTTGGTCACCACGTCCAGGGCCGATGCCAGAAATGTGCCGGGAGGTGGATCGCTTTCCAGGGCGGCTTGCCACAGAAAGACGCTATCAGTTTTGACCTCAGGCCGGCGGATGCAGAAAAAGAACCTTCCACCGGGATCAAGGCAGCCATCCGCGATCTTCAGAAAGCCCTTCAGATAATCGCCCGTCAGTTCGGGCAATTGAAAGGCAACCCGACCGTCCGGGCCGATCGACTGCTCACCGCCTTTTCTGCCCTCGAGAAAGAGCTCAAGCCTGGTCTGATTATCCTGCGAATAATCGCCAGCAACATGGACAATTAATTCGTAACGGCCGGACTCTCCCTGGATGCCGGACAGCTTCACATCATCCACATAAATGTTGGATATCTCCTGCTCCGCGATGTCGACCAGAAAGAGCTTTATCCCCTCCGGAACGTCGGGGAACTCGGGGCGAGCGAACAGTTCGTGCCAGCGCCGGCCGGACAGATCGGTAATGAGCCAAATCTCTTTTGAGTTGTCCTTCGCTTCGTCCTCAGCCAGTTGACGAAAAGCGGTTCGAAGAGCTTCATCGGGATGTGTCTCTTGCTGGACGGTTTCAAAAAAGTTCAGCGCGCTCCAACCGGAATCAGCACGATGCATGAATCCGGCCGTAATCTGATGAGTCGTGCGATTGACGGCAAATGCACAAGCGCGGTCCCTCGGTCGCATCGAATCAGCGAGCGATGATGCCACTTCTCTCGCGGCATCGAATCGTGGCCGCTTGCCGGAGCGGGCGGTCATGCTGAAAGAGTTATCGAGCAGGATGGCTCTCGATATTCCTTTCGAAGAATCATCTCCTGCAGAATGATCGTAGACCATTCCTGCCAACCCCATCGCCAGCAGCGCGACAAAACAGACCCGCAGAAAAAGGATGAGCCAGTTGAGCGGATCGGGCCGCCGGTGGGAAGGCACCGTGGCCTGCCGCAGAAAACGATTCGTGGGGAATTCGACGGTACGGCTGCGCAACCGGTGCAGGATGTGAATGATGATGGGCACAGAGGCCGCGCCCAGGGCGCCCAGCATCGCTGGAAAGAGAAACGAGAAAGACCCCATCAGAACATCTTCCGGCGTGCCGCGAGATATCTCGCCAGCACCTTGTCATAGGGGGTGGCGGTGTTCATCAGAAGGTATTCCATGTCATGCTGAAGCAGGTCTTTCCGGCACCGTTCGAGAAATTCCTGCAGCAGTTCGAGGTATCGCTCCCGAACGAGCAGGGGATTGACCTGCACGCGAGAACGGTCTTCGAGGTCGACGAACTCGGCAACCGATTCATAGGGGAAACTTAACTCGTTTTCATCCATGACGTGCATGACGATGAGGCCGTGGTAGTAATGCCGCAGATGCTCAAGCCCGGAAAGAACTTTATCGAAGTCATCGTAAAGATCGGTGATAAGGATGATGAGACCCGCGCGGTGTATCGTCTCGGCAATGTGGTGAAGTACAGGAGCGACCGTTGTGTTCTGTGAGGGCTCGACATCTTCGAGCGCATGCAGAATGCGGCGGACATGACCCGGCGTGCTCTTGGGCGGAATAAATCGCTGCACTTTATTATCGAAAGTGACCAGCCCGACCGCGTCCTGCTGGGAGACGAGCAACTGAGTCAGCGCGGCCGCGAGATAGGAAGCGTATTCGAGTTTGGTGATGCCGGATGAGCCGAAGTTCATCGAAGCACTTATATCCAGCAGGATATGGGCCCGTACGTTGGTTTCCTGAACAAACTGCTTGATGTAATAGCGATCGGTCCGGCCATAGACTTTCCAATCGAGGAACTTGAGATCGTCCCCCGGAGCGTATTCCCGGTGACCGCTGAACTCGACGCTGAGCCCATGAAACGGGCTGCGATGAAGACCGGTCAGAAATCCTTCCACAATCCCTTTTGCCACCAGGCTGAAGTTCTTGAGCCGGGCGACGGCGCGGGGGTCGAAGAATTTGTAGCGGCGGGCAGGCATATCGTAATCCGTTATGCGTAATTCGTAATCAGAAATTCGGACGTGATCAGTAATGCGTAATCAGAACAGAATCGTTAGGTGTCCATCTCGCAGTCTTCCTGATTACGGATTACTAATAATCTCTCTCGCTCGGTTCCGGCACTTCCTCCACCAGACGATTTACAATGTCGTCGGAACGGATGTTGTCAGCTTCTGCTTCGAAATTTGTAAGGACCCGGTGGCGCATGACGGGAAGGGCGACACTGCGGACGTCTTCGCAGGAAACGTTTTAGCGGCCTTGCAGCAGCGCGTGCGCTTTGCCGCCCAAAAGAAGATTCTGAACAGCGCGAGTGCTGGCGCCCCACTCCACCCAGTTCCTTACGAAGTCCGGCACGTCCGGCTGGGCAGGCCGGGTGGCGCGGGAGAGATTTACCGCATAACGAATCACGTGTGGGCTCAAAGGAATTTCAAACAGCAAGTCCTGAAACTGCAGGACCTCCTCGCCCGAGAATATCGGCTGGACGGTCTCGGTCTTGCCAACGGTGGTCGCGGCTGCCACGTCGTACTCGTCGTCCGCGGAAGGATAGTCCAGGATGATCTTGAACATGAAGCGGTCCAGTTCGGCTTCGGGAAGGGGATACGTTCCGTCCTGCTCGATGGGGTTCTGTGTGGCGCAGACGATAAACGGCAGCGGAAGATTCCGAGTCTCTCCACCGGCAGTGACGTGTTTCTCCTGCATCGCTTCGAGGAGCGCGGCCTGCGTCTTGGGGGGAGTGCGGTTAATTTCGTCTGCAAGGATCACGTTGGCAAACAAAGGCCCGCGAATAAATCGAGCTTCGCGCCTGCCGGTCGAAACATCTTCTTCCATCACTTCGGTGCCGATGATATCGGAAGGCATCAGATCCGGCGTAAATTGAATCCGGTGAAACTGCATTTTCAGGAGACTGGCCATAGTGTTGACGAGCAGAGTTTTCCCCAGGCCGGGGACTCCTTCGATGAGGCAGTGACCACGGGCCAGAATGGTCATCAGGAAAAGGTCGACCGCTTCCGTCTGGCCTTTGAAGACCTTGCGAAGCTCCTTGTTCATCCGCTCGCGACCGTCGCGAATAATTTCTGCACTTTCCAGCGTGGATTCAGTTTGAGACATTTGGTGTTGAGCTAAGGTGGATTTCCATCAAGCGACAGCAGCTTACATCGTATCCCGGGCTTCACATAACCGGCCAACGAATGCAATGTGGATGGACTGCTAATCCAAAACTCCCACGTGCCGTTCCCAGGGCATCGTGGCAACCGTGTTAATGTAATTAATGCTGCTTGGCCCGCTTGAAAAAGTCTTTGCCGATTTTGCCAGGCGGGAGATGACGCCTTCGAACTCTGCGCGGCTCACATCTTTGAGAGACATGTAGAGCCTGCATGCGGCCTGAACAAGCGAAAAAATCGGGTTGCCGTCTGTGTCATTCGGCCGTCGCTTCAGTTTCCGAAAGACGCGATTGAACTCCAGGTCCTTTTCCGGCGCACTCGCGGCGCGTGAACCGGCAAGTGCCGCGTGTTCGACGGTGAGAAAGAAGAACAGGTAATCCGGCGTGGGACCGTCACTGAAGCCCGGCGGAATCGCTGAGCCGGTGAACAATTCGGTGATCGGTTTCAAGGGGATCTGTGCCTGAATGCCCCGATTTCCAACAAGGACTGGTTCGTCCGGTGTATATGCCTTTACGCAATTCGATTCATCACGTTGAATGCTAACTGTCACCATCAATGCTGAAAGGCTGGCGTCCATGCCGGCCTGGGTGATCAGTTGAATTGCCTGTTCGTCCATATCGAATATCTGATTAGCTCACGGAAACAAGAGAACTTTACGGATCTGAAAACTACAAGGGGCGGAAGCGAGTTTCTTCTACTATCGGCTGCCGTCCACGCGGGTCGCCTGTTCCTTCCATCAAAGCCCGCGAGACAGCGAAGTCAATGAATTTTCACCCGTCCACGATGCAAGCCTGGCGGGGATGATCTAACCTGTCGGTCTATTACTCATCACTCATTACTGATCAAGTGCCATGTCTGACATATTCAACGTCTGGGCCGCAGGAGACTCCCACGTGGGCACAGATATCCGCAGAGAAAGAAGAAGCCTGGCCGAAACACTTCAACAGAGCGAACGTGGCGGAGAAGAAGGCGGCCCGCCATTCGATTGGGACATCATGGTCGACATCGGCGATTTATCCGGAAGCCAGACTCCTCCCGATGATGAAGAAGGCGAACTCGTGGTCGAGCAATACTCCGTTCTTGAAAAGCATTCTCGCTCGCAGATCTACAACATCGTCGGCAATCATGATGCGAGCGGCGCGGACGAAGAAACTCAGTGGTGGTTTAAGAAGTGGGGTGATCCGCTTGGCGAGAATACCGAACACTCGGGCGTCGATGTTGGGGAACGTCCTTTCGCCGTTGAGGGTGAATGGGATCGCTATTCGTTCCAGACCGGCAATGTTCTCTTCCTCCTGATGGGCGATCGAAACGACGGGGGCCCGCCAGTCGGACGCGGCGAGAAGGGCGGCTATCCAGCGGGTGCGGTCACCCAGGAAACCTTCGAATGGTGGGTGCGAATGGTCGAATCCAACCAGGACAAAATCATCGTGTCCGTGCACCACCACATGCTGAAGGAGACGACCGTCGCGTCCGGCCCGTGGGAGGGATTCGTCAAGGATGAAGACGGCAATTGGACGGGCAGCTACCACGGCTACTTCCCCGCCGGCGGGCCTGAAGGCGCCTCTTACCTCTACTGGGTGGGCGGACGCCCGGACGCTCAGGCATTCGAGAATTATCTCGCCGATCACCCGGGCTCGATCGACCTCTGGATTGGCGGGCACACTCACACGCACCCCGACGATACACACGGAGGCCGTTCGCACATCGAAAGAAAATGGGACGTCTCTTTCCTGAACTGCGCCGCGATGACCGCGTACCACGGCCACCGCTCCATGCCCATGAGCCGTCCGATTGAGTTCAAGAAGGGATCCGCTGGAGCAACGATTCGTTGCTACCTCCACACCTCGCAACACGCACCTCAAGGTTGGTATGAAAAAGCGGAACGAGTCATCCCGCTGAGGCACAGTTTTGAGGGTGTGTAGATGTGCTGATGTGTTTGCGCCCAGACGGGCATGCCGCTTCTGAGGCTGACATTGGCCACGAGAAATCTCCGCGCGACAGACCCCACGCATCCTCACCTTCAAGAAGCCCTCGAAATTCACAGCAGACTCCCCGTTTTTGCCGGGTATCAATTTCTCCTACAAGACTTTCAAAGCCGGCGGCGGAGTTAGTAGGCTTACTCCTCGAAGCACTTCTCGCCCCAATCCCTGAATTCGATACGGCCAGCGGAGTCAGACTCAACTTTTACCGATTGTTGGAGCTATTGTGGCTCAACCTGAAATGTCCTGTTAAGTCCGGAATTCTCACTCATGAATTGCTCAAATGTGGAGAGTAGTCCTTCTGTCTGATCTTCATGAGTTTGTACGACAAGACGAACTTGCGTACGCCATCCATCTCCCGGATGCAGGTCCCTGCCAAAGAGGGAAAGATACAACGCATGATGTTTGGCCACGCCGTCATAATTATCCCCGTCTGCTGAATAGGTAACGCCGACGGACGACACGTCCTCAGGCCGTCCCATCAGGATAACGTCAACACGCTTGTCCGAAGCGATACCGACTGGAAAAGCATATCGTCTACCACACGCTGCTCGCCAATACCATCGTCCCCTCTGGCCACGCCCATCCGTCATGATGTGCGCCGCATGCTCATCTCTTGGAAAGAAGGGATACATCCCGTGAAAGGCAGGATTGTCTGTGACGTCTATTCGCTCGTATTCTCCGTCTTCTGCTAAGTCGTTCTTCCTTACGAACAGACCGCCATTCAAACTTTCTGCAACGTAATTGCTGAATAGCAGTTCGTAGTCGGGATAAAAGGCATATCCCTCAATGGATAGATCCAGGTCTATAATATTGGGTTCTCTTACGGCGAAGATGGCACTTACTTTCACCTGGTTGGTAACAGTTGGGTTCCATACCAGAAGTGCACCGTTTTCATTGCGGGTCACCTCAGGCTTGATTGCCCTATATTCCGTGAGCCAGCTGTTCCTTGCATAAGAGCGAAACACAGTGAATGAACCGGCTCTCTTCATCATACCGCCCTCCGGTGAGACCCGTATGCCGGTATCTTTGTGAACCAACTCCACGAAACGATGGCGGTTGTCTGGATGCTCATCACTGTCCGCAACGAAGATCCCTTTCAGGTCACTCATCTCGAATGCAAGCCGGCTGTTGTCCCAAACATTTCCCATTCTTTGCTCCTTACTTGCTTATTCTTGCGCAAACGTCTGAGCTGAAATTTGCAGCCTGCACGAGCACTGCTACAGGGCATTGATCATTTCTTCAACCATCTGTTCCGCCCGCTTCAGATACGTGTGTTCGCGCCGGGCGTATTCGTAACCCTGGCGTGCGATGCGTTCGCGATCTTCGTGGTTTGAGGTGTAGAAATTCAGTTTGTCATCCAGATCTTTCTGGCCGATGAAGGTGGCGAGGTGTTCGTCCGGCGTGAAAAGGCGGAGGAGGTCGGGGGTTTCATTGGTCAGCATGAAAATTCCTTGAGCCGCTCGATGAGCGCCAGGCTTGCAGGAAGATTGCTCGGTCCCGGAACGGGCGCGACTGGGAAAATTTCTATCGGTATGCCGAGCTCCTCGAACAGCGGCATCATCGGACCGCCCAGTCTGGACAGGAGGAGAGTGATTGAGAACCGCGACCGATCCAGGTGCCGGCACAACTGCAGGATGTGTTGCTCGACCCCACCGAACGGGAGGTATTCGTGGAGAAAGGCCAGGCGGATTTTCTTCATGATGCGACGGCCTCAATGCGGTGAATTCTCATCTCTTTCTTCATTGCACAGAAGCATCATCGTCTTACTGCCCACCGGCTCTTCGTGCACCACATACCAGAGTTTTTTCACCTCGTCCGTCAGAGGCTCGTAGCGCGCCCGCCGAATGAACATAAAGGCCCGCCCTCCCTGTGCGTAATCTGTCATCCACATGCTTATCTGTTTCGGCCCACCATTATATTCATCAAGCCGGCGGTCCATGTAAAAGATGTAAGTGTTGTTTGAAGACCACGAACCGGCAAAACCCATTCGGTCGGCCGGCCTAACCATCTGTTTCGCCTTCACACAGAGGTCTTTTGCTGACTTCACCTCATTGAAAGCAGGAAGTAGAGCGGCCGACGAATAGATGAAGATGAGCCCAATCGTGCCAGCAAGCGTTACCAGAGATTTCTCAATATGTCTGCTGAGCAAAAGAAGTCCCACGACAGAGCCAGCCATTCCGAGGATGCCCGGCACAAGAAACAGCTTGAAGAATCTCTCGTAGGCCGCCGCTTTACCAGCCAGTTCAGGCCTTAGAATGATGGCCAACACCGCGATGCTGACGAGAAGCAAGAGCGACAGGCTGAAACCAACAGGCCATCCGATCTCCCTGGTTCCTCCTCCTCTGTCCTCCATGACTGAATCCACCCACCAGCCGATGACCAGGCACATCGCCGGATAGAGCGGGAGCAGGTATTTGCCCTGCTTGGATTGCGACGCGGAAAAGAAAAGGAACGAAAACACCAACCAGAGCAGAAAGAACCATCCAAGCAGGCTGGATTCGCTCTTTCTCCGTCGCCACACAAAACGGAGAGCGAAAGGCAGCAGAAAGAACCAGGGGAAGAACTCTCCGGGCAGCAGGACAAGGTAGTGATAAAAGGGATTCTTGTGATTGTATGCCTCAAAGAAACGGGTCACGTTTTCGTAAATGAAATTCTTCTGTGCGAACTCTGCTCCACCGACCTCTTTGCCGGTCAGGTAATACCAGGGAGCAGGTATCGCGAGACAGATGGCCACCCCGACCAGAAAAGGCAGCCAGCGCCTGAAGCCCGGAAATTCCTTCAACTGCCATTGCCGAAAGACCATCAGCGGGCCCAATCCCCAAAACACCAGCACGCATGCCAACGGCCCCTTCGCCAGGAAGGCGATACCAACGCAGACAAATCCTGGCACGGCGTAGTTCCATGCCTTTCTCGGATTGACGTACGCCAGATAGATCAGCAGAACCGACGCGGATGAGAAACTGGCGAACAGCATGTCCGTCTGCACGTATCTCGCGTTCCACCAGGTTTTGAAGGCGGTCATCACCATCAGCCCTGCGAGCAGTCCGGCACGCACGCCAAGCTGCGAGACGCCGAACGCAAAGGTCGCCATCACCATACCAGTGGCAGCCACTGCCGAGGGTATCCTTGCCAGGCCTTCGGTTACCTCGCCGTTCAGTTTTCCTAGAAGGGCAACAGACCAGAACAGCAATGGTGGTTTTTTCACGTAAACCATCCCGTTGCGACGGGGCACAACGTAATCGCCTGACTCCATCATTTCCCTGGAAACAAGCGTAAAGCGCGGCTCATCCGGGGCCCACAGGTCACGCTTTCCGAGCCATGGAAAATACAAGGCCCCGCACAGAATGAGCAGGCCGACCGCCCCCTGCCTGGTGGTAATGTTCTGCGGCAGTCCCCTCTTCGCCTCAGTGTTGATTTCCTGCTTCTGGTCGTATGGGTCAGACTTTTCGTTTGATATCGATGTCATATCTGAATATTCGAGCACTGCCTAAATGCTGCGAAGTAAGCATCCAGGCCCATTCGGGTTCGGAGAGGAGCTACGATTATCTTGGCCTGCGCCTGGTAAATCCTCATATTCTTGCACCATTGGCGCGCCGGCAGTCTCAATGCCCTCCCGAAAAGGGGCGAAGCTTAACGTGAGTACCGATTTCCGGCATCACGGGTTGCTCAACAAGAACGCGCGAACTGTTCGCGGCACTGAAATATTTATCGGAACGCCCTTCGTGTTTCTGTAAACTTAGTAATCGTCATCTCATCAGTGGAATCAGGCTTATGCCACATCTACTCACTTTCATGCTTCTATCGGTCCCACTCCAGGCGAAGAATCCAACCGAACTGGGGAAGGTCCGCTGGCAAAGAGATCTCGATGCCGCGCTCGCACAGTCGAAGAAAAGTGGAAAGCCTGTCTTTGCCCTGTTTCAAGAGATTCCCGGCTGTTCGACCTGCCAGAATTTTGGGAGTGGGCCCCTTTCACAACCACTTCTGGTAGAAGCCATCGAGACAGAGTTTGTGCCGCTGGCGATTTATAACAACCGCAAAGGAAAGGATAATCAGGTGCTGAAGCGCTTTGGCGAGCCGTCATGGAACAACCCAGTGGTTCGATTTCTAGGCGCTGATGGCAAGGATGTAATTAAGAGACGTGACCGGGTTTGGAAGACAGGAGGTATCGCCAAGCGGATGGTCGATGCTCTGTCCGCCGCGTCGCGCCCTGTTCCAGGGTACCTCGATGCGGTGGTTCAGGAACACTCGGAACGGAAGGAAAAGACGACCTTCGCTATGCATTGCTTCTGGGATGGGGAGGCACGGTTGGGTGCAATGGACGGAGTTATCGCGACTCGCACGGGCCACGTCGGTGGCGCAGAAGTGGTCGAATTGACATTCGCACCAGGTCGCACTGGAATCGACAAGCTGTTAAAGGCAGCCAGAGGCCAAGGCTGCGCGAGCCGAGTCTTCGCACAATCGAAGGAGCAGTACGAGGCCGCAAAGGCCATCATTGGGGACAGAGCCCGGCTCCTTACGACTGCCATCCGGCCAGCCAAATCTTCGGACCAGAAATTTGCGCTGCGCCGAAGCCGGTACGCCAAGCTTGATCTGACGCCCTTTCAGCAGACAAAAGTAAACGCGGCATTGCGACTGGGAAAGACTCCTGACAAATGGCTGAGCCCTCGGCAGTTGGCGAAGATCAGATAGCAGCGAGGGCGAGTGCCTCCTCATATGCCAGTTAAATCGGTCACACAGTCTCCGATGTATCCGGATCGAAACTCGGCACCGACCTCGCTAGTGCTCGCGATCCCTGACAACGCAGATGTGCCTTACCCACTCCTCATCTTTCTTTTCAGGAAAGTCCTTTCTGAAGTGCGCACCGCGGCTTTCTGTTCGCTCCAGCGCTGATGAGATTATAGTCCGGCCGACAGTCAGCATGTTCTGAACTTCCCATCCGCTGGGTGAATCGAACTCGGTGTGGAGGGCGTAACGGCTCCACTGGTCGATGTGCTGAAGCGCGCTCTTGAGGGTTCTCTCATCTCTTTCGATTCCCACGCTCCGCCACATCTCGCTCTTGAGGGAGTGCCGCAGATCCCAAAGGTCCACCGGGGAATGATGCGGATGCGTTACCTCGTGCCGGATGCGAAACACGTGCGGAGTATCCTGCCCGCTCACGGCCGCCTTGCCCGCGGCTTCCCCGCTTCGGAAACCGAAGACCAGGCCCTCGAGGAGAGAGTTGCTTCCGAGCCGGTTCGCTCCATGCAGCCCGGTGGAGGTCACTTCACCGCAGGCCAGGAGGCCGGTGACGTTCGTTCTGCCGTGGCCGTCAGTTTTAACACCACCGATCATGTAGTGCTGGGCCGGCCTGACCGGTATCGGCTCTTTCGCAATGTCGACATCAAACTGTTCGCACATGCCGTAAATACGGGGAAAGCGTGCTTTGAAATCGTCCTTTGGGATGTGCCGGACATCGAGGAAAACGTTGGTGTCTTCCGTGAGTTTCATCTCCTTGACGATGGACTGACTGACCACGTCGCGAGGCGCCATCCCCCCCTTTTCGTGGTAATTCGACATAAACGGCTTACCTGCGCGATTGATGAGGATGCCACCTTCGCCGCGCACGGCCTCCGAAATCAGAGCCCGGGTCGAGCCGGCGACGTAAAGCGTCGTAGGATGGAATTGGACAAATTCCATATCCTGCAGCGCTGCGCCCGCGCGGTAGGCAGCGGCCATGCCGTCACCGGTCACGACCTCGGGATTTGTCGTCTCGCGATACATCTGCCCGCAGCCGCCAGTCGCGAGAATGATCTGCCTCGCCCAGATGCAGTAGATCCCATCCGCAATACTGGAAACCAGGAGCCCGACGCAGTTCCCCTCGTGGGTCAGCAGATCGAGGCAGAAGGTGTTTTCAAGGACGCGGATGTTATCGATGCTGTAGGTGGTATCCGCCAGGCAGCGCGTAATCTCGAAGCCGGTGGAATCCCCATGAGCATGGATGATCCTCGGACCCGAGTGTCCGCCCTCTTGCGTGTAGTGAAGGTCGTCGCCTTCCTTATCGAAGCTGGCACCCCAACCCATCATCTCACGGATGAGCCCCGGGCCGTCATGAACAACCTGCTTCACTATCTTCGGGTCAGAGATCTCGCGCCCGGATTTCAGCGTGTCCTCAATGTGGCTCTCGAAGGTGTCATCCGGATGCAGAACCGCAGCTATTCCGCCCTGAGCCCAGGGAGTGCTTCCCTTGTCAATTTTGTCCTTGGTGACAACGATCACCTCCGCATGCCGGGCCGCCTGGATGGCCGCACGGAGTCCCGCCACGCCGCTGCCCACCACCGCGACGTCGGTGAAAATGTGCGAGAGCATCTGGGTATCGAAATTGATCAGGTAACGGTTTGTCATCGAATGAGGTTTCAGTTTTCAGGTTTCAGGAATCTTCCTCTTCAGGGCAGTCTTACGGCCGCGCCCTGGGGTCGCCAGCGAAAGCAGAGAACTCCCGAAAATCTCTGCTTCATCAGCAACTCTGGACATGAAGGCTGGATTCACTCCAGCCCCTGTGCCTTTCGTAATGACCCAACAATGTCGGCCTCGCCTTTCAAGGCATCCGCCGGGCGCGGGTGCTCTTCGTTGAATGACTTCATCGTTTCGAAGTCTTCGATGGTATTGGGGCTCTCGTCAACCTTGCCGTCATCGTTCAACACGCGCTTGATATTGAGCCCGAGGTGTTTTGCCATGAACGGGTACATTGCCTGTCGTTTGGATGGGCCATAGTCATGGCCTTCTGACCCGAAGTGAGCATTCTGGGTTCTGTCGGCCGCATCGAAGAGTTTGAACACATTCTGAATGTAGGGGAACTCGAGCTCTGGAGTGTTCTTTGTCCAGTCTTTGCCACACGAAATGAGCATGAGCGGCCGGGGCGCGGACAACGCTGCGATGTCCGCATTGTTCGTCATGTGTTTGTCGCTTTTGTGAATGGGCAGCCCCGATTCACAGATGCAACCGCCATAGAAAGTGGAGGACACCATCACCGTCGGCACGGACACGGAAACACGGTCGTCGACCGCGGTCAGCAGAAATGTCTGTGTCCCGCCTCCGGATGAACCGGTAATGCCCATGCGATTTGGGTCGACGCCAGGAACGCTGACCAGAAAGTCGAGGGCGCGAATGCTGTTCCAGAGTTGCAGTGTGAGCGCATGCCTGATGCGATGCCGCTTCACCTGCGTGGAATCCCCATACCCGACCATGCTGTACCCGAACACCACCGCGCCCATGCGTGCAAGCGAGGCGGACCGCTGCTGGTTCTGTTCACGGAAACGTCCTATCTTGCCGTGCCCGTGCGGGCATAGAACCCCGGGATACATGTTTTTCTTTGCATTAAGAATTGAACCTGAGCGCCCCTTCGGCGGCCTATGCGGCAGATACAGATTCCCGGTGACGAAGAATCCTGGAACGCTTTCGAACGCGACGTTCAACGCCGAATACCCGTCACGATCGCGCCAACTGTGTATCCGGGATTTCAACGGCGTCTTTCTCGGCAGTGGTGAAAGACGCGCACCCTTCAATATCTGCTTGCGGATAATCTTGGACCGGGACTGCCATGTTGCTTTCGAATCAAAAAGCCCGGCGAGGATTTTGAGATCGCTCTGACCCTTATCCGCCGCATGGGCAGGAACGAGCAAGACTGCTAACAGCGTGACATGCTTCATGAGGTCGAGCTCTGATCCGATCAAAGACTGAGAGCTGATCTGGGCGAGATTAAAATGGAGAATCCTGTGCGTGCGCCTTAACTTCGCAGCATTAGCTCACTGCCTCAATCCACTTTCTGCCCAGCCTTGCCGCTAAAGGCGAACGGATGTGGCGCTTGCCCACTGAAAAATCATTTGCACGCGTGGGATTGAATACGACCACATCCCGTCGGTTGCCAACGATCACATTGAATGCCTCACACTCTCCGATTCGGCGGTCCTTGGCCGATGCCTGGATGTCTGCTTTCGGCGGCCGGCCCCTGAAAGGTACCAGCAAAGTCACAAACCGGATGGGGCGTTCGTCACCGATCTCGCTCCAGGTGGTCGCGACCAGTCGATGCCTTTCGCGGGTGTTTTCGTCGCCCCCCGTGTAATCGGCGGCGGAGTAATCGACAGCGGTGGTGAAGTGACGAATCGAATCCGGCTCAGCATATTTTATCAGGCAACTCTCTCTTCCCTGCACTCTCGCTTCACCGTTGCCAAGAATCTTGAATGGACGCGGAGCGTGCAGATAGCTCGAAATCTGGAAGATTTTTTCGGGCGCGGTGACGACATCATAGATGACCCAGTAATCCGGCGTCACGAATATGATTTGCCGGGTGACCTTCGCTCTCTTTGATTCGTACGCGGTGTGATGTGCGCTGAAGAAATCGGCCTCGTCCGTCGAATGCCACAGAACATCCTGGCCCTGATGCGCCTGGCGGTTCATCTTTGTGTGCTCGAGAACGATCTGATTGTGCGCCTGCTCACTGCGGAAGAAGGGGTCGAGTGGATTATCGTAACTGCCGAAGCGCCCGACCTCTTCAATGATCGGCCGGCCATAGCACCAGATGGAAAAATCCAGCAGGTCCGCGTGGGTGTGCCCGCCTCCGTACCCACCAAAGTTGATGCTCATATACGGCGATTCACGACTCTCGTCCGCGACCATGAACGCGTAACCGCTCGGGTGATAGATGCGCGACTTTGAGCGGTCGACTCCCAGCAAACCGCCCCCCTTCTCAAGTTCCGGGAAAACCTGTCGGCCTTGCTCCAGAACGTTCGATGCATCGCTCAGGCCCCCGTCTCCGTAATTCAGGTGTGAGTGTGTCGGGCTGACCGTGCCGGCGAACCATTGAAACGCGTTCTTGAGCATCTTAGTCAGCGCAGACTTCGAGCTGCCGAGCTGGCCGTAAAGGATGCCAGTCTGGTATGCCTGGAGCATGCCGTCCAGGCTCATCCCGCCGTAACCCCAGCAGCGTTCACCGTGGCAACCGTCTTTGAAAAAATCGCGGCGGGCGTGCTCCATGATGATGGCAAGCCCGCGCTCTCTCCATTTGGCGGATTCCTTGAATTCAGGGAACGCGCATCCCATCCAGAAGAGGCTCTGCGCGCCGACGATTTGCCAATTGCCAGCGCGGAATCCGGTTTCCTGCAGTCGATACAGACTGCGAGCCATTCCGAGCAGGAGCTTCAGGAACGCTTCCCGATGCGAGGTCTTCATCTCCGGCAATGAGGTCATACATGCGTATGCCGGCAGGAAGAGCCCGATTTTGGCCCGCGCTCCCAACTCATAGTACACGGGATGCAAACGAGCGATGCGCCGCTTGAGCTTTGACCGCTGCTGATAGTACTGGAGGGAGATGTCGAGAAAGCAATCGAGGTATTCAGGTTCCCGCCGAAGAAGAAACTGGTCGAGGACAGGATGCATCCAACCCAGATAGTGGAATCCGTACTGGCCTGACTGACCGAAATCTGCATTGAAATCAATTTTCGGGCCGAACTTGATCACTTGCGTGTGCCAGCCGTTGATCTCGTGACGGACAACCTTGTCTGCGCGCTCTTTGTTTGCTTTCGTTTTCTCCGGATTAGCGCAGGTTCCCGATGCGCGTTCGGCGGCCCGTTCGGCTTCTTTGGCGAGGGTGTCCGAGTGGTAGGCGCCGAGTGCTTTGTAGGCCGCAGCCTTCTTGCCGTCCAGACCAAGCTCGACAATCGGCTTCAACTCTTTATTGCGGCGAATGGAAGACCAGAAATCTCTCTCGGTGATGTTCTCGATTCGGTCGCGAAGGTACTTGTCTGCGGGCATGGTTTGGGCCTCGATAGTGGAAACCCATAGGACCTACCAAAGCTCTTCACCGAAGACAAATTCACCGGTAAGCACGCGCTATCACACAGATCTGTGCGCGCTGTACCAAAGAGGGCCCGATGGCCGTGGCTATCCGAAAGGTCAGACAGTCTTTAATTCTCTTAAGATCTCGGTATCGGTCTTCCGCCGACCGGCTGTTGGCGTCGCCGCAGGTTCTTCGGGAGGTGGTTCTTCTTCTTCTTCTTTTTCTGGTTCTCTATTAGGCACGATCAGATGCTCGCCCACTCGGTAATCCTCAAACATCAGTTGGATGAGGAGATTGATGCTGCGCAGCTCGGTGTTCATATTTTCAAGTTCGTTGTCGAAACGAACCGCGTGCTCTTCGACGTGTTGCCGGATGGCCACTTTCCTCTGGTCCATACGACTCTGAAGCATCTCGCGGAAGCGAACAACCTCCTGATAATTGGTGTCCAGCTCGCCCTGGATGAGGTTTTTCTTTTGGGCTGTAGTCAGCTTTTCATTTTCCAGCATCCTCATGCACTCGGTGGTCATCCGATTTATGCCGCGTATGACCAACTGAAAATAAAGTTCGACGTTCGACTTCTCCTGATCCGTTTTGCCGAACTTGGGCTTCCAGTCGTCTGTAACCTGCAGTTGAATTTTGGCACCGCCCTGGGCCGCAGTGTCCACTCGCTCCTGTTCTCGGAGCATCGCCTGATGCTCCGCATTGCTGCCCGTGGGGGGTATCCCAAAAGGAACGGTCTGAACAACCCCGCAAAACGGGCACTTGAATGGCTTGCCTTCTTGTTCGACCTTGGAACGGAGTGGCTTCCCACAGGATTTACAGAGGAATCTGACCCGAATTTTTGACATGGAGGAGAGATCTTGCGTGGGTAAGCTCGCTTTGAAGCCCATTCCATGGACTTCCAGCCGCTCGAACGAGAGCGCAGCAGTATAGGCTAAGGGTGGAGGAAGGCAATAATTTGCAGAACCCCGATCTACTCTTTCAACAATCCCGCAATAAGCCTGATGGCCGCTGCTGGCTGGATGTGAAAATCGTTGTAACGCACCTTTCCTTTACGGTCGATGATGATCGTCCAGGGCGTACCGCCTGTCCGGTAATTGCGCATGATTGGCGGTGAGGTCTTCTCATCCCCTGAATGGCCTACGGGTATCTTCAAATCGTACCTCTTGGCCGTTGACCACGCCTTGGCAGGGGTGTTCACGCTCGCTCCTTCGAATACTGTCTGAACGGCAACAAAGGTCACATCTTTGTTACCTTTGAATCTGCTGATGGCTTTCTTCAGGGTTGGGAATCCGTATCTGTGACAGCCCGGACACCAGGACTGAAAGCAATACAGGTAGACGACCTTGCTCTTGAAATCCTCGAGGTCCAACTGCTTTTTGCCCTCAGGCAAGTTCTTCCATTCGGTGACTCCCCACGATGGGGCCTTCTGCCCGAGGATGCCTCTGGCAGATACCGGGTTCGCTACAAAAGCGAAGAAACCAAGAGCGGTGGTAATTCGTACGAAATCCATCGTTTTCCTCGTTGATGCGGTGTCTGTGGCACGGAGTTGAACTCCGTTGTAGCCCTAGGCAGCCTGGCCTGCGAACGGCAGCGTTGATAACCGATCAGGTTGAAAAAGTTAGTCGTCGAGTCTTGAAGATCATAACAACTCAGTGCCGGCGTGTTTCACCCATTGACAATAAACAGGCCGACTCTGAGAATCCTTCCTCAGTTCCCCAACAGTGCAACATGAGACGGACACCAAGCGAAAGGTAAACGAATGGCGAAGAACGGGTCTAAAGAATCATCCCTGGGCGAGACGGCCGAACATCAAAGGCTTCAGGAAAATCGGGGCTCTTTTCGAAAGAATATTTTTCAAGTTCCCCCCTGGCGCAAGTGGGGATGTTATCTATCCGAAAGATCCTGGGGAACAGTGCGCGAAGACTACAGCCCCGATGGCGGAGCCTGGGGATTTCTCTCCCATGAACAGGCACGAAGCAAGGCATATCGCTGGGGCGAAGACGGCATCGCTGGGATCTGCGACCGCTACCAGATTGTGAATTTCAGTATCGCGCTCTGGAACGGAAAGGATCCTATTCTCAAGGAACGCCTGTTCGGTCTGTCCGGCGATGACGGCAACCACGGCGAGGATGTGAAGGAGTATTACTTTTACGTCGACAACCTCCCGTCACACGCCTACATGAAATACCAGTACAAGTACCCGCAGGGCGAGTACCCGTATCAGTGGCTGGCGGAAGAGAATCGAAATCGCGGCGGGCAGGGGTTTGAGTTCGAACTCCTCGATACCGGCCTCTTCGATGAAGATCGGTATTTTGATGTAGTCATCGAATACGCGAAGGCTGACCCGGATGATATCTGCATCCGTGTCGAAGCATTCAATCGAGGTCCGGTCGATGCGGAACTGCATCTCATCCCACAGCTCTGGTTCAGGAATTCCTGGTGTTGGGGAAAGAGCCGCGACCCTGAACCGCGTATCGATATGGGCCCCGAAGGCAGGGGGTTCACTTCAATTGTGTCGGACGATTCAAGCGCGAACCCGCCTCACAACCTGCCTTCGGAATGGAGGCTCGGCCCCCGTTTCCTGTATGCAAAGAAGGGCGCCGAGGCATACTTCACGAACAATGAAACGAACTATGAGGCGGTCTTTGGCCACCACAATTCTGAAAGCTCGCCCTATGTGAAGGATGCCTTCCATCGCCATATCGTCAACGGCGAAGACTGCATTAATCCGGCCAGGTTCGGCACAAAGGCATGTTTCCATTGCCGCGCCACGGTGCCGGCCGGCGGCTCTGAAATTTTCGAATTCCGTTACACCGGGGAAGAGCTCGAGAGCCCGCTGGAAGACGTTGAACGGGTCATTCTGGAACGCCGGAAGGATGCAGATGAGTTCTACGAGAGCATCCATCCTCCGAAAGCCACCGAAGATGAAAAGAACATCCAACGCCAGGCGTTCGCCGGCCTGCTCTGGACGAAGCAGATCTATCTGTTTGATGTGAACCGCTGGCTGGAAGGCGACAACCCGGAATTCCCGCCGCCGGACTCACGCTGGCAAATCCGCAATCAGCATTGGCGGCACCTGAACTCAATGCGCATTCTGTCCATGCCTGACAAGTGGGAATACCCGTGGTTCGCGGCCTGGGATCTCGCCTTTCACTGCGTGCCCTTTGCCCTCATCGATATCGATTACGCCAAAGAGATGCTGGCGGTCATGATGCACGACCAGTTTCAGCACCCCAACGGGCAGATACCCGCGTACGAATGGGAGTTTTCCGATCTGAACCCGCCGGTCCACGCATGGGCCTGTTGGAAGGTTTACAACCTCGAAAAGGAGCAGACCGGTACAGGTGACCGGGCCTTCCTCGAGCGGACCTTCCTTAAACTGCTGATCAACTTTGCATGGTGGATCAACAAGGTGGACAGCCAGGGCAACAACGTTTTCGAAGGCGGCTTCCTCGGCCTAGACAACATCTCCCTGCTCGACCGCAGTGAGCCCCTGCCCGAAGGCGCAGTGCTCGAACAATCGGACGCTACCGGCTGGATGGGGATGTTCTGCCTGAACCTGATGCGCATGGCACTCGAGCTCGCAGAAGAGAACAAAGTCTACGAAGCTCTGGCCACCAAGTTTTCGCAGCACTTCTTCTACGTCGGCGCGGCCATGAAGCACATGGGCAAGGGCAGCGGAAAGTCGTACCAGCTCTGGGACGAACAGGACGGTTTCTTCTATGACGTTCTGCTCTATCCGAATGGGGATTTTCAGAAGTTCCGGGTGCGCTCACTGGTCGGTCTGATCCCGCTCTACGCGGTCGAAGTGCTCACCGGGGCCGAGATGACTCCGCACCGCCGGTTTCAAACGGAGCTCGAATGGTTTCTGAAGAACCGTAAAGATCTGATCAAGGATGTCTGTTTCTGCGAGGGAGAGGGCGACGACCGCAAATACGTGCTCGGAGTGGTGAGTGAAGCCCAGCTCCGCCGCATTCTGCAACGCCTCTGGGACACAAATGAGTTCCTTTCCGAACAAGGCGTTCGCAGTCTGTCCAAAGCACACGAGCAGGAGCCATTCGTCTTTGGTGGCAAGTCGGTGGGTTACGAGCCAGCCGAAGCGATCTGTAAAATCAAAGGTGGCAACTCGAACTGGAGAGGCCCCCTGTGGTTCCCGACCTCGTACCTCATCATCGAGTCGCTGAAAGCATTCAGTAATGCCTTCGGGGACGACTACGAAATCCATCCGCCGGGAGCGAAGGGCAAGGCCATTACCCCAAGAGGCATGGGCGAAGAAATAGCGAATCGAATGATCTCGATCTTTGCCCGGGGAAAGGACGGCAAACGACCCGTCTATGGAGGCACGAAGAAGTTTCAGGAAGATCCCAATTGGAACGATCTGATCCTTTTCTACGAATACTTCCACGGCGACAACGGCGCCGGTCTCGGCGCCAGCCACCAGACCGGATGGACCGGGCTCGTGGCCTCAATGATCGATGAATGGAGGCGATAGAGGATGAAAGTTCCCAGACACAGCAGTTCGCCTGATACTGAGCGCAGGCTTTCTGATAAACGTATCGTGCTTTACATAGTGATCGCTTCTTTCTCCTTGATTCTTGGCGGCTGGCTTATCTTCGTGGTCGTAGACTTACTCCAATCCGGCCGAACCATTACCGTGGCAGCAATTCCCTGTTTCGCCTCGGTAGTCGTTCTTTGTGTCCTTCGGCGTTTCTATGCGGCCGCGCTCACATTCGCATACTCTGTCTGTGCGCTCACATTCCTACTTGGAATCAGAATGCTTACTGGTTCGGGGAACCCTTACGCCGGCGCTGTTGTTACCGTGGCTGCGCTGTTTCTGCCCTGTCTGATTACCAAGTGGTTTGTGCGGGACATGCGTTGACAGGCCCGGTCTCATGAAACGCGACCCATGAAAATTACAGATTTCAATAGTTCGTATCTCAGCTTCAACCTCGACCTGCAGAAGAAACAACCAACGACTATCTCCCACGAGCCGCCCTGGACACTTAATCAGGTGCGCGTTTCGATCGAGTGCCGATGCCTGATTCGCTCACAGGATACCGAAACGCAATACGTCCTCGGCGCTGCGTGCAAGGGGGAGCGAGTCAACGTATCCGAAGGCATCTGGACTGCCCCGAATCCCAACTTCAACCTCATCCTCTCGGACGAATCGTTCCTCATCATCAAAAGCTGGGACAAGAATGACAAAGGCGTGATGCTCTACCCGCCGTCTCTCGGCCCGCAGCCGGAGCGCCAGACCGGCAAGCCGGATGAAGCCTGGTCCCAACATGGTATAGACCTGAAGCAACGAAGCGCGCGTCCCCTCGAAACCACGGAAGCGATCATCGATGCCATCAACGAAAACCTGCCGCTGGTATCCAGCTCAGAGTTCGAAACTCATCTGGGCAGCATGCTCATCGAATACCCGGTCAAGACCATCAACTACAGTGAACGGAACGGCTATTATCAGATCGATACCGGGCCCGTTATCGTCCCCGATCCTGACTTAAACGATCCGGACCCCGTGGCGAATCTCCGGCTTGCCTTTATAGCCCACAACAGCAGCAATTGGGCAGAGCTCATCCTCGATGTGCCAACCGAGCTCGGCCCGGAGATCTCAGTAAATCACTATTCGAAGACGATGAGAGTTACTGGAACGCATCGTATGTTCGCGTACGAGTAATCCAGCAGAGCAGTTCCAGAGCCTGCAACGGGGCTTCGATTTGCCAAGGGGCTGTAACCACTCTTTCAGCATTCCATTCTTCCATTCCATGCCTGATTTAGATCACGATCGTCTGCTCCAAGACCTGCAGTCTTTGGGCGTGGAAACAGGAGACACTCTCTTCATCCACTCTTCTTTCAAAAGTCTCGGAAAGGTAGAGGGCGGCGCGGGTACAGTGGTGCAGGCTCTTGAATCGGTCGTGGGGGGAAGCGGCACCGTCCTCATGCCTTCGTTCAATCTTGTGGAGAATGATCTCAGAGTGTCTACCTGGGATCTCGATACTACCCCTTCCACTGTGGGCTGGCTGACCGAGTTCTTTCGTCAGATGGAAGGCACGGTCCGTTCCGATCATTACTCGCACTCAGTCGCGGCTCGCGGCCATCGGGCCGAATGGTTTACAGGTGACCATCGGGCACAGGAGGGAATGATCTCGCCATGGGATCAACTGCCCTGGGGGTGCACGTACGGCGGCGAATCGCCCATGCTCAAGGCTTACAGTGAGGGTGGAAAAATCCTGATGCTGGGCGTCGACTACAAGTCGTCGACCTACATGCATGTGGTTGAGGTGATGCACTGGAATGAACGGATCGCCGAGGATTCCGCGGCAGATTACTTCTGGATCGACCGGTACAAACTTGGCGATCATTGGGATTCACTTGAACGCTCTCGTCTCGGCAAGGTTGGCAACAGTGATTGTCGCCTGTTTCCAATCAAAGACTTTGTGGATTCATGCCTGGCAGCGGCGAAGCAGAATCCGGCGGAGTTCTTCAAATGGTGGAAGCCATAACCAGAGTGTCTCGGCGCCCTCGGTTATCCTTTATCTACACAGCATCAGGCAGAGCTTTCTGCCCTTGACAGGCAAGACACACTTGCCGTATAACTGTATTAAATCACTGATACAGTTATGGAATTCCCATTCTCATGATCATCCGAATCAACTCTGAGGATGAGGCGCCTGTCTACGCGCAGATTGTCCAGCAGGTCAAGTTTGGTGTGGCTTCCGGCACTCTTCGCAGTGGTGAGCAGCTCCCTTCCGTTCGGGAGCTGGCAACCCAGCTCCGCATCAATCCCAATACAGTGGCCAGAGCCTACCGGGAGCTCGAGTACGAGGGACTCGTTGAGACGATGAAAGGAAAGGGGGTTTTTGTCTCTTCAGAAGCGGGACGGCTGACCAAGGCACAGCGGCTTTCCCTGCTTTCAGGTCGGCTCGACCAGCTTATTCATGACGCCGAGCGGCTCGGCCTCACCGAAGACGACCTCAAGGCTCTCCTTCTCAAACGCTTCAAAACAGTGCGCAAATCTACTCCCACACTCCCCTCCAATGATGAGGAACAGGTATGGATGAGATCATCGTAAGAACGGAAAAGCTCACCAAACGTTTCTGGAAGACCACGGCGGTCCAAGACCTGGACCTTGAAGTGCCGAAGGGCAGTATCTATGCCCTTCTCGGCCGAAACGGCGCAGGCAAGACCACGGCCATCCGGATGCTGCTGGGAATGCTGCGGCCCACCTCTGGCCGGAGTAGTGTCTTCGATCTGGATTCTCAGAAACAGGACTGCGCCATCAAGCGGAGGGTTGGTTACGTGGCCGAAGGGATGCGACTCTACGGCTGGATGAAGATTCGGGACGCGCTCTGGTTTACGTCCCGCTTCTATTCCACCTGGTCGGAAGAGAGAGCCGGCGAACTGCTCGAACGCTTCCAGCTCGATCCCGAGGCAAAGATCAAGACTCTGTCACGGGGCATGCACGCTCAAGTCTGCCTGATCCTTGCCCTGGCACACGAGCCGGATCTTTTCATATTCGATGAAGCAACTGCCGGGCTCGATGTTGTGGTCCGCCGTCAGTTCCTGGAGTACATCGCGGACCTGGCCAGCGAGGAGGGCAAGACCGTTCTGATTTCATCACACTTGATTCACGACGTGGAAAGGGTGGCGGATCGCATCGCATTCATCGAGCGGGGCGGGCTCAAGTACGTGGGCAGACAGGAGGACTTGAAAGGGTCCTGCAAGCAGATCCGCCTGACCTTTGCGGACACCATTCCGGATGAGCTCATTCCGGGCAATGGGAACGCCCACAATGCTCATGCAGACATCAGCACGATTCCGATCCCGGGACTGGTCCACGCCAGGCATTCGGGACGTGAAGCGCTGCTGACCGTGAAGGACTTTTCGGAACGGACGGAGCAGGCATGCAGCGAGTTCCTTCCCGATCACCTGGAAATCCTCGACCTGAGCCTGGAAGACATCTTTGCAGCCATCGTCGGCGGGGAACAATGAGGCCAAACGTGAATGGCCTCCGTCTTGATGCAGGCCAATTGCTTGGGCTGGTCTGGAAGGAAAGCCGGTTGGCGCTGCGGATGGTTTTGATATTCGTGGCCGGCACTTTTGTGGTCTTTGCGGCGAGCAGTCCGAACCCATTCGAGAATGGCCCGGCATCGTGGAGGGGTTTTCGGGAATTCGCAGCAGTCTTTGCCTTCTGCATTCCGCTTCTGGCCGCGGCCATGGCTGGTGCACACGCGTTTGCCGTCGAGCGGGTCTGGTCGACAGATCTCGTTCTCGAGGCACTTCCTGTCCGCAGGCTGACGAGAGTGCTTATCAAGGTCGTGGTCAACTTCGCATTCCTTGTCTTTGTGGATGCGGTGGTCTGGTTTGCGTTGGTGCGTAATGGGCTCGCGGATTTCGCAGTCAAAGAGCCTTTCACCGTTATGGAGGCGGCGATGGTTGCGCAGGTGTTGATCTTCGGGCTCAGCCACTTGTGTTCATCGCTGAGTGAGAAGCCACTGCGTGCACTTTTTGTCGCGCCCCTGATTCTCCTGTTCACGTTGGTCCTTGTCCTGGCCGGTGGCATTAGTCTTTTCATTCTGGCAGCGGGACGTGAGCTCGCTGACCAGTCTTCATTGTCCGGATACCAGGTGTTCCTGGAGAGCAGTACAGGGATTGGGCTGTTGCTCATTCTCCTGTGGCCGTTTCTGTTTCAACGCTGGCACACTCGACCGAGATTGCTGAGGCACCTGCGTCTGATGGCCGTCATTCCTTTTCTGCTGCTGTCGTTGCCGCTGCTGCAATTGTGGAGGGTGTGGGGTTTGAAAGCGCTGGGCGAGCTGATCTTTCAGGCGTACGATTTTGATGCCGATATAGTGATCTGGATGATGGTTTCCGCGGGCGCGGCGATGCTCTTCTCCGCCATCTATATCGAGAATCGGCGTTGGGTCTCCCAGGGCATCGGGGCTGGTTGGTCAGGAGTATTCGGAGTGGCGTGGACGACCGGCAGTTGCCTTGTGGCCTGCTGGGTTGTCATGGCGTTGGGGATGCTTGGCCGTTTCCCGCTGAGGATCGGGGAGCACTGCAATCTGTATTCTGCGCAAAATAGAGAGCAACAACTCGCCTTGAGGTCTCGCGTCCGGGGATTCAGTGGAACTTCGTTCCAGCTTCCGTTTCTCCGGCAAGGCGATGCTGTGCACTTCAGGGAAGGAAGCAGTGATGCCGTTCTCCTGCCCATTGATCTGTACTCGGGCGGATCCTGGTCACCTGACTTCAAGACCTTTGCGTGGTCTCAGAGAATGGGTGATCTCTTCAGCAGGAGAGTGTCTTTGGGGATCTACGAAACTGATGCGCAGCGGCTTCAGCGAGTCACGTTACCGCAAATTGACTTCCAGGACGTAAACGCGGCGTCTACGGTAATCCCCTTCTGGTCACCTGATTCGAAACAGATGTTCTGCGTGGTGCATCAGCTTGTAGAAAGTCGAAATGGCCCGGACCTCATGAGGGCAGAATTAACCCTTTTCGAGATTGAAGGGCTGGGCATAACATTCCACCCGAGATTGATCACCCGCTGGACGAGCGAAGCCTCGGAAATGGCGTGGTATGCGCCGTATCCCACTGGCGCCGCCGTCGATGGCAAGGACCTGCTGATCTTTTTGGAACCGCGTTCTCATGAATGGAGAAAAGCTGTTCGTGAAACCGTTCCAGCCTATCCATCTCCACGTTCACTGGCCTATGGTCTGTTCCGATTTAATTCGAAAACAGGAGCAGCGCGGCCGGACCCCGCATTCGAGAGCCTGAGGAAAGATGTCGCAGCCAGGACTGACCCTTCAGCCAGAACCAGTTTCAACTGGAAAAGAGATCCGTGGAACCCGTGGGCTCAGACAGACCCTCAGATGGTTCACGTTATGAGTTATGTGCTGAACAACGACAGCTCGTGGCTGGAGGCGTGGAGGCTCGGCGTTGATGGCCGGGCCAACGAGCGCGTCATCCACACGGACCACAGATCCCGCTACGTCATCATTGACGACCGGACTCAGATCATCGCAACCTGGAGGGACCTGAACGAGGATGACAACTGGGCATGGGAAGTGATGAAACGAGACCTAACCACCGGCGAAGAAGACCTGCTGCTGTCCATTCCGAAGGCTCACTCGGTTTACCTGGTCGCCTCGCCCAGCGGCAGGCGACTGGTCGTTGGGACTCACAGAAAAATCGGCGAGAGCGATTACAGATCCGAGAGTTGGCTGCTGGCTACAGACGGCTCATTTGCTCACCACGTTCCCAATGTCCATCTGAGCACTCAGACAGCGAACACCTGGACATCGGACGAATCCGCGTGCTACTGGTGGCAGAAGGACGGATTGTACGTGGCCGAATTTCGTTCTGATCCTGCCGGCTGCACTATCAGGCCGGTTCTCCTGAAGAGCGAACACCCCGAATACAGACACTGGCGGGAAAGCTTCAGTTCAGTGGGAAAGTCGTCCATGTTTTTCATGACAGATGGTTACCGACCGAATGGGCGACTTGTGTCCAGATTTGGCCGAATCGATCTTGCCACGGGCAAACCGGAAGTGCTCTTTCGATATTCGGGTGGGCAATGGATTGGCACAAAGGCAGTCAGCATCAAGGAGGTGACCATTGATTAGGTCTGCCACGGAACGAAATATCCTGATGGCCCTCTTCTGGAAAGAATGGCGAGAGAATTCTCCGGTCCTGTTTCTCGGCGGCCTCTGGATGATTCTACTGTTCGGTTCGATCTGGCCGCTCGGTGTCGAGTATCTGCCTCCACCGCCTGAAACGGTCACTCGAGTGGAGGCTTTGCGGCGGGGCCTCACCCCGTCGGAGTTGGCGGATTCGCGTTCCGTTCGATTGCGCCGGGCCGCCCTGCGATGGGTTCTGGGTGCTTCCGCCGCGATGGTCTTCGGCGTGGCCGCGATGACTGCGGCCGGTTCATTCGCTCAGGAGCGGGAATCACGGAACGAGCTCTACCTGGAAAGCCTGGCCGTGGACCGCCGGACTATCTGGCTGGCAAAGGCCCTGGCCAGAGGGATTGTCGTCCTTTTCAGCTATCTCTGCGTCTTCGTGCCGATCCTTGCCCTTGGCCTCGAGAAGGCCGTGAACTGGGAATTCTTCGGAGAAGCGGTCTTTTATGTTCTGCTTTTTTCCATCTTCGGAGTGGTCTTTCTATCCTCCACGCTTCTCTCAAATTCGATGGAGTCCCTCGCCGCCGGGCTCGTCTTCTGGCTGCTGCCATGCTTCATAATGACTCAGATCTACGGCGAGGACACATGGCACGATGCGCTCCGATGGCCCTCTGCACTGGCCATCTACGGCGTCTGGGGCGGGGCCGCGCTTGCGTTCTCTGCGTGGATCTATGTCAGGCGCCCATGGTCGCCACGAGGGTAGGCCGTAACGCTTGGTGCTCCGCTGATTCATTTCAGGCGGAACTCAGGAATCGGAAAGCTGAAGCGCTCCCAACCGGTTTGCCTCTATGTTGTGGCTCATTCACTTGCCAGCACCTTCAGCCTGGCCAGATAGATGCTCGTCTTTCCCTGGTGAGATGAATAGTAGCTCAGCCAGAGCAACCCATCGTGGATGACCATGCCTGCGTAGCTCGTGTCCCCACCGGAAGGCAGGCGATGCACCACTTTCATTTTGCCCTGACTGGGATCAATCCATGCGAGCGCAGTGTGCGGCTTCGGCCTGTACAGCCGAACGGCGCAGAGAAGCCGGCCATCCTCCAATTGGATCATCTTGGGGCCGCCGATAGGAACGCCCAGATCCTTCCACGACCATTCCGTGTATGGTGGCTTTGATGTGCCAATCATGCCGGTGCCACCGCGCCTCAGCAGGCAATAGCCCGTATCGTCTTCGGCAAACACCAGGGATGTTTCATTCGGATATTTCTGGTCTTGCAGCGTCTTGACGAGCGTGTCGAATTGCCGGCCCGTAGTGCTCCTGTAAAGCCGATTCATTTTGGGCCCGACCGTCGCGTAGCCGATCCCGTAGGCCGCGCCTTTGTGCCAGGTAACGCTCCACAGCCACAGGTTCGGATCGCCAATGTTCGCCGCCTCGGTCCAGTCCTTACCGTCTTTGCTGAACCATGCCATGGACTGATGCCGTACCGGCTTTGGATTATGAAGTGCACCTGCGCCACTAAGCATCAGTTCGCCGCCCGCAGTGAGACTGAGCTTGGCATCTCTCAAATCCGCAACAGCAGAAGTGAGATGCACCGCAGTGTCCCACGCGATCCCATCTTCGGAAACCAGTACCCGCAGGGCACCATTCTTTGAAACGTGCCCGTCCCCTTCCCTGAATGCGCAATACCACTTGTCCTTGAATCGGATGAGATCGGTAAACGCATTGTGCCGCGCCTTATCCCAGATGAGCCGCACATCAACGAGCTTGATGGTCGTATCCCCATCGACCGGACCAAAGAAAGAAGGCGGCTTCTCAAACGTCTTCCGGGCTGGGGTCGCCTTGCCCTTGACCACAATATCCTTGATGTGCGCGCGGCCCTGGCTGGCATAAAAACCGATGTGGCCGGATTTCAGAAGCGGGTGGGTCGCTTCGTATAAAAGTCTGCCGTTCAGTGAAACACGGATCTTTGAGCCGACTGCCTCGAGGGCCGCGCCATGCCACTTACCCGCGGGTTTGTCGAGATTGCTTACTCGCTTGATTTCGCTCCATAGTTTGCGGCGATCACGGCGCACCAGGATGGCCTGCGCGCGATCGTAGTGAACGTAGTAATAGGTCACCCCGTCTTCTGCCCGCACCATAAAACCGCAGGCCAGAACGCCGCGCTTCTGTGGTTCGACCAGAAACTTCGCCTCAAGCCGAACATCCGTCCATTCACTTTTCTTGTAGACCGCACAGGAAGGCTCCTGCCGGCCGTCCAGCACGAGCTCTCCCTTCTCTATCTCGCCTGACGCGCCATAGAGGAGCCACTCTGAGACTGCATCGACTTGTGTGAGGTCAATGGGCTGTGAGGGTTCCAGCGGATCCTGACCGAAGGCTGCCTGGAAATCTGGGGCAAACACAAAAACCGCAGCAAGAGCCCAAGGCAAGCACAAACTCTCGGGTTTCACATACGATGTACAGATCATCACACCGATTTGCAGTTGTTTAAATGTTCAGTCAAGAAGACCGTACATAGAAGAGGCGTCTCGCCTTTTCAATTCAGCCGGCCTTCTTCTCCTCGGATTCCGCAACGGGTATCTCATGGATCGTATTGTAGATCTCCTGCTTCAGACTCGTGCCGTCTGCCGCCTCGATGTTGTATTTGATACGCATCTGCATGACCGGCTGGAGGCCGGGAATCTCGATAAAGACGGTCTTCTCATCGTCCATCAGCTTCACCGATTTCACCTCGACCGGCTCGCCGCTTACTGACGCTGCGAATCGCCTCGGTTGCTTGGCTTTCTGGTCTTTGTTTTTGATGAAGTAGTGTGACGAGCCGTAGCCCGCATTCCACAGGTAGTCCCACTGCATGACGGAGTAGAAGTCTCTGTCCTTTGCCTTTTCCGGATTGAGGGGAGAGGTGAAGGTGACCTCGATTCCATCGGGCTGGACGCGGATGCTCGTTGGCATGTTCACCGTTTTACCGGTGTAGCGCATGCGATCGAATCCTCCCTCTTTACCGGCATTGGTCTGCCATCCTTTGAGGCCGCACACGTAGAGCTGCCCGTCACGTAGATTGAATCGGGCGCGCATGGCTGTGCTGGTGAATTTAATATTGGGGAATTCGACCACGCCGCCCTGGATCTGGCCGTTGACCTCCTCCTTCAGTACTTTGAAAACGCAGCAGCGGCCGTAAGAAAGGTGCAGCAGCTCATCCTTGAACGGCCCCCACTTGTCGCTGTGCACCCATTCCTGGCAGCCGCCTGAGTTGTCCGCGTTCTTGGATATCCAGCAGATGGGCTTCGGCTCTTCCGATTTATTCCGTGGGGCATCGTGAGGATCTTTCACCTTTGTTTTGGCGAAGTGATCTTTCCAGGAGGGTGTCTTGAACTGGCGATCCTGCGCGACATCAACCACGCCCAGAAAGTCGCCTTCCCTCACCCAGTGCACTGGTGTGGCTGGCACAAATGTGCCTTCGTTGTCGCTCGCGGTGACCTGTCCGTTGGGGTGCACGCCAATACCGTTGGGCGCACGGAGTCCGGAAGCGTAGATATCCATTTTCTTGCCGTCCGCGGAGACCCGGATGAGTTTGCCGTGGTGCTTGACGATGCGTTCAAACCCGCGGCCGCCTTTTTTAACGGGCGAGCCAAAAGCAAAGTAGAAGTTGCCCGCCGCATCCGCGCGCAGATCGAATGCGAACGCGTGAAACGCATCGGTGACTTCCCAGTCGTTGTTGAAATTCTCATAAAAATCGGCCTCGCCATCATTGTTGAAATCGTGCAGGCGAGTGATCTGGTCCTTGCCGAGCACGTAGACCTTGTCGTCGACGATTTCGAGTCCGAGGGCCTGGTAGATTCCGGACGCGTATCGACGCCATTCGACCTTCTCGAGTTTGTCGTCGATTCCGCTGACCAGCCAGACGTCGCCGCTCCACGTGCAGACGGCGGCGCGTGTGCCGTCGGAGAAGAAATCAAAACCACCGAGCCGCATCCAGGATTTGTATGGGTTCTCGTATGGAACGGGCATCTGGTCCAGCACGTATGGGCCGGTGTCCTCTGCGATCGTGCCTTTCGCAGTGACCGTTTCTTTCCAGAGCTGGGGCCCGCCTTTCGTGAGTGTTGCCGGGTCGACCGGCTTGTCCCCCTTGATGAAAGCGTCGAGTCTGGCTTCTTCAACGTTGTCTGAAGCCAGGTAAATCTTGAATGTTTCCGGCTTGTTGTGGCCGGGCAGTTCAAAGATGACGCGCTTGTCCTTCATCTTTAGTTGAGCTCTCTTCGAAGATGACTTGAAGCGAACTTGGAACCCGCTGGTCTGCGCCTTCTGGCCCTTTTTATCCAGCGTCGGCGGTGCCGCTTCCGCGACCATGACCTGCATGGCAGCCTTGTTCGGTTCAACTCGAATGGTTCGTGAAAACACCGGCTCTCCGTTCGGCAATGCGTGAATGCCCGGCAGTTCGAGGACGGCGATGCCGCCGACCGTATATGAGAAAACGATTTGGCTCCCATGCCGATAGAGCCCTCGATATTTCGCCCAATCGGACGGTAAAGGCCCGACATCGGATTCTCTCGGATCCTTAAAGCTGCCATCCTTTGCCCAGCCCGGGCTCAGGGACGCACCTGCCACCCAACTATCGGTCGGTGTACGGCAGATGCCCCCATGCTTGCCATCGTAAACAGTGCCCTCCAGCTTGAACTCACCTGTCCACGCTTCCACCATCTGCAGCCGGTCGGCATCAAACAGCCAGCCTCCTTTGACTTTGTCATTCAGCCGGATAGCTGCCATCCCTCGAAACGATTTCTGGCCGCGACTGTTAAGAATGCCGGCGCTTACCAGGGGGCCGTAATCCATCTGCTTGAAACGCTGCGCAGAAAGATCGGACGAAAACAGGAACAGGATGGCGGGTATAAGACTGAATTTCATAAATGCCTGACTGTGGGTTGCAGTGACTCGTTTCAGCAGGTTCCTGAGCCTTCACATTGGTCGAAGCAGTTCCCACGAACCTGATGTCCGCCGTGTTTCTTCACCATTCCGACACTACGCTCTTCCTGCACTCCATCATTCCAGCATCCCATTACTCCGGCCGCCCTCACCATTTCACTTCGATCCTTTCACTTCGGCCTGCTGATTCCACTGCGCCGAAGACCATTGCTACGCTGCGGATGTTATCGCCGCACCAGGTTTCCGGTTTACTGCCCTCTCGGATGGCAGAAACAAATCGCGCGAGTGAGCCGGCGAGGCCTTCCGGGCCGACGTCCGGCTTTTCGATCTCAACCTCTTCTTTGGGTCGGGTGAACCCCTCTTCCGCGTCCGTGAGGATTTCAGCCGTCAGGCCATCGCCGCCGTCCCAGATGATCGTGCCCCTGTCGCCGATGATGCGCCAGATTCCGTTCCAGCCGGTGTTGTGACCTTCCGCGCACCAGCTTCCGCGATAGGTGAAGAGAATCCCTTCCGTCATCTCAAAAACCGCCGTGGTCGCAACATCTCCTTGATACCAACTGCCGTGCGGGTTGAACTCGTGGCAATAAACAGCCCGCGGGTCAGCACCCGTCACGCAGCGCAACATGTCGAAATGGTGGATCGACATATCGAGCAACAGCGGATGATCCATCTCGTCTCTGAACCCGCCGAAGTGGGCCCCGATATAAAAATCGATATTCGCGGTGGTGACCTTCCCGATGAGGCCTTCCTGAATGGCCTTCCGAATCGCTCGAACTGGTTTGGACCAGCGATAGTTCTGGCTGACCATGTAAATCTTTCCCGCCTCCTCCGCAGCGCGCACCATCTCCTGCGCGTTCGACAATGAATCGGAGAGCGGCTTTTCGCCGATGACGTGACACCCCGCGGCCAGCGCGGTCAGTGTGACTTCTCTGTGCGCTGCAGGAATGGTGACGTCCACGACCGCGTCCGGATGATGCTTTTCCAGCGCGGCGCTCATTTCCGTGTGGGCATTTTCCGCGTCGATGCCGACCTTCTCTGCCGCGGCCAATGCGGCCTCTTCACGCAGATCGACCACGCCGGCAATTTCGATGTCGTCGTTTTTGACCAGGTTGTTCAGCCAGCCCTGTCCCATACCGCCCAAGCCGACTTGTATGACTCTGATCTTATCGCTCATTGTGTTGCTTCTCGGATGATGAAATCGAAGGCGGAGTATCGTAGCGGCTGGCTTAGGTGCGGCAATCGGATGGTAATGAGTAATGAGTAATGAGTAATGAGTAATGAGTAAAGTGTCGCTGTGGTGAGCGTACCTGGAGTGCTTTCAATGCAACGCCGCAGTACCGAACAAGACCGGTAATTCCAGCTTACTCATTACTCATTACTCATTACTTCATTACTCATTCGAACTGGCGTTCCTCCCGGCTATGATTCCGGCCACGCGACCAACAAGGCACATGAAGATGCTCATCAATTTCAATGGAGAATTACTCGATCCGGGCGAGGCGAAGATATCTGTTCTTGACCACGGCTTTCTGTTTGGCGACAGCGTTTATGATGTGATTGGTACTGTCAACGGCCGTCTGTTTACAGCGGAGGAGCATCTGGAGCGATTGAGAAATTCGGCGGCCGCCATTCGGCTCGATATTCCACTTACGAATGAAGAATTCATTCACGAAATGAATCGGACACTCGCGGCCGCGGGAAATGCTGAGTCATACATCCGAATTGTGATTACACGGGGCCAAGGAGTTATTGACCTTCATCCCAGGACCTGCAAGAAGCCGAACTGGATGATGTTTGTGATGCCGCTGCACGATTGGCCGGCAGAATGGTACACCGACGGCATTAAGGTCGCGCTGGTGAGCATTCATCGGAATCCGTCGACTGCCCTTAGCCCGAAAATCAAATCGGGCAATTATCTGAATAATGTCATCGCAAGGATGCAGGCGGCCGATGAGGATGCAGTCGAAGGGATCATGCTGAACCCCGAAGGATGGGTGACTGAAGGAACCACGAGCAACATCTGGATGGTAAAGGACGGCAAGGCAAAGACGCCGGCGCTTCGATGCGGGCTGCTGCCAGGTGTCACCCGGGCTCTGGTGCTCGAGCTTGCCTCGACGAATGGCATCCCTGTCGAGGAATGTGAAATCTCCCGGGAAGAGCTTCTTGACGCGGAGGAGGCGTTTATTACCAGCACTACGAAAGGCGTCGTGCCAATCCGCTTGATTGGAGACACGGCCGTCGGGAACGGCAAGCCTGGACCGATAACGAAGCGGCTGGGCCAGTTATTAACGGAACGTGAACAAGCGAACTGACCATGCGAACCATCAAAGTTGAGACAGAGAGTAAAACCTATGATATCCGCGTCGAGTGGGGCGGCCTGAATCAGATTGGCGACTGGGTCGCGGAGACTATGCGGCCATGCCGGGCCGCGATGTTAACCGATGAAAATGTCTGGCAGCAGCACGGCGAAAAGATGGCGTCATCCATACGAGAGGCGGGCTTCGAATTAACGGTCATTGTCCGGCCACCCGGTGAAGGCCAGAAATGTATGGCTTCGGTCAGCGAGATCTATGATTCTCTCGTCGAAGCACGTCTTGACCGAAAATCCGCGCTCATCGCATTCGGCGGCGGCGTGGTCGGTGATCTCGGGGGCTTTGTTGCTTCAACCTATCTGCGTGGCATTCCGTTCATTCAAGTGCCGACTACGCTGCTTGCACAGGTGGACAGCTCCGTCGGAGGAAAAGTCGGGGTGAACCACCCACAGGGCAAGAACCTCATCGGTTCGTTCCATCAGCCGGAAGGTGTTCTCATTGATCCTGCCGTGCTGCAATCTTTGCCTCAAGCTGACCTCATTGCCGGACTGGCTGAGGTTCTCAAATATGGGGTGATACGCGATCCTGAGCTGTGGGCTTATCTCGGAGAACACCGTGAGAAGATCTTGAATCTTTCACGAGATGAGCTCGAACACATCATTGCAGTCTCCTGCGAGATAAAGGCGGAGGTGGTCTCCGAAGATGAAAAAGAAGGCGGCCTGCGAATGATCCTCAACTACGGCCACACGATAGGCCACGCGCTGGAGGCCACCGAAGGCTACGGCAACTTCCGCCACGGCGAAGTCGTCGCCCTTGGAATGATCGCCGCGGCGATGCTGAGCGAGAGAATGGGGCTGGCTTCAGTTGGCCTGGTTGAAGAGCATCGAAAGCTCATCGGCGATTACGGCCTGCCCGTGGAATGCGAGGTCAGCAATCCGGAGCGGATACTTTCGGTGATGTACAGCGACAAAAAGGCACTGCGAGGCAAGCTGCGATTTATTCTTGCATCAGAAATCGGCAAAGTGGAAATCACGGACGAGGTGACGGACGAACTTGTGATGGATGTGTTGAAGGGACTTGGCTGAAGAGAATCCGAAGACCATTGCCTTGTCTCGAAACGGACCGAGGCTTTTGGACCTGAATGGAGAATGACGATTGATGATTGTTGATTGTTGAAAGCAGAAATGCTGAGCCCTAGAGCTCGGTCGACAGATTGGCTGGGCAGCCAGTGCTTGAACTTCAGAAATCAGAACTCAACAATCGTCATTCTTCATTCATTGGGAAAAACACTGGCCGCGGCTTTCAAGACGCTGATGAGAACAAGACCATTGCCTTGTCTCGATGCGGACCGAGGCTTTTGGACCTGAATGGAGAATGACGATTGATGATTGTTGATTTCTGAAAGCAGAAATGCTGAGCTCAAGAGCTCGGACAGCAGATTGGCTGGGCAGCCAGTGCTTGAACTTCAGAAATCAGAATTCAACATTCGTCATTCTTCATTCAATTGGGAAAGCACGAGCCGCGGCCTTCAAAACGCTGATGAAAGGAAGACCATTGCCTTGTCTCGAAGCGGCCGAGACTTTTCTGTTGGATGGAATTGAATGAAGAATGACGATTGATGATTGTTGATTTCTGAAAGCAGAAATGCTGAGTTCGAGAGCTCGGTCAACAGATTGGCTGGGCAGCCAGTGCTTGAACTTCAGAAATCAGAACTCAACATTCATCATTCTTCATTCTGTTGTGAAAGCACGAGCCACTGCTCTCAAGGATGCTGAAGAAAGCCACACCATTCTGAATTTCGAAAATCAGAAATAGTCTTTCGTCAATCCTCAATCTGCTCACATACAATAATGAACAAGCCAAGCGACCTGGAAGACAGGCTGATAGATTTCGCGGTTCGAGTAATCACTGTAGTCGAGGCGCTGCCAACGACGAAGCCTGGCAATCACATCTCTGGACAGCTCGTTCGTTCCGGAACTTCACCTGCACCCAATTACGGCGAAGCGCGCAGCGCTGAATCTCGCAAGGATTTCATCCATAAAATGAAGGTCTCATTAAAGGAACTGCGAGAAACATACATCTGGCTCAAGATCATCGAAAGAAAGCCTCTCTGTGACCCCAAGAAGCTGATCGGGATCATTCAGGAGTGCGACGAACTGATTTCGATATTCGTATCGAGCATCAAAACAGCGGAAGGCAATCAGCCATGATTGAACATTGTTGAGTGATTCGTTGTTTGAAGGCAGAAATGTGGGGTCAACAATCGTCATTCTTCATTCAATTGGGAACGCACGAGCCGCGGTTTCTAAGACGCTGATGAAAGCAAGACCATTGCCTAGTCTCGAAGCGGACCGAGGCTTTTCTGCTGGATGGAACTGAATGGAGAATGACGATTGATGATTGTTGATTTTCGAAAGCAGAAATGCTGATCTTGAGAGCTCGGTCAACAGATTGGCTGGGCATCCAGCGCTTTGAACTTCAGAAATCAGAACTCAAATCGTCATTCTTCATTCAATCGGGAAGGCACGAGCCGCCGCTTTTAAGACGTTGATGAAAGCAAGACATTGCCTCAGTCTCGCAACGGAACGAGGCTTTTCTGTTGGATGGAATTGAATGAAGAATGACGATTGATGATTGTTGATTTTTGAAGGCAGAAATGCTGAGCTCGAGAGCTCGGTCAACAGATTGGCTGGGC
>JASLXP010000156.1 GCA_030740295.1 Planctomycetota bacterium
TCGCGTCCACACATTGGCTGATCGGCCCGTGGGATCGCAGCGTGAGAATGGCTCGCCTTTCAAACATCTTGTGCCGCTGCCCGAAGTCATCGGCCAGGTCTTTCAAGTGGGTGATAAAAGCAAGAGAGTACAGGCCGAATATTTTCGACTGCTCCACCAGTTTGGGAACGAATTCTCAATTTTGACGGAAGCCCCGCTTGATGAGCTGGCCGCTTTCTCCTCTCCGCTCCTGGCCAGGGGGATCGAGCGAATTCGCACGGGAAGGGTCGATCCGGTCAGCGGGTACGATGGCGTCTACGGCGTTATCAAGACGATCACAGAGGAGGATCGAGAGGAGGCAGACCGGCAGATGGCACTGTTCGATGTGGGCAAAGAACCAGAAAAAAAGAAGTCGAAGCGGAAGGCTTCCGCAAGGCCACAAGTCAAAGAACCTGCAGCGGAAGACGCACCATCCAGAGTTCAAACGGAGCCGTCTGAGCACGAATCTCATCCACTGCTCACAGACCTGAATGTGCAGCAACGAGAGGCAGTCACTGCTGAGAGCGGACCATCGCTCATCCTCGCCGGAGCGGGAACCGGCAAAACGACGGCACTCGTGCGGCGGCTTGCGTGGTGTGTCCAGGAACAAGACGTTAACCCGGCATCCATTCTCGCCGTCACGTTCACGCAGAAGTCTGCCGTTGAAATTCGGGAGCGCGCAGATGACCTGTTGCCGGACACGAGCGCTGCCAGCCTGAACATCAGCACTCTTCACAGCGCAAGCGCAAGATTGCTCCGGCAGCACGGCGTAGCTGTTGGAGTTGCCCCTGACTTCCACGTCGCCGATGCGATCCTCCAAACCCAAATCGCCAAAGAAGTCCTTGCCACAGCCTGGAATCCACCCGACGCAAAGCCCCGCCAGCTGCTCGAATTCATTTCTCACGTCAAACAACAAGGCACGAGCGGATCTCCGATTCACGAAGACGCATCTCACGATTCGCCATTCACGATTCACCATTCACATCTGCTGGATGCCTTTCAGGCGGCACTGGCCAGGCGCAACGCTCTGGATTTTGATGATCTCATTCTGAGGTCCGCCGAGTTGCTCGAACACGACATGGCCGGCCCACAGATCCGCTCCGGTTTCTCATTGGTTCTTGTCGACGAAGCCCAGGATCTGAATAACGCCCAGTATGAGTGGCTGCATTCGCTGACCCGCGATCATAGGAACCTGACGCTCATCGGTGACCCTGATCAGTCCATCTACAGCTTCCGCGGTGCAAATGCGCGCATTTTCCAACGCTTCCTCTCCGACTTTCCGTGGGCCGAAACTTATCGCCTGGAAGAAAATTACCGGTGCCCGAAGACGGTTCTCTGCGCAGCGGACCAGCTCATTCAGAACGATTCGTCACGGATAGCGAAAAAGCTGTTTACCTTGCGCACTGATGGCCGGCCGATCCAGTTATGGGAATGTGGCACCGCCCGGATCGAAGCGAACCGCATCGTGGAGGCCATCGAAGAAATGGTCGAAGAAACCAGCATGGAACGCCGAGACGCGAAAGGTGCGGAGGCCCCGCTGGCCGGAATAGCGCATGGCTTCGAAGAGATCGCCATCCTCACTCGAACGAACGCACAGCAACATGTGCTGGCCGACGCGCTGCGGAAAGCGGGCATTCCATTCCAGGCCGCGGCCGCAATCCGCAAAAAGCCCAGTCCTGCAGTGCTCGAACGATTCGCTCGCTGGCGAATGGCTGCCAATCCGAATGATGACGATGCTTTGGAATTCCTTCTGCTCGAGGGTGTGAAAGGTGTCGGCACGCGAACGATCGCTGTTCTTAAAGCAGCCGCCGTTGAGAAAGGTCTGTCTTTACACGACATCCTTACCACAGAGCTACAGAGCAGAAACTGGAAGCCGGCCACTCGGCAGCCTGTCGAAAAATTGATGGATACCATCGAGGCAACCCGTAAACAGTTCCTTAGGGGCGGTATCACGCAAACCGTCAGGCAAAGCCTGGACGAGTCCGATCTCCTGCTTGATGGCAAACGGGATCCGGATGCCCTCTTTCTACATCAGCTCGCGCAGAAGTTTCCGACCTGCGATACGGACGAAAAATCGTCTTCACTTCAGGAATTCCTGACCGAAGCATCGCTCCGACTCGACAGCGATCTCCTGGATGACAAAGTCCAGTCCGTCCGATTACTGACCATCCACGCGGCCAAAGGACTCGAGTTTCCGGTTGTTTTTGTTTCCGGCCTGGAAGAAGGTTGCCTTCCGGCGAATGCGGCCGACGAAGACACCATCAACGAAGAGAGACGCCTGCTTTACGTTGCGATGACACGTGCAAAGGAGTTGCTGATATTAACGCACAGTGGAAAACGATATGTGCACGGCAAAGAGCAGGAGACCGCGCCTTCTCGATTTCTCCGGGAGTTGCCTTGTGAAGAATTTCAGCGCCAGGCATTCAGCAGGCGCCTCACCAAAAAGCAGATGCAGGAGAAAGATCAGATGCGGCTGTTCTGAAGGCTGCAGGCGAAATCGGTGTCGGCTAGGACAATAGCTGGCCTCTGTGAGAAATACATATCGCAGCCGTTAGGCCGCAACCAATACAGTGAGAGGATTCAAGGAAACAACGAATGAAAAAGAGAAAGGCTTCCAACGAATTCAAGGAAACAACGAATGAAGAAGAGGAATTTGTCCATAAGAGCTTTCGACTTCCATTTTTTTGCATTCCATTTTTTTGCCTTAAGAAAAAACAAGACTCTGGACCGTAACCGTGTAATGAGTAAGTAAGTAATAAAGTAATGAGTAATCAGAAGAACTCTTGCCCAGGAGGCGGTTCTGCCGTCTCGCCCTTGGAAGAAGAAAGTGTCAGTCTGATCCCATTGTTCCCGGCGGAGGCAGCGGTCACGACCAGACATTACGTATCACGCAATACGTATTACTTATTACTTGTTACTCATTACCTCTTCCTTGCTTCCACAGGCACTCTCCAGGCCGAACCCGAACCCGCTTTCAGAAGCGGCCTCATCAAGAAGGGCATCATCAAGCATGCTGACATCGATATTACCGACGCGTTGGAACTCCATCTTGTCGTGCGCGATGGCGGCAACCGAAACGCGTGCGATTGGGCAGACTGGGCAGAGCCACGCCTGGTTGGTCCAAAAGGCGAGGTGAAGCTCACAGACATCCCCTGGTACTATGCAATGGCCGGTTGGGGCAACGTTCACGTCAACAAAAACACAACCGGCGGCCAGATGAAGATTGACGGCAAGCCAGTGGCTTACGGAATTGGCACTCATGCCGATTCGATCATCTCATACGACATCAGCGGCAAGGGATTTACCCGGTTCAAGGTCCGTGTCGGCGCGGACAATGGTGGCACCGACCAGCAGAACGGAAAAGTGACATCCCTTGAATTCTTCATTTACACCGAAGACCCGGAGCTACTTCTCAACGTCAAGAAAAAGCCGCCACCGAAGAAGAGGCCCAAGAGCATGAACGGCCCCCTCACACCGAGGGAATCGCTGGCCGCACTCATTCTTCCAAGAGGGCTCGAGGCATCCCTGTTCGCGCACGAGCCGGCCGTCCAGAATCCGACGAACATGGATATCGATGCCCGGGGTCGGGTATGGGTCACCGAAGGTGTGAACTATCGCCGCTGGAAAAATCTGCGGCCAAGGGGCGACCGTATCCTCATCCTTGAAGACACAAACGGAGACGGCAAAGCGGATAGGAACAAGGTCTTCTATCAAGGCAATGACGTGAACGCCGCGCTCGGCATCTGTGTCGTTGGCAGCGAAATCTTCGTCTCCGCTTCGCCGAACGTGATTCGATTCACCGATACCGATGGCGATGACCGTCCGGACAAAAAGGAAAACATGTTCACTGGGATCGGCGGCGAACAACATGACGGCGGGGTTCATGCCATGGTCTTTGGGCCTGACGGCAAACTGTATTTTAATTTCGGAAGCGAAGGCCGGCAGCTTCTGAACGCGTCCCACGAGCCGGCAGTCAACCTGGCCGGGACACACCACGGCAGGCTCTTCCGCTGCGATCCGGATGGGAGCAACGTCGAACTGCTGGCCCACAATTTCCGAAACAGTTTCGAATCCTGCATCGATTCTTTCGGCAACATCTGGCAGGCCGACAACGATGACGATGGCATTGGGGCCGCACGGCTGAGCTACGTCATGGAGCACGGCAACTACGGTTACGCGGACGCACTGACCGGCGCGAGTTGGCGAGTGGGTCGAACGGGCATGCACGCGGACAGAGTTTCTCGTCACTGGCATCAGAATGATCCGGGCGTCATTCCGAACGTCGCTCATCTGGGTGAAGGTGCTCCAGCGGGCATTACCTTCTACGAAGGCAATCTCCTGCCGAAGGCTTACCACAATCAGGCCATCCTCTGCGATCCCGCATCCGGTGCAGTCCTGACATTTCCAATTGCATTTGAAGAGGCCGGTTTCAGAAGCCGGACGGCTCCTGGCTCGGTGAGTCTGCCGAGAGGTTCCGCCCTCAATCTACTCTCAAGCCATGAAACGTGGTTTCGGCCGGTCGATGTGAGCGTGGCCGATGATGGTTCGGTTCTGATCGCAGATTGGTATGACGGACGGGTGGGTGGACACTTCATGGCCGACCGGGACGCGACCAAAGCCAGGGGCCGTATCTATCGAATCGCACCCAGGGGGCACAAGCTGCGTTCACGTAAAATTGATCTCAACAGAACAAGGGGCTGCGTCCGTGCCCTTCGCTCGCCGAGCCACGGGATTCGTGCCGCGGCCTGGCAGAAACTGCGCGGCATTGAAAGTCAGGCAGAAGGGGGCCTGGCCAAACTCTGGCAGGATAAATCACCACGCATTCGCGCCAGAGCACTGAGTCTTCTTCTGCGGCTCGAAACGGAAAACAAGTTGGGCACATCGAAGTATCTGAAAGCCGCGCTTCGGGACACCAATCCCAGAATCCGAACTGCCGCCATCCGTTTTGCCCGTTCTTACGGGGAAGACTCGATTGCGGTTGTGCGCCGTATGAAGAACGACAGTTCCGCGCAGGTCCGGCGTGAATGTGCCATCACGCTCAGGGGCTCGGCCGAAGCCGAAGCGCCTGCGCTCTGGGCCGAGCTGGCCATGCAGCATGATGGCATCGACCGATGGTATCTCGAAGCCCTCGGCATCGGCGCTGCCGGCAACGAACAGCGTTACTTTGAGGCATGGCTCGAGAAGAACGGCGCGAACGTGGATTCTCCAACAGCACGTGACATTCTGTGGCGCAGTCGTACCCGCAGCATCGCCGGGCACCTGGCTCAAATCATTCTGATGGCCGTTAAGCCCGAAGAGACGCTCCGTTACTTTCGGGCCCTGGACTTTCAGGGGCCCGACGACAGGCAAGATTCTCTGGCAGCCCTGCTGGCCGCCGGTGTCGAGAGGCAGGAGGCCAATGAACCAACTGCCTCGATCCTCATTGAAGAATCGCTCAAGCGAATGGCCCGTGAAGATTTTCAGAACTCTTCCGAGCTAGCGCTCGCGCTGGACAAGTATCTCGATTTCGTCCTCGCGAAAGATCCGACGATTTATCTGGGCCTCATCGAACGATTTCAGCCACAAGGGAAAGAGGGGCAGCTTCTGGACCTGGCAATCAAGAACGCAAATGCCGGTGTGAGAGCCAGGGCCGTTGGTTCGCTTTTGCGCATGGAAAAACACGAACTGCTCGCAAGCAAGCTGAAAGGTAAAGACCCGGCTGTCGCTCAGAGGCTGGCCACCGCTATTGGCCAGTCTCGTGAAAGCTCGGGACTTCCCCTGCTCAAGGCGATCATCGAGAATGGCGATGTGTCGGTCGAAGTTCGCCGGAAAGCCGCGGCCGCAGCAACGCTGACGAAAGCCGGATCTCTGGAACTTCTCAAAATGATTGAGGAAGGTATCCTTTCGGGCTCGCCTGAATTCGAGGCGGCAGTGGCCCTGAGCAACACCCCATGGTCGGAAGTGCGTAATAAAGCCTCGCGAATCCTCGCGCTGAAACCGGCAAAGGATCGCCCCCTCCCGCCCCTTGGCAGCCTTCTGCGAATGCGCGGAGATTGGTTGAACGGCAAGAGTGTCTTTTCCCGGGCATGCAGCGGCTGCCATGCTTACGGGAACAGCGGCAAGGATTTGGGGCCGTCTCTGTCCGGCGTCAGCGAAAGGATGGACAAAGCCGGCCTGTGGGAATCCATCCTCTATCCGAACGGCGAAGTCGCGCCACGTTACCAGTCACATCGTCTGGTATTGAAGAACGGGAAGACCATTCATGGCCTGCTCGTTTCAAGAACAGACAAGGCCGTGATTGTAAAGACCGAAGGCCCCGTTCTTCACACATTCCAGGTTTCGGAAATCGAATCTGTTCTCAATGAAAAGAAATCTCTGAAGCCGGCGGGCCTCCAGCAGAGGATGACGGTCCAGGAACTCGTTGATGTGGTTGAGTTCCTTGCGACACCAGACAGGTAAGCTGTCTGGCCAGCAGTGCAGGTTGAGAATTCTGCGCCAGAATAGCATCAGTCAGAATAGTCATTGGCTTTGTCTGTTCACAACACAGCTCAAGATGATTCGTGTCTCACTGCTCGGATTGGTCCTCTTTGGCTCAGTCATGGTCGGGTTTCCCATGACGGTCTGTTGCGAGGCCGTCGATGACCTCGATTCGGAGCTCGGAATCGATGCTGATGACACCAGGGGCGGGCTCAACATCCCAGACGGCCTGACCAGCAATGAGCCCTCGCTGCCTGACAAAGGCGAATACACCATCGAGCTGGTGACGTGGGACACGAATGAGCCACTCGACAAAGTGGCCGTCAACCGCGCATTCGAGCGCGCCTACACCGTGGCCCACTGGCCCCTTGGAATTCGGCTCGATGGCAAACTCGTGACCCCTCCGGATGTGACCTTTCACAAGGACGCCGGCCAGGTTCTTTCAGTGAAGTCCAGGCGCAAGACCGGCCTGCAGGATGGGGTCCATCGATTCAGCCCGGGCAACGCCAGTTTTGAAGTCGACGGCATCGAAGTGAAATCGCTCAGTCCTTCGGTCGTGATCAAAGGGGACACGATCCTGCTTCGGCTGGTGCCCGTGAGTTTCGTCTCGACCAACAAAGAGAAAACCAACTGGTTCAAATCCAACCTGAAGATCTCTGCAAACGGGGTCGAGCTGCTGAAGCGATTCGAAAAGGTGGGCCCGCCGATTCACCGGTATCCGACCTGGAAACTGACCATGTACCTGCCTGCCGGGCAACTCTACAAATCATCCTGGGGTCCATTTCGAGTGACGCCGCAGGGAGAGATCAGGCCGATCCGGCTGGGCAAACCGATTCGCCTGGAGGACTCAACATTCCGGCACGTGCAGAGGACACAGGCCGGCGTAAGCAGGCTGTTTTCTTTTTTTGTGAAGAACGGAGAGACGAACAAAGCCTGTTCGGGGCCTTATATCTGGAGCAAAGAAACACCAACGATTTTCTGCCTGGACAAGGTGACCGGGAAAGAGAGGCCGAAGGTCCAGGTAACGTCCCTGCTACGTCCCTGGGAAAAGACGATGTTGAAAGTGGAGCGAGAGAAGGTGCCTCGTGAAGAGGTGGCATTCTGGGCGCAGGCGGGGATTGCGCCTGTCGCGTATCAGGCCAGCCTCCCTTCTCATTGGCCGGACGGCCCCGCCGAGGTGGAGGTGCAGCATGGGGACGTCACCACAAAGATGAAAGTGGTTGTGGCTTCTGCCGGGCCTCAGCCGCACATTTTTGCTCGGCTGCCGCGTTCCGCCTATACCACGGACGAGCAAATCGAAGTCAGACTTGTCTTACCGAATCCAGGCCCGGTCCAGCTTTTTCTCCAACAGGTGACTGATGGCCAGACGCATCCGGAAGCCAATCCGCTAAAGGCCGTTCAGATTGGAGATTTCGCCGACGGGGAACACACCCTCATAGCAAAAGTCGATGGCTCGGAGTTCGAGCCGGGTACCTACCTTCTTTTTGCCAGACAGGGCGGACAGCTCAGCAATGTCCGAACCGTAACGCTGCATCATCATTTCCGGCAGTCGAACCTGCTCGTCAGCAACACCACCATCTGCACCTCCGGCTGGGACACGCGGCCGCAATGGAAGGCGCCGTCACGCCAGGGCGACATCGGGGTCGAGATGCTCACTCGCGCCGGGCATCACGGCTACGCCTATCCTTACCAGCCCCGCCTTGACCGCTCCCTTGCTCACGCTCTTGAAGCGAAGGGCCTGCCGACAGATTACGCGCTTATCCCAACGGAAGGCGCGCTCTTTCTGGATGAATGCGTCCGTCAGGGCATTGGTTATCTCGACTACATTTCTCCGTATAAGGGCTGGTATCTCGAGGGACTTTCTTTTCATCACAGTTTTCAGCCGGATGTGAAGCGCTGGATACGGCGTGAACAGATCACCTTCGGCGCGGGCGCGGATTATCCGAGCCTGTGGGGCGTGAACTACACCTGGTTCCCGCGACTGTTCGGTTATTCGGAGGGAGGCGTCGATACGGATATTCGCAAGCGCGACCGGAACCGAGCCCTTTTAGAAAACCTGAAGAAGAAGGGCCTCCAGCCCATCTCCCGCGAGGAACGACAGTTCCAGTATCGCAACAGAGATTCGAAAGACCCGGCGATTCAGACGAAGCTAGAGGCACTGAAGAAACGTCAACGGGATCTTGTGCGGGGCTACTCGGACGCGTTCTATGACCACTTTAAAATGTATGCGGACGCGATCAAAGAAGTCCGAAAGGATGGGCTTGCCGTCGCTTTCGAAAATGCGGGACACGACGGCTGCACGGCCGGCAACTACCTCCCAAAGTTTTTCGGCGGCCTCTCCGCGGCGACTATGGAGGCATACACCGACCACGGTGACTGGGCCCTTGAGCCCTCCTTTACCACCGACTGGGTGCGGGCGGCCATGAAAGCGAATCCCGACCGTCAGCGTCCTTTCTGGCTCGCGGCAGAATGGTTGGCGCCGCCGCCAAATCGATTCGGTTACATGCTGCAGGCAGTGGCTCGGCGTGTGGAGGGCACGTCCTATCCGTTCCCGGACAAGTGGACGCATCGCATGGACGGTATCGTCGGTAACATCGTCACGTTCCTGAAGGGATACGGCGCTGTGCAGCCCTTCGTCGAGGTCGAGCCGGACATTGCGATTCTGTGTTCCTTCGATCAGATGGCCGTCAACCTCCGTGCAATTTATGACTATCACGCCTGTTACTACGAGCTCACTCGCGCACAGTATCCGCCCCAGTGCATCTACCAGGAAACGGTCGCCCGAGGCGGACTGATGAATTCAGGCATCAAAGTACTGTTTGTCATCAAGCAGACCATGCCGCTGCCGAAAGAGGTGGTTGCCCGCATCCGAGAATTCCAGCAATCCGGCGGAAAGGTCGTGATGGATGCAGAGACCTCCGTGCCATTGCCCAGAGCCCATCGGCTTTCCTATTCATCCAAAAATATCTGGCAGGAAGGAATGGGCGGTTTCCAGAATCCACACCGCCTTGCGCTCTGGAGACAATATCTCGGTCACCGTGACGAACTGAAGAAGCTGCTCAAAGATAGAGTGCAGCCCTTCGCTCAATGCGATGACGAACGAGTCATCACGAGCACGCTCACGGGCGGCGATGTGAGGTACGTCTTCGCCATCAACGATGAATTTGACCCGGACAAACCGGAGAGCCAGCTCCACGTCTGGATTCGCGCGCGCGGCATTCCGCTGCGGATCCGAAATGAAAAGGCCGTCGTGTATCAGTTACACGACTTCCAGCGGCTCGATGGCAAAACCGAAACCGGCCGGCTGCGAGTAGACATCGATCTGTTCGATCAGCCGGGCCTGATTCTCGCGGCCCTTCCTGAACCGATAAAGGCAATCACCACGAACGCGCCTGAAACCATCAAGGCCGGCAACGAGTGCTTCGTCAACGCCCGGTTGATTGGCGAGTCAGGGAAGCCAATTCGGGGGCCGACGCCGGCGCGCTTTCAACTGAAGACTCCCAGCGGCAGGGCTGTCCAGACGCTCTATAGAGCGGCCGGGAATGAAGATGCCGCACACTTCAGATTCGGTGTAAACTGCGAGCTCGGAGAATGGACGCTCGAAACCACAGACCTCATCAGCGGCGTCAAAAGCATTGCGGCCATCAGGGTGGCCCCCGGCGGCTCTGCATCTGTGGTGAAGGAGCCAGTCCGAGTTCTTCTGCCAAGGAAGGAAGCCACAAAGAAATTTCTTCATTCGAAAGAGGAGAAACTGATTTTTGTGGAAGAGAATCAGAAGCATCTGACTCGGCAGGCTCAGGTCCTCGCGAACGCGATCAAAGAGGCTGGCGGCGATGCACGCATCGTGCAGATTAATCCAAGCTCATTCGGCGAGGTGTTTTTGCGCTGGTATCCAACGGCCAGAGAGAAGAAACAGTACAGCGAAATCGACACGGGCAATCTCATTGGCATCCGGAAGGACATGAAATCCTACATCGATCCAAAGACGCGAGGGCATGTACCTTCACTTGGAGGATATGCAGGCATCACTCCGAAATTCATTGTTCGGTATCCAAATATTGTTTTTGGCGGCGGCAGGCTTGCGAGCTCTCTGCATGAGATCATTCCGTATCGATCCACGAAGAATGACCCCGGCCCGGGCAATGCGGTTCTTGCCCTCGCGTTCAGTGCGTTTGAAGCGAATAAACACACGCTCGCAATCATGGCATCCGATGAAGAAGGCTTCGTCCGAGGCGTGACGAAAGCGATCGAGATTCTGAAGAGTAGCGCGGGCGCTCCGCGACCGCCTGAACAGCCATTAGTTTTCAAAAGACCTTTGCCCTTTCGCCTTTCTCCCAGTTCTCCCCACTACACTGGCGAGAGGGCAAGAGAATTGGAGGCAAGAGAATTGGATACAGCGAAGAAGCCATGGCGTGCACCATCGCCCGTTACCAGAGCCATGCCCCACGCCATCGCCAGACAGTTTCGAGGTTTTTTTGCTTCGGTGGTCGCGACCAATCACGATGGTGCATTCCTGCTCCGCCCGGGGCCCGGCAAAGGACGTGTCCTGGTCAGCCCGGAGGGGAAGGTGCTTGGCAGTTTTGAGGCGCCGAAGGATGCTTTTCGCGCATTGCTCTCAGAGGATGCTCAGACCGTTTACCATGGCACCACTTCGAGCGAGACCACCGTATGGATGAAGGGCTACCGGCCCAGAGAGAGGCTTTTAGTCGCGAGCACACCTTCCGGAGCAATCAAGGCAATCACGCCGATCTGGCCCGAGCCGGGAAACGATTATTGCGAGCCTTTCACGATGATTTCAGGCAGCTTCTTCTGCCTCGGCCCAAACGGAAAGACTTTATACCGATCACGTGAGGGAGGTCTGACTGCCGGTCCTGTCGAAGGACCTTACCGGATGCTCAACCTGTCCCGGAATTTCAGACACTACCGTGAAACCCATTCTCCCGATTGGCCCATGGCGATGTCGCTGAGCGGGGACGGCAAAACGCTTGTCATGAGCTGCTGGGGTCACCCGACCGGTGCGAACATGGCGCAGCCGTTCCCGATTGCCATGTCTCCCGAACTGATCGTGGTGGATACTGAGACCTTGAAAATGAAATGGAAGATCGTGCCACCATCCGTCAGCACATGGGGCCATGCGCCGGTGCGGGATTGCCTGCAGATAAATTCAACTGGCTCCCGAATCGGCTTCGTCGATGGCCGCGCACAGCTCTACGTGTACGGCGGCGAAGGCAAGCTCGTGTGGCACAAGTCGCTCATCGAAAATCCGCCGGCACACAATGAATGGAACGTCGATTCAATTGCGCCAAGCCGGGTCCGGATGAGCGAAGACGGGCAATCGCTGCTGGTACTGTTCGGGGAGAAAGGCGAATTACTCTATGTCCGGCAGGACGCCGAGCCAGTGAGTTTCGAGGCCATGCAGCACGCGCTTTCGCCGAACGGAAGTTTCTGTCTGTTGCATGAGGATCGGGTACAGGCCTACTCCACCGACGCTCAGCCTCTGTGGTCCATTCCCCTCAAAGGACTGGCCAGCATCGGCGGGCTGGGCAGGAATGGCTTTGTGGTCATCCATGAGGGAATGGATGTCACTATGCATTCCTGGGAGGGCAAGGAACGTTGGAGGCTCACCGGCGCTGAAGTGGCGAAGGCAACAAAGGCTGCGGGCGCGCTCACGTTCAATGAAAAGGCAACGGTCGCCAGACACATTCCGCCCTGGCCAGTTGAGACGCTGCAGGTTCTGAAAAACCACTGCGCGGCAAAACTGCTGAAAGACATCAAGGGCGGGAAGCGTGCTCAGGCCGCCACAAAGGGCAGTGGATTCAACGTGCACCTCGCCTATCGGAAGCCGGATTCGAATCCGCCGTTGTCAGTCACCATCAGCGACGGGAAACGTAAAGAAACATTTGTTTTGGATCTGCCAGCGCCACTCGGCCGCACGCAAGACATAGCCTGGCCGAATCGCGGCCGGCCGTTGACTGTTTCCCTGAAAGGAGAGGGGGTCGAGATTTCGTCGTTCCAGATCTGGGAATTCACCTGGCCATCAAAAAATCTCGTTTACGTCAAGCCTGCCGGAGCGTCGGCATTGGCAGAATCTATCGGGCTTGGAGATGAAGCCGAGGATGAATTTGAGGATGAAGATCTGGAAGAAATCGAGGGCAGCGGAATCAGCGGTATTCCCAAGGACACCAAGATCTACGTGCACAATCCCGACCCGGATTACGTGGCCGGACACTTCCTCCCTGCGGGTGACAATCCCCTGAAGGCTCTCAACGGCAAATACTATTCGGAAGAAAGACACAGCAATTGGAATACGACCAGGACGGTACAGGCCATCCGAGGGCTCTGGCTCGAAGTCGACCTGACAAAGAAGGCCAGCTTCGATCTCTTCGCCTGGTATTCGCATCGAAACAAGCAGTCGGAGCTTGTCCGGAGCATCGGATTCATGAGCAACGATGATGAGACGGAACGTGGCTTTGCGCTGGCGATTAACAACGACCAGTTCTTCCGCATTCTTTACACACCGGGATGCGAAGGCCGGCGAATTCAAATGAACCTCGGCGAGGTCCGGCACAGCTATGGCGCCAGCGAGATAGAGGTTTACAAATCGAAAGACTGAGAGGATTCGAATGGGGCGAAGTTAAGGGCGTGGGATGGCCGTCCCGGCCGTCTCGAAGATCTGAGCCCTTTGGAGACGGGCGGGACGCCCATCCTACGATTCATCCTACGATTCATCCTACGATTCCAGGGGCAACTACGTGCTTGAATTCTGAATCCCGAGTCCCTCTGAATCTATGCCCGCCGAGGGTTTTTTCTGCAGTCTTGAAGCTGGAATCCGGCACTTCGGTCGCAACGAGTTCTTCGCGGCGCACGAAGTCTGGGAAGACCAGTGGCATCTTGAAAAAGGCGACTCCAGAAAATTCCTTCACGGGCTGATTCAGATGGCAGCAGGTTTTCATAAGATACATGTTGAAGAGAATCCGCGAGGCCTGCACAAATCGCTCATGAAGGCGACCAGGAACCTGGACCATTTTGTTCCGCACAGATTTGGTGTGGATGTGGAATCGTTGATCGCAGAGATTCAACTTTGGGATGAACGGGCACTCAGGGTGATGAGCGGCGAATTGGATTCGATAGAGGAGAGTTTTCCGAAGATTGAAAGAGTGTGAAGGAGTATCGTCCTGTCTCCCTTTAAATATCTCATTGCACTTCTGCTGGTCGTCCTGATGTCGTGGGCGGTGCCGCGCAATGACTACTATCTGCGCGGGACTTTTCTCATAGGGAACCACCTGCCGCTCGCGGCTGTGTTTCTGATGACGCTGCTGGTTCTGGCGATCAATCCTGTGCTGCGCAGGATTCATGAGAAGATTGTTTTCACTCGCAAAGAATCGTTGCTGTTGTGGTGCATTCTGATTGTCTGCTCCGGGATTCCGTCGAGCGGATTCAGCCGATATTTTTATTCAACGCTGGTGGCGCCGGCCTATTACGCGAGCAACTCGAACAAATGGCAGGAGAGACTCCTCCCTTTCATTGATGATCGGCTTGTGCCGAGCAAGGATCGCAACAGTCCGGTCGTCAAGCAGTTCTTCGAAAAGAAACCGAAGGATGCCCCCGTCCCCTGGCACATGTGGAAGGCCCCCCTCCTGCGCTGGTCGGTGTTCATGGTGTGTCTGGTCACCATGACTTGGTGTCTAAGCGCAATCATGCGAAAGCAGTGGATGGAAAACGAGCGACTGAATTACCCGCTCGTCGTACTGCCGCTGGCCCTGATCGAACCGCCGGCGAAAGGAAAGTGGCTCAACAAGTTTCTGCGGGATCCCACCACATGGATTGGCATTGGAATACCGATCTTTATCCATTTCGTAAACGGCATGCGGAAGTGGCATCCGGAGATTCCAGAGATTGTGCTCAAGATCAGGCTGAATGATCTGCTCCGGGAAGCACCGTGGTCAGAGATGACCCTTCAATGGATGTTTGTCTATCTTTCCGTGGTGGCGTTCATGTTTCTCGTGCCGCTGGAGGTCTCGTTGAGCCTGTGGTTCTTTTATGTTTTTCAGCAGTTTGAGTTTGTGATTGGCTATCTGATTGGGTACCCCACCCGCGGCAATTCTGGGCCTTTCTCTGTGTATCAACAGGCGGGAGCATTCCTGGTGCTGGCCGGGGTTCTGTTGTGGCGAGCAAGGCACCATCTGCGCAACGTTTTTCGAAAGGCGGTGTTGAAAGCGCCTGAGGTGGATGACAGCCGCGAAGTGATGTCCTACCGGGCCGCGACGATCGGGTTGGTTGTATCACTGCTGGTCGCGTCCGGCTGGTGCGCGGAGTATGGGATGTCGTTCTGGTACAGCCTTGCGGGCTTGCTCTTATGGCTGGCCATTCTGCTTTGTCTTTCCCGGCTGATAACGCAGGGCGGGATGCTGTTCGTCTATCAGCGATTCAGCCCGGTCGAGATTCTGGATGCCGCGTTCGGTGCCGGCCGACTGGGGAAAACGACCTCGGCGACGATGGCTCTGCAGAACATCTACTTCATTCATGACGCCCGTGAGTCGTTGATGCCGAGCACGTTTAACGCGATACGCATCAATGATTCTGATAACGATCGCCCTCGCAGTCTGGGCTGGCTTGTCATGCCTGCGCTTGTGCTCACGTTTGTCTGTTCAGGTTACTTTTTCGTCCGGCAGGCATACGAGGCAGGAGGCGCGAATCTTGACTGGTTCGGCATGAGGGCAGTATTCGGTTGGAAGCTCAATCCCTGGGTGCGCTCTCTTTACGCGGGTGAATCCACCAACTGGTATAACGTTGGCTACATGAGCTGGGGCGCGCTTTTGATGGGTTTTATCAGCCACATGAGCCGCAGCTATCACTGGTGGCCGTTGCATCCCCTGGGTCTGCTGATGTCGAACAGCTACGCGATGCGCCACTTCTGGTTCTCCATCTTTCTCGGCTGGTCGATTAAGTATTTCATTTTGCGTTATGGCGGAGCGCGTACTTATCGGAGAATGATCCCCTTCTTCCTGGGTATGGTCGTCGGAGAATGTTTCATCGGCGGCATCTGGGTGATCGTTGGTTTCATCACCGAAACGCCAACGAATTTTCAGATATTGCCGACGTAGTAACACGGTGCTTCACTCGTCCTCGCGGCGTTGAGCTTTGGCTCTTAGGCGGGGTATAATCCGCTCCAATACCTTCTTCCTCATCAAGGGGCTGAATATGAAGACACAATACTCAGGCATCGTAAAGAATGGCCAGATTCGCCTGAAAGGGGAAGTTCAGCTTCCTGAAAACACAAAGGTTCTTGTACTTGTCAGTAACCATGGGGATACTCACACGGCTAAAATTGTGTCACCGCGGCTGGTGAACCCTGAGCAGGCAAAGGAATTTCAAATGGAGGTAATGGAAGAGGCCGCTGATGCCAGCGTATGACACCAGTCGGTTAGACCCTCCCGGCCCAATCGCTCTGGTTACTGTACGCTCGCCTTCATCCAAGGCTTCAGTAACAGACGTGCCGCTGTTAATGGATACTGGAGCGGATGTGACCATTCTCCCTGCGCCGCTTGTTGGCGATCTTGTGATCGAAACTGGGGCTTTGACAAGCTATGAACTGGAAGGTTTCGACGGCAACAAAAGCCTGGCCGAGGCGGTAGAGTTGGAATTGGTCTTTCTGAGAAAGGTCTTTCGGGGACAATTCATCCTTCTCGACCAGGATTGTGGAGTGATGGGAAGAAATGTCCTCAATTCCATCCGCCTTCTACTTGATGGTCCTATTCTGCAATGGGATGAATTCCGCTCTTGAATCTCGATGGGGGATCTCTACTTTCATTCGGTGGAAGTTTTTCGGCAACCTCGGTAAGTAGTGCCCACTCGAAAGCAACAACATCCACTTCTGAAGGAGTCAACCATGAGCAAGAGAATCGCATTCGTCGCCGGCGGCCCCAGCCACGGAGCGGGCGCACATGAACACAACGCCGGATGTCTATTGATGGCCAAACTGCTGAACGAAAGCGTTGATGGCGTCAAGGCAGTCGTCCACACCAATGGATGGCCCGAAGACAATTCATTCTTCGAAGACGCGGATGCGCTGGTGGTCTACTCCGACGGCGGGCAACGCCATCCGGCAATACCGCAGCTTCAGTTTATCGACGGCTTCGCGAAACAGGGCAAAGGCATCGCTTTGCTCCACTACGGAGTCGAAGTGCCCGCGGAAGAAGGCGGCAAGGAATTCCTCGAATGGACGGGGGGCTACTTTGAGATGCACTGGTCCGTCAATCCTCACTGGGACGCAAATTTCACCGAACTGCCCGGCCACCCAATCAACAACGGGGTCCCGCCATTTGAGATGAACGACGAGTGGTATTTCCACATGCGCTTCCGGGACAACATGGAAGGTGTCACCCCCATCCTCAGCGCGGTTGCACCCGAAACCACCATGGAACGGCCCGATGGCCCTCACAGCGGGAACCCGGACGTCCGCAAAGCCGTTGCCAACGGCGAGCCACAGCATCTGGCCTGGGCCAGCGAACGCGAAGACGGCGGACGCGGCTTCGGTTTCACGGGAGGGCACTACCACTCAAACTGGGCTCGCGAAGACCTGCGCAAGTTCATCCTCAACGCTCTGTGCTGGACTGCCGGCATGGATGTTCCTGAAAACGGTTTCGATACCCCAACGCCGTCGGAAGAGGACATGGCAGCGAATCTGGATCCGAAGTAATGGCTGAGGGTGGCGGAGATCAACGTTTAAGCGCCGCGCCTTACTCATTACTCATCACACCACCCAGAACGGCTGCGTCCACGCGAAGCTCTCGCCTTCGCCCCAGCATTCGAAACGCACGTAGGTCGTGTCCTCCGGCACAGTGAGCTCAATGGAGTTGCCATCTTCGGTCGCCAGCCGTTTCCCAATCTGGCGCAATGCCACGATGCGCTGCGCGTTCTCGGTTTCGATTCGGATATCGAGACCGTCCACTTCGATACTGGCAATCGTCACGCCGGTAGAGCCATAAAGCTGGCCGTTCTCCAAAGCTGCGACGACTCCCGCGGGCGAAGGATCTTTCACGTACGCCACATTGCAGCCGAACCCCACATCCTGAGGCTGGTGGCTGTCGTCGTTGGCGAAGCCCCAGATGCGGCGTCCTGCTGAGAGCAGGATGTCCCACTTGTTCGTTGCGTATGGGCTGCCGTCGAGACGGCATATGACGCCGTTGTAGATTTCCATCCCGTTGTAGCCCTGCCACTCTTCCATCTTTTCGAGAGGGCAGTGATTAAAACGGGTCGTCCAGTTCGGGTGATTCACGATGATGAAACCCCGTACCGCATTCACATCGTCTATCACCTTCTGCCGATCCTCATCCGGCTCGACGAGGCAGTCCGGATACACATGCAGCATGTGTGGGCCGCCCCGGGAAATCTCATTGCCTGGAATCAGAATCATCTCTCCCGAATCCACGGCATCGAGCTCTTCCTGGCTGGTGTAAGTGTCATGATCGGAAATCATCAGAAATCCGTGACCGCGTCCCACGTAATCATCGACCACCTCATTGAGAGGCCGGCTGCCATCGCTTGCCGTGGTGTGAGTGTGCAGGTTGCCGCGCAGCCAGTGGCCGCCATTGAGATCGGAGTAAGGATGTTCGAGTGGCATAGTTTGGGTGCCCCGATGTATCGGAGTTCATCTATCGGTGAGTTATGGAAAGTTCAGGATGACGAGTCACGTGAGATTTCTTTTACCTGAAACGCGTGAAAAAGTGAAAGCGGTGACAAGCCCTCGCACTCCATTTCCACGTCCTCACTCCGGACAACAGTCTTTCGGCAATGCTCTTGCCCGTTCCATGGCAGCGAGTCGGCGCTTCAGGAACGGCCTGTAGATTTCGAAGTCGAGTTTGGCTTCCTTTGATTTTTCAATAAGAGCGAGAGCTTTCTCAGGGGAGCCGAAAGAGATTTGGAACAGAGTCATGTCTCTAAGGTTCATGACTCTGGCGCCATCGGTGAAAGTAAATCCTGGGACGGCGTAAATCCTGTGATCAACACCCGCGGGATGAAACTGATCCGCACGATTGGCTGCTTCCACTGCCCTCCATATCTGTCCAGGCTCGAACTGACCAATTCTGACGCCGATCTCCACTTTGTCGGTTCTCAGATGGAGCAGGCCATTCTCGATTCTGCTCAGTTTCCCCTGCAATCCTCTGTACCTGATAAACCGCTTCATGCGAAAGCCGTTCTCCGCCCTCTTGAGAATCGTCTCCATCACATCCACTTCCCTCACGAGCCGGGCGAAATCTCCCTGATCCAATTCATTCTGCTCGGCTTCGGGCCAGGTTTTCTTGAGGCCATCGACAAGGCACAACCTCTTGGCCCAGGGGTAGCTCCCACGCTTTACAGCGCCAAAGTAGTTCGCCCAGAACGAATCCAGCGAATCAATGTTTGGCAGGACATTCCTCCCTCGCTCCAGCTCAACTGCACCGTTCAGAGGCAACTCTTCTCTCATGCGCGCGCCCACTCTCGGGAACACTTTTGCTTTAACGGAGCCGGTCTTGGGAGATGGCTTTTTCGGAGGCTCCACTCCACTTGCCCTGAGAAACTCATCCATCATCTCTTCTACCATGCCGACCACTATCCACCGATGTCGGATCATCAAGCGTCCGTCCAC
>JASLXP010000157.1 GCA_030740295.1 Planctomycetota bacterium
AATTGAGGGATCCTCCTGTCCGCCGCAGCCAGGATTTCGCTTACTGCGACCTGGCTGGCCGGAGGATCATCGTACGCAACGCCTGACGGCTTTGCCGGCTTCTGTATCGCTATGTAACCGCAACGTTCGCAGTCTGTAACATTTAAACTGCCGGCAGCGGCCCTGATATACACGGGCAGTTGAAAGTCTGTGCCTTTCAGAGCGTTCGAAGGGTGGCTGGAACGTCCGAGTTTGTAATCCCAGATTCTAAATGTGTGTCCGGTTTCTGATATATCGACACGATCGATCCTGCCGCGCATTCGAAGCCGAAGGCCTCCGAAGTTGATGAAGGCCGGAGCCCTTGCATCCCATCCGAAGGGCAATTCAAAATCTGTGGGTGAGAATGAACGGTCGGCGGAAACGTCTTCGTTATTGGTTGATACCTCATGTTCGAGAAAGCTCTGCAGATGACGTTTTATGTTGCGTTCTTCGTATCTGGAAAGTGACTTGTCCCACACCAGTCCCTGCGAATTCTGTTCAGCGAAAAATCGCCTTGTCATCTGGTCCATGAGGCTCGATGCTTTATCCAGATTTTCACTGGTGATCCGAGTTGTGCCCAGATGGCCTGGATCACGTGCCGTCCTGAAAAATCGCGAGAGGATGTTGTGAATGGCCCCGCCCCGATCTAATGGTGTGGCCTCTTCGCCGACCTCCTCGGGCGGAATGAGGCAAAGAACATGATTTGCGAAGTACCGGAACTGGCACGTGCCCATCGTGCTCAACTGGTTCGCGCTGTATGGATAATCCTCATTGAATGTGACACCTAATTCATGGCGAGCCGCATCCGATCCCAACATTCCGTCGTACACATTAAATTCGGTAGATTCACGTTCGGATTCTGCTTCTGCACCCCAAACTGCGTTCTGCCAGGCAGCCCCTCTGTCTCGAACACTATCCGTACGACCATCCAGAAAGTCTCGGTTTCGAAGTTCGTGGATATTGAATATATCGGACCTTTCAGCGACGACGTCTGATAATCGGACCCTGCGTTTTACCAACGGTCCTTGGAAGCAGTTGTTCACTTCGTCGACGTAGTACGAGGTGAGGATCTCGCGCCCTTCCGCGTTCGTGACGGGATAGGACAGAGTGACAGACTCATCTGCGGCACAGACAGCGCCATAGAAGAGCATTGCTTCGTCTCGCTGCTGGGGAAGGCGCTCCTCGAGCATGAGGCCTGATGACGTCAGGTGTCGTCTTTCTCGATCGTTAAAGAAGATGTCCTCTTCACGAGGGCGTGGAAAGCCTTTCTCGACCAGACCGCACAGGAAAACGTGCTTGAAGGTCATCTGCCTGGCCTGGTGCGCTTCCATCACGGCGACTCTTCCCTGGCGGCTGCCTTCCGCCTGGAAGACGCTGTTCCCAAGCGCGATTCGGAGGTCGCGCACGAACTCATCAATATTGATTTTGACTGGCTCTCCGGATGCAGCTCTGAGTTGCACGCCGACCTGCCGCAATTGGTGGAGGCACTGGCTGAACTGCTGGAAGGCTCTCACATTGGCCGAGCTTGCACCTGGCGCCAGCGGGTCTACTAGGTGGTCAGGAATTCTGAAACGGTTTACCAAGTCAATGATTCCATTCACATATTCGTTATGAGTCCCCAGGCCGGGCAGCAGTGTGAACTCGGCTATGAATGCTTCGATGTAGCGGAGTCCAAG
>JASLXP010000158.1 GCA_030740295.1 Planctomycetota bacterium
TTGGCAATTGGTGTAGTATCGGGGAGTGGGCATTTGAAGATCTGAATGAACCACAGAACACAGGAATCAAGCATCCCGGATCAGTTGTGGTTGGACAATCATGATTGTTACGAGATAGATCGCTTTTGTCCCTCAATGAGATTCATCCCATGGTGAAAGAAACCGAGCTGCTGCCCATACCGAACAAACTCGTCGTGCTCACATTTGACGATGGCAATAAATCGGACCGCACGTTTGTTGCGGACCTCCTCAAGAGGCATGGTTTCGGGGGGACGTTCTACATTACGGAAGGACTGCGTTTTGGGGCGAACAAAGATCACTACGTGACCTGGGAGGAGATTCGTGAACTCGATGAAATGGGTTTCGAAATAGGCAATCACACCCAACACCATCGGAACGTCACAGAACTTTCACCCGAGGAGCTGACGGCCTCAGTCAGACACATCGAGAACCGTTGTGCGGAACACGGGATTTCGAAACCCGCGACATTCTGTTATCCGTCCTTCCACAACAACGCTGCTGCCGTGCGGGTGATCGAGGAGATGGATTACCTATTCGCAAGGCGCGGGGTCTCCCCGGAATTCCCCGATGGCGGCGAAGGGGGACGCGGGCCTGCCTACGATCCCGAAACGCATCATCCCCTCCTGGTGCCGACCACCGGCTACTCCGGTCCGGACTGGTCGTTCGATGACTTGGTGTGGGCGGTCGATCAGGCCACGGAAGGAAAGATAGCCGTCCTCTGTTTTCACGGAGTCCCCGGGCTGGAGCACCCCTGGGTGACAACGGATCAGACAGACTTCGAGAAGTACATGCAATACCTCGAGGACGAAGGTTGCACGGTCATCGCCATGCGGGAGCTGGTGAGTTATGTTGGGTGGTCACGGCGCTCCACCACGAAATAGGGCGCCTGGGCCGCCTTGCCGCTCAGCAGTCCGGCAGCAGCTTGCTGCTTCGGCAGAAAACATGCTGCTGGAATTGGACATTCTCTGTTTGATGGCTTAAGCGCGAGCCCCTACATTGGGTTTACTGCCCTTTTGAAAAATCAGACTTCCAGGAAACAGAGGAATTCATCATGTCCGCCACTGCTGTCCAAAACAAGCTTGCCCTCCTTGGAGGCGAGCCCTGTGTCACCGGTGATCACCGCGAGCTCTTTCATTGGCCGATTGTCACCCAGGAGCATGAAGACGCGGTGCTCGAAGTTCTCCGCTCCGGCAGGATGTCGGCCTGGGATATTACCCAGGAATTTGAGGCGGAGTTTGCCGATTATGTGGGCACCCGCTATGCCCTGGCATCGCCCAATGGAACGGCCTCGCTCATTGAAGCAATGTTTGGGTGCAAGGTGGGGCGTGGCGATGAAATTATCGCGCCGAGCATGACCTTCTGGTCGACTGCGCTGCCCGCGTTCAATCTTGGGGCGACGCCCGTTTTCGCTGACATTGAGCCTGATTCACTGTGCATCGATCCCAACGATATCGAGCATCGAATTACCGAACGGACGAAAGCCATCATTCCGGTTCATTACTGCGGGCATCCGGCGGATATGGATCCGATTATGGAGATTGCCCGGCGGCACGGCGTAAAGGTGATCGAAGATGTTTCACACGCGCAGGGAGGATTTTACAAAGGACGAAAAGTCGGAACGTTCGGTGATGTGGGGGCCATGTCCATGATGTCTGGTAAATCCTTCGCCATCGGCGAGGCCGGGATGCTTTGCACAGACGACCAGGAAATCTACGAACGCGCAGTTTCCTTTGGCCATTACGAGCAGACTGGTACCAAGCTCACCTTGCCTGACCTCAAGCCCTGGATCGGCGTGCCGGTCGGCGCGTATAAGAATCGGCTGAATCAACTGAACTCAGCCATGGGCCGGGTACAACTCAAGCTCTATCCAAACAAGATTCAGGAAATACAGGATGCGATGAATTACTTCTGGGATGAGTTGGAGGGTCTGCCCGGAATACGCGCACACCGGCCACCTGAAGACTCCGGCTCGACGATGGCCGGATGGTATGCGTCCACGGGTCTGTATGTTCCTGAAGAGCTGGGCGGGTTGCCCGTTTCGAAGTTCAGAGAGGCGGTGAGTGCAGAAGGCTCCAGATGTGGCCGAGGCTGCAACAATCCTCTGCACCTGCATCATGTGCTCAACGAAGCCGATCTTTACGGCGATGGCAAACCGACACGAATCGCCTTCGCTGACCGCGATCTACGACAACCGGCCGGCTCTCTGCCGGTCACGGAAGCCCTTCCTGAACGCTGTTACAGCGTTCCGTGGTTCAAACACGACCGGCGCGACGAAATCGATCAGTACATCACTGCTTACAGGAAGGTGATCGAACAGGCGGATCAACTGCTCTGAAGACGCGCTACAGGCAGCAACCCAATGAAGGTCACCAGCCAGGGAGTCTCATTCCAACAGTCGGATCCCAGGTATGCCGTTTACGAAAGCGTGAGTTACGCGAGCGGCGACGGCGTGGAAATGATCCGAACGCGCTACGAAGAGCTCAAAGACGATATTTTTGACAACTACAAGATCGGGCTGTCCATGGACAACGGCCAGTCCTGGGCCGAGGCTCATGAATGGTCGGCCGGCCAGGAGGTAGAAGGGGGAACTTTTCGCAGATTGTTTCTCCAGAATTTCGTTGTCGAGCCATCGACGGGCCGCGTGCTGATCATGGGGATGGAAGGAGTGCTGGGAGCGGATAGCTCCCTCGACGGCATGACCCAGTATTACCCGATCTATAAAGTCTCAGAGGACGGCGGCAAGAGCTGGTCGGTCGAGGAGCAGGCAATCCAGCATGGCAATGAATTCAACCGCTCACACCCCTTCAGAGATCTCTGGGTTGGGAAAAACGCGCTGATGCCTGCGAACGTGCCGATTGCTACATCTGATGGCCGGGTTCTTGTGCCCTGCAATGTGACAACGCTGGGGCCTGACGGAAAATATTTCTGTCCAGAGGGGGCACATACTTTTACCGCGGGCGCAGTGATGGCCGGTGAATGGAGCGGTCATCGACTGACTTGGGATCTGAGCGAGTGGGTTGAGCTTCCACCGGAGAAATCACTGCGTGGCGCCATCGAACCGACACTGGCCGAAATGCCCGACGGAAGGATGCTCATGGTCTTGCGCGCCAACGATGGAACGATCGAAAAAACTGGTGGCCGGAAATGGTATGCCATTTCTGATGACGGCGGTCTGAAATGGTCATCTCCTGCATGCTGGACATATTCGGACGGCAGCCCGTTTTACTCGCCCAGCAGCATCTCGGTGTTGTGCAGGCATTCGAATGGCAGCATCTACTGGTTCGGCAATATCTGCGACGAGCCTCCTTCTGGAAACCTGCCCAGGTATCCGCTCGTCGTTGGTCGAGTGGACTCTAACAGCCTGCTTCTCGAGAGAGATTCAGTTCTGGTTGTGGACACAAGAAAGGAGGACGACTCGGACTCGCTGCAGCTATCCAACTTCTCGATCTACGAAGACCGGGTGACGAAGGAATTCGTCCTTTACATGACACGCTGGGATGGCCGTCCGAGCGGCAAAGGACCAACCGATGCCAGTGTGCATTTCTATCGAATAGACGTGGCCACAGGCAGCCGCCAGATTCCTTCGTAAGAAATCCATCTGGCCATTCTTCGACCAGAACATCAGAGACGAAGGCAACGTGAGACTGACTTGTTCTTTCTCCTCAATTTTCTCTTCGTCTTAATCTCAGATTGCTCGTTCACAGAGATGGGGTGCGAACTGTTCGGGGGGCAAGAATGTCAGGTGCGTAGTCGCGAAGCGGCGGCATGTGATAGCCTGGGACGCAAGTCCCGTACACAGGTTAACCGGTGAAGTTTTTTTTATGGGCAAGAAATCTTTGAAAGTGACTCCAAATCCATGATTCAACATTCAGCCGCACCAAAACTTGCAGCCTGCTCAGTAATTGAATAAAGAATGATGATTGCTGATTTCTGATTTTCGAAGTCAGAAATGTGCTGCTTGAAAGAATGCTTGACTTCAGAAATCAAGAATCAGCAATCATCATTCTTTATTCGGAATTCTGAAGTGGTTTCAGAGAATCAGCTGTTCTTTTTGGTTGCGGCCGAAGGCTGCGGTATGTGTTTTCCGTCTTTCATGGCCGAAGGCCATACTCATCGTAGCCTGGGGTATCACCCCAGGACTTGTGATTCGCAGAAGACTTTTGGCCGAAGGCCATACTCATCGAAGTGGCAACGCTGCATCATTGAATATGGCCTTCGGCCAATGATCGTCGCTCACTTTCTCGATCCTGGGGCGTTGCCCCAGGCTACGGTAAAACATGGCCTTCGGCCAATACTGAGCTACTACCCCAGAAGTGCTAAACACGTGCCAAGTACCAGGCTGAATGATTCACGCAACCATAGCCGCGAAGCGGCGGCTTGTGTCCTTCGAAGCACGCCTGCCGCCGCTTCGCGGCTCACTCTCGTTTCTTTCTCAAATCCTGGGGCTTGCGCCCCAGGCTATCACATGCCGCCGCTTCGCGGCTTTAGATTGAAGCGTTTCTGACCCCGCAAACACAACGATTAGGACGATGAGAAAGACGATAAGAAAGACCAAGCATGGGCGTAGCCAAACACTACCGCGCCACAAATCATCGTCCTGCCTTCCTGAAACACACATCATCGATCTCAACTCCCTTATCTCTAGACGAGATAGAAAGCGCTGGTCTCGCCATCGTGGCGTGTTTCACCTCGGAATACCAGAGGCGGCGGTAGGTCTTCCAATCACCATGATTCACTTGGTGGACCTTTGACTGCGGGACACCTGTACGCAACGGCAAGGGATAAAACCGGCTGTGTGCCAGGGGATGTGCAAAGGATGTGATGTCCGCCGTGCCCCTTGCACGAAAAGTCATCTCGTACACCTCGGCCCGCTCAATTTGAATCGGGTCGGCGAGAGCGAGATAGAATTGACGGCCTTTCTCAATGTGCAGGAAATGGCCTTTTCCTGACTCATGCTGCCTTAAATCAAGAGAGGGCTTTGCATTGAGCCAGAGGTGCCAACCGTTTGGCACTCCTTCCCTTGCCCCGCTTTCAAATGCTCCGAGGCCCAGAAGATTGTCGCCAGGTTTGTCCGCAAGCTTCAGCTCTTGCACGACGGAAAGCTGCAACTCTGAAAGCTCAAACTCCAGGCCTCCTGCATCGGTCTGCCCATCCACATTCAGATTGAGAGTTGAACGTGTTGCACCATCGGGCACACAGAACCGCTGGACATACCTCTGCTTCCACGGCGCAAGAGAGCTGGTGTTCGGGCGGGGTAAGTCTTCCAGATGGAAATAAAGGTTGCGAATCTCCTTTTTCGCAGAAGGGCTCTCGAACTGCACGTAAATCCTGATCTTCGTGCCAGGCGAGCGGCGGGAGACGATGACGCACTCAACAAGTGACAGAGCCTTCAGCGGGAGCGGCTCTGTCGCCAGGGAAACTCTCTGTTTGTGCAAGACCCCAACTCTCAGTTTCTTCTCTCGAATGTGCTGACTGGCGTTTGCCGGCCATCGAATGGCGACCGTCGCAGTGCCTGTTCGACAGACCCCGAATTCCGCTTTCTCCTCGCCTGTGGCCGCCAGCATCAGCGTCAGTGCAAGTGATGTACTCATCATTGAGAAAGTAACCGGAGTCTGGTGTGACGGATTCGCAGGGGATGGAAAGAGCGGACCCTGCTATAAAATAACTTCAGATCCTTTGGTGCAGAGTAACGCCATGAATACTGGCAGTGTCCGTCTTATCGTCCTCAACTGTGCGTTCCATTTCCTCTTTTTCAAAGGTGCTTGTCTTTTCGCTGAGGAAAAATTCATCCCCCATGTCGGGCAGTGGAAAGCTGAGGGCAGCAGTTGGCAGACGGTCGGGGAGACTCCGCCCGGCGGCTGGTACCTGCGAGCACGACAACAGTACCATCTGCAGGGCCTCCGCTTCAATGTGAAAAAGGAAAACGATGGCCACATTTTCATCTACACCCGTAATTGGAGAGTTTTCCTCGACGAAGACAAAGTCACCGCGCGTTACCAGGGCCTGTGGGGGAAAGGCAAACCGCCATACCGTCACTGGCCCTATTACCTCTGGACGGCCAGCCGGCCTGTCAAGTTTGAATCCGGCAGAGAGTATGATTTCAGGCTGAAACTGGATGGTCATTTCCTTTCCATTTTCTGGGACGGCAAAGAGGTGCTCCGGTGGCGCTCTCCAAAGGAGGAATGGGAGGAACGGATTCGGAGTTCCGGACGGATCCACCTGGCCGGGCACTACAAGTTTCCCGAGAGGCTGCCCGCGGAAGCGCTGAACGGCAAGGACGAGATTATCGTTCTGCACGCGCTGGATACGGGAGCCACGTTCTCAAACATCCGGATCGATGGCACAGACGCCGGACCCGCGCAGGGCTTTCTTGCCGGCACACCTTCGACGCCCTATGTACGTCCCGATTTCGAGTTGGAGCGTCTGGCGCCGACCGCACCGGTGGCCGT
>JASLXP010000159.1 GCA_030740295.1 Planctomycetota bacterium
CAGGACACCTTCCATCGCTACAAACGCCGCATGGAAGTCTTCGACGATCTCACCTGCATCGTTGTGAAATCCGAAAGGCAGGAACGCAAAGGCGAGCAGTTCGACATGCTCGAAGCCTACGATCACGCGGGCAAACAGAGGTGGCAATACGTCCGCCCCGACGAGGATACCAACATCCGCAGCATCACCCGCACCGGCGACATGCTGCTCCTCAACTCCGGCCCCCGCGGCGTCGAAGCCCTCGAGGCCGCTACCGGCAAACCGCTATGGCCCGTGCCCCTTGCCCGCACTGGCGGAGGGTGCCGCGGCTTCAACACCGACGGCAGTTCCATCGCCATAAAACATTTCAAAAACAACCAGGCCTCCGAGATCACTCTTGTCTTCGCCGATGTGAAGACCGGCAAAATCAGTTGGCAGCGTCCCATGGGCAAGGATCGTCTCTGGCACGATCCACTCATCCTCGGAGACATCGTTTTCGCGCTCGAGGACTTCAACCACGAGATGCACGCGCTGAGCACAAAGGACGGCACTCTCCTCTACAAAATCCACTTCGATTCCATCTTCCCCCGCCAGCCCATCACCGACGGCAAGCGCATCTACGTCCACGAGCGCGACATGAAAGCCCGCACCATCAAGCTCCACGCGCTCGAACCCACCACCGGTGAAACTCTCTGGGTCACCACCCTCAAGATGCCCAGCATCCACCGCCCGCCCATCCATCTTCAGAGTTCATTTTTCTACATCGACACCTACTATAAGCGCATCCTCGCCATCAACCTCGAGGACGGCACTATCAGCCTCGATCACAAGCTCCTTCCTGACATCCCGAAATACGTCTTCGAGGAATCCATCGTAAAATGGCAAGCACGCGGCAGAAGAATCTTCATCATCACCGACAGCGGCCGGATTTTTTCGTTTGATTTGTCAGCAAGAAAGTTGGAGTAACGGCTTCATCCAGCCGGGTCTGATAGTCTGACCAAGCAGAAGAAGTCGGTTAAAGTCGTGCCCCCTACCTGCCGAGCCCTCTTAGGCTGGAGCATTGATGACCGAATCAGGACCAGATAAACTCTCAGCTAACGAAAGCAGGAAAACCCAAGATGCTTGAAGAACCCAAACGGCAACGATTCCAATATCTGCGTGAGCGAGAATCGAAGCAGCTTCTGTCTGAGGAGGAATGTGAGGAGCTAACACTCCTAATTCAGGAAATAGAAATCGCCGAAGCTGCATACCTTAATCCCGCGACCAAACGCCTGCGCAAGGACCGCGAAAACATCGAATCACAGAACCGAGCTCTGGAAAGTTTGGTGAGGCGTAAGGAAATCCTGGTAAATCGACTGCAAACTGTTCTCGAAGAGTCTCAGGCCGAACGTGAGGCCATTCAGGAAGAAACAGTCCGCGTCCTGGGAGATGGCCCTGGCGCGGGAACACCTGTCTGAATAAATGACCCCAGAACAACGAGAAGCCCTGCGGGAGCGATTCAAGTTCAAGTGCGCGTACTGCGGAGTCAGCGAAGCAGATGTCGGGGCAGAATTGACCGTGGACCATTTCCATCCCAGCTCTCAAGGGGGCGCGGACGATTCCAGCAACTGGGTATACTGCTGCCATGCCTGTAACGAATTCAAAGGCAACTATTGGCAGCCTGATTCACCGAGACGAATTCTCAATCCTGCAGCTGACAAGTTAGCTGAGCATGTTGAAGAAAGCTCTGATGGTCTGCTTCACGGACTCACGGAAGTCGGTAGGTTTTTCATCAGCAAGCTGAGACTCAACAGGAACGCCCTGGTTGCTCATAGAGTACAGCGCGGCCAAACGGAACAGATGCTTCAGCGACATCTGCAATTTAAGGAACGTCTCGAAGAATTAGAGGAGCAGTTGCAGGAGCTCATCGAACAGATCCATGATCTGAGAAGTGACGACTAATTGGGCGGGGAAAGACACAATGCCCCATTTATGGCCATCTCATTACGGCTGGAGAAAAAGCCTGCTATGGGCGCGAGTAAGTCTGAACTGATTCGTAGATGTCTTGTGGAGTATCTTGAGACTGAAACGAACAAGTCGACAGCTTGGAGGTCCGGAAAGAAACTGTCTGGGCGCCATGGAAGCGGACGGACGGATTCATCAGAAAACGGCGAGCAAATTTTAGAGCCAGATATCGGGATCGAGGAGCGATAGCATGATACCTTCCCTTCACCGCCGATTGTACACCGTGATCTTCTGCCTGTGCGCTTGCATCCTTCACGCCGAACCTGAAATCTGCCTCACCGGCAACGCAGAACAGAAGGCCTTCAACAAACGGCTGCTCACGGCCGGATACCGTTACGTGTGGGTGGGGACGAACCAGCCGGTCTTTCCCGGTGAGCGATACTTATCGGGATGGCTCTCCTTTACGGAAGGAATGCTCTGCGATGACCACGTATTCGCTTTACCGTTCCAGAGCCAACTGCGCGACAAGACGAAATATACATCCTACGCCTGGCCGCGAAGCAAGAAGGGAGTCGAGCTTGAGATCGACCTCGGACGCGTCTGCGAGGTGACCCGTTTCTCGCTGGCCGGGTCGAAGGAGATCATCGTCAAGGGATATTCGGATAAAACAGGACGCTGGCTGCCTCTGGTTGCTGGAGAAGGGATGTTGAAGATACGCGGTTTTCGTTGCCGACGATTTCGTGTCGAGAACACCGGCGACTTTGCAGAGATGTACATCTGGGGCCGTGTCCTCGACGAGGGCGCTGCAACATCACTCCCGCAGCCTTTACCTGCCGCAACTCCCGACAAGAAGTTCGCGGGGCTGAACCTCAAACCCAGCGGCACGCCGCCGATGGCGCCCGACCCGTTCGTCTATCCTCAGCCGCAGGAAATGTCTTTTGGCAAAGAAGTGATCGTGTTTCCGAAGGATTGCCCGTTAGTCATTCCACCGGGAAAAAATGCGGATGCCGTAAGGCAGATCGCGGAGACGCTGTCCACGCACATCAAGACGCTGGTGAATCTCGATTTCAGGATAACAGACAAAGCGGCCGGCCCGGCTGTCTATCTTGGGCTCGCCTCGGATCCTGGGATCTGGTCTGAAGTGGGCGAGCGGCGCCGACTGGCTGAAGACCAGATTGCCAAAGAAGGCTATGCAGTAGACGTGGCGGATGGCCGAGTGGTTCTGGTAGGCCGCGACCTGCGTGGTTTGTATTACGCCACGCGTACCTTTCTGTTTCTTATCGGGCCGCGGCTCGAAGGTGTCGCTCTGCCTGTCGGATTTGTTCGGGATTTCCCGCGCTCGGAAATCCGGCCGGCTTTTGCCTTCGCCGGGTGGTCGGGGGTTTTCAAACGGCAGCTTGCTACCGCGTTGGCATCCATCAAGTTCAGCTACCTTCAGGGCGCCGGCCCGCAGCGGGATTTAATGCGCGAAAATTTCCTTCACTACTTCATCGCCGGGCAGATGTTTCCGGGCTCGAAGAGCGGCACCGAGGGCGACCTGTTGGAAAAGCGGCCTGGGGCGAGCAAGAAGGCACTTAATCCAAACCGCCTCAGCGCCTGCCCCTGCCATCCGGATTTCTTTAAGAGGATGACGGCCTCGTGGGATAGAAGCATGGAAGGATGGGAAGGCGAGATCATCGACATCGGTTACGACGAGATTTTTCACAACCCCTTCAACGTCTGCGCCCGATGCCGTGCGAGGGGCCTCACCACACGAGAAGTGCTGCTCGACTGCTACATGAAAGCCTATCGCTATTTCAAGAAGCGCGGCTTCGGCATCAATTCCTATGCGACCGGATTCCGTCGATACAAGCCGTTCGATATGTTTGTTGACGTGCCGCCCGATTCGGTCGTTACGAACTACAACCGCTCAAAAGAAAACGGCGAGCTTGCCGCACTGGGCTATCGCGTCATTGCCGGGAGCACCGGGACGGTTCGCATCGACGATGGCTCGCCGCTCCATGCCTGCATCAACTGGAACTGGGGCTCCGAGCACCCCGCGGCGATGTGGGGCGAGCGCAAGATACGCTCCCAGGTCGCAGGGGCAGAACAGAACTGGTCTACCGCCGGTAAAACCGAATGGGGCTCGCCCGAATGGCAGGCTCGGATCAACCGGGCCATGGTTTTCATGAAACACATGATCAACGTCGTGCCCCTGCCCATCCCCGGCCTGAAGCACGAGTACTTCACCATCGACATCTCATCCAGGGCCAACCGCACTCTTAGAGACGAAGCCTACGCAGACGGCCGCGGCTGGCTCGACGAAGGCCCTGGCCGCGACCTGCGCCACTTCCCTACCGGCAGCCAGAAACTTGATGGAATTCAGTACGACATTCCGGCAGGCGAAAAGAACGCCATCGTGGTCGCCAGCCATCAGTCGGCCGAAAAGTTTCTGCCCGATCAGGTCACCGGCATCGAGGTCAGACGCAAAGCCGCAGAGCTGTTTTTTCTCCACGCATGTTCCCACAGAGTCTGGACGAGCCTCGGACGCCGCGTCATGCTCATCGGTTTTTATCGCGTCCGTTACGACGACGGCACGTTCGTGACCGCCGAAGTGAACTACGGCCAGCACATCCGTGAGTGGACGCGCGATTACGGCTACCGCGAAATGGAATTCGAACCCACGCTGCAGCCTCTCCCCGACGCCCGCGTGGCCTGGCGAGGCGGGACGGACGGCGGACACGACGTGACCATCTATTCCATGCCCTGGCGCAATCCGTACCCGGACAAGACTATCGCCGCGGTGGATGTCCTCGCCTCCGCGCAGGCAGAGAGTGCCAGGAACAGATGGATGCTCCTCGGCATCTCCGGCCGGGTACCCACTGAAGGAGACATCCGCTCGACAGCCATGCTCACCGATCGGCCGGCGCCCCGCGTCTTTCGACCTCGCCCCGCGCTGCCGGAAGGTGTCGCGCCCCTCGACCTCGTCCGGCTGACGGCGCCTCCACTGCCCGGGCCTTTGGCCTACAACACTGAATTCGAGACCCACGATAAATGGTTCAAAGCTACGATCACCTCGCTCGGGGTCGGGTCGCCTCTGTCCTTTCAGAAATCGGAATTGAACCGCGGGCCTTATTCCGCCCTCGACCCCGATGACGATCCCTGGCGCTGCGCTTCGGAAGAGAGCTCCAATCCATGCGCGCTACAGATTCGTTTCAAGCGGCTCATCCCGCTGCATGGCATCGGTGTCAAAGGCATCCTCCAGCGCATCCGCTATCCCGGTCTCCATCCCGTCGATCTCGAAGTCACCGCATTCGATGCGGAAGGCGAAGAAATCCCAGTCGGCAAAGTCACCGGCCACGTGGGCCAGGAAGGCGAAGAACGGTGGCTCTTCGATTCGCCGATGAAACTGTCGGGAATTGAGATTCGAGTCCTGAAGGGCGCCGGCATCAGCGCTGTCTACCTCTATGCCAAAGAGGACGCCATCAAGCCCCCGCGCTACAAGCTGCCCAAGATGGATAAGAAAGAAGTCGCCATCGGTGATGAGGAGAATGAAAAAGAAGAGGTGACGGATGAGGATGTCATCGATGAATTCGAGGGCGTGGATTGATGGGCGTGAATTAGGGCATCGTGGAGCGCAACGGAGTCAGCCTGCCCGAATGCCCACGCAGCGAGCAGAAAGATCACAATTAAGCTATGCCATTCCTCCTCCTCCTCTCCCTCCCCTGCTTCGCCGAAGACGGGGACCGCGACAACGACGAAATCACATTCCAATTCCGCACCAAATTCAATCGCGCGTACATTCCGGCCCAGAAGAAGCTCATCTGCCTGCGCACGCAGACCCCGCCGAAGCTCGATGGCAAACTCGATGACCCCTGCTGGAAGATGGCCGACCACACCAGGACGGCCTTCGTCAAACTTCAGTCGAAGGAGCCGAATCGAAGACAGACGGTCGTTTACACCTGCTTCGATGACGAGAATATCTATCTGGCTTATGTCTGCGAAGAGCCGGAGCTGAAGAAAATCCGAATGCGTAAAGGCTCCGGCCCGATGAAACGCTTCAAGGGCGTCTGGGCCGACGACGAGGTGGAAGCGTTCTTCGAGATTGGCGCGGTGGATGGCGGCGGGAAGCTCTTCCAGATTCTGGTCAATCCGGAAGCGTGCGACGATTATTACATCCTTACCAGGGACTGGGATCCTACCTGGAGATTCGGCGGAGGGCTGGGGGCGAATCGTTGGATTATCGAGATTGCCTTCCCATTCGATCAGTTTGCTTTCGGGGATTACCAGTACAAAGGGCCGCCAGTCCGGGGCGAAGTCTGGGGGCTGAAGCTCAACCGCGTCGGCAAATCGCAGCCCAACGGCGACCAGATGGGGAGCTGCTGGGAATATAATCCCTACAACACATTCCACGTCATCGGCCATTCGGGGATGCTCATCTTTGAAGACCCGAACCTGCTCCGCAACGGCGGCTTCAATGAGGACAAAAATGAAGACGGCTCACCCGACCACTGGCAGCTTGTGAAATCGGCCGAGGACGTCGAAGCAAAGCTCACTTTCGACGAAGACGAACAGGCCGGACGCATCGACCTGAAGCTCGCCGAAGGCCAGGCCGTGCAACTTCGGCAGGATATCGACGTGCTCCAGCTCGCCCACTACATCTACTCGGCGAAACTGAATCTCGATCAGTTTGACGGCCAGGTGTTCCTTAACATCGACGTGCCGCGGACGGAGAAGGAAGTCGCCAGGAAGAAGGATTACGTCGAACAGAACATGAAGTTCCGTGCAGAGGTGGGGCAGAAGAAGGCCGGAGTGCTGCTGACGCTCCTCGGCGGTTCGGGCACCGTGACGATAGATGAAATGCGCGTCGAAGAACGGCGCAACATCATCGAATCGGGCGTGGTCTGCCTGACCGGCAACGCGCCACAACCGCACCTGAATTCAGTCAAGACCGGCGGCGCTTACACCTACAAGTATCCTGGCACGGATCGGGAGTGTTTTCCCTGGACTTACAGATACAGCGAGCATTGGATCAAGGGCAAGCCCGACGAAGGTGGCACGGAAGGCTGGATTGCGTTCGACAAAGGGTCGATCACCGGCCGGCCCACAGCCGCAGATTGGCCGATTGCGCCACGTGCAAAACAACTGCGAGGCAAGCCCAACGGATACAAACCCATCGACATCGTTTTCGATTTCAAGAAAGACTATTTCATTCGGCAGATCGACATCCTGCCGGTCTTCGCAACGCTGGGGAACGTTCACGTTTACGTGCGCCCGGAAAGCCGGCAGAAGTATGTCCACTGCACCAAGCTCAACGGTGCGGGTGTCCTGAATCCGCCGGGCACCGTGAACTACGGCAAGATCGAGGACATCGATTCGGTCGGTCGCTACGTTAAGATCACCGTCACCCCGCCGCCCCGCAACATCATCGGCTTCGGCATCGATGAAATCCGAATCTACGGCGAGGAAAAGGGCGAGCACAAGGACACCGACATCAAACCGTTCGTCTGGAAACAGGGTCTTGTCGTCAAGACCCCGCCCCTCCCGCAACTCAAGAAGCTCGGAACTTTCATTTACCCACAGCCTCAGCAACTGAAGCTCACGGATGACGTGCTCCGGATTTCAAGGGCGACCAGAATCATTGCCAAAGACACTGGACGCTTCCTGAAATTCGCGAAGCAGATCCAGGACGAGCTGGCCGAACGTTTCATGGTCGAGTTGTCGGTCGTCGAGGAATCCTCATTCAAAGGCGAACCGAGCAATGCGATCATCCTCGGCACGCCTGAATCGAGCGCGTTGGTGAAAAAACTGGCCGAGCAGGAGAAGCTGAACGTCTCCAAAACAGACCCCGGCCCGCAGGGCTACGCTCTCGTGGTGAACGGCAATTACGCCCTCATCGCCGGCTCGGATGAACCGGGAACTTTCTATGGAATCCAGAGCCTTCTTCAGGCGGTGAGGTACGACGGTGAATCACAAATAGTCGTCCAGGGGATGAGAGTGCGAGACAAGCCTTACATTGCGCTCCGTTCGCTTGGCGGTCAGACGTTTACCTTCCACATCGAGCCGCGGGCCATGTTCGAACGCATGACGAGAGGTCTCGCTCGACTGAAAATTAACAACTTCGACGTGTCCCCAGGCTGGCGCAACAGGGCAAAGGAGCAGCACGAAAAACTCATCGACTACACCCGCTTCGCGGATGAGCACTGCATGTCCTACACCCTGTGGATGGGCGCCGGGCCGAGCCTGGATACGGGCCGCGGTTTCCGTGCCGAAATCGGCACCGACGAAAATTACAAAGACATCAGCAAGACCGGCAGCGGCCGCATCAATCCCTGTCCTTCGGAAATGCACAACTACGAAAACTATTTCGATCAGATGGACGGCAAGTCCGGGGTTGGCCATCTCCGCATGAACCGTTACGTGCATATCGGCCTCGACGAGATGTATCAGAATTGGAGCGGCTCCCGCTGGCACGCCTGCAAGAAATGCCTCGACCGCGGGCTCAGCGGCGGCGAGCTCTTCGCCGAGCACATCGTCCGCATCCACGATTACATGAAGCGCCACAATCGTGAGACCATCGGGCTGAACACAGTGCTCCAGGATCGCACCACCGGTGGCTACCAGGGGATGTCGAACGCCTACGACATGCTGCCCCGCGACATGGTCATGGACCTCTACCACGGCGGCGATGGCGAGGAGCACGATCCGATCTATTCGTTCAAGTCCGGCTTCGAGCGAATTCGGCCGTGGTATGGCCACAGCCGGGTCAATCGCAGCAAAGCCCACAACTACTACTGGCCGAACACCACAATCTGGGGACGCCAGGCATGGAATTGGAGCGGCATCTGGATGCTGCGGATGTTCGGCGGCCAGAATTCGGACAACGCTTTGCGTTTCATCGAAGGCGCTTGGTCGCCCGACAGCCCGCCTGTCCACAAAGTGGAGTTCGTTCATCGCCACGCAAACGCCATCATCCGCTTTAAAGAACTGATCACCGGCATCGAATACCCATCCTGGCGAGTGGGCACGCCGAAGACGTATCACACCATAGACCTCCGCAAGCACACCAACTGGTCACACATCGACGACAAGCTCCTCGACGACAAAGGCTGGCTCGATTACGG
>JASLXP010000160.1 GCA_030740295.1 Planctomycetota bacterium
GTAACGCCTGATGCGACAGTCATTTTTTTCGGTCACCGTTGTACAAGTCGATGCGGTAGGCATCATGAGGGCCGAAGGCGGGTAGCGTCACATGCAATTTGTCGCGAAAGTCGACCGGGGCGTCGCTGATCGTGTCGTGCCGCGGCAGGGCGTCCCAGCCTGAATGAGGAATGCGGCGGACGAGCAGCCTGGCCTTGCCGGCGGCGTTCTTCAGATAGGCCAGCTCCTTCAGTCCCGTCAGTTCGACTTCGACTGTTTCGCGACTGGCCGATTTTTCCTTCTTCCCGACCTTTCTGCCGAGCAACACTCCCGCGTGTGCCGATTTTGGGCTGTGTCCGGCGATGCCCTTAATCTGATCCGAGCCGGTAACCGACACCAGGTTGCCTTCGATATCGGCATACGCCTTGTAGACCCACCACGTCGAGCGCGGCTTGAGCTCCGGGTTCGTCAGCAGTCCGTCAAGACTGGCAAAGGAACAGGTCGACTTGTCGTTCTGATCGACCGAGCACGCACGGATCGCCGAATCGACGCTTGCCCGCTCGAGGTTGGCGAAGTAGTGCACGAAGGTGCCGGCCAGGGTGTGCTGGCTTCTGCCGCCGTACTCGCCGATGGATATTTTTCTGATGTCGATTTCCTGTTTCTTCAGGAATGCGCGGGCTCGCGCGACATCCGACACAAGCCTGGTTTCGTAAAACTCATGCCAGGACAGCACGTCGGGCAGCACCTGCTCTCGCTGGGCGAAGAGTAGAAACTCCTCCACTGTGAACAGGCGGTATTTCTTTCCGAGCCTGTAAGACGAATTGCTCGGCCCCACGATGACGGCGTCGGGGTCCACGGCCTTGATCTTACGCCAGGCCCTCTTCCACGCCTCGAAGAAGCGTTTAGTCTTTTCGCCATCGGGGAGTTGGTCCGGGTACTTTCCCCAATTGTCCACGTTAGGTTCATTCCAGATGTCCCAGTGGAACCGGTAGCCCTTCTGTTTGGATTCGGTGACCGCTTGTTCGACGAATACCTCCCACGGCTTCCAATCGCCGTCGTCGCCGACGCACTTCGGCCGGATCCGGGCTCGAAAGGCGCCGTCGAGAATTACGTGGATTTCCGCATCCAGCCGGTTGTGCAGCCGATCGTAGAGTGCCATCGGAGTACTCAGGTTGCCGACACGCTTCATCGTCAGCCGGAAAGTTCTCGGCTTCAGCGGCCTTACCATCTCCGGCGGGGGCGACGTCACTGAGATCGACGACAAGAATCCGCTGGCGCGATGCGTGGCGGGACCCTGGACCCGGTCGAAATCCACCCGCACGGACCTGGCGACGTCGTTAGCGGGCGACGCAGCGGCCGTCTCGGCCGCGCCAACGCGACATGCGCCGACGGTAGAGACCAGCAATATCAACCACGTCTGACCCTGAAGTAAGCCGCGAGACAATGACGCCACGTGTCCTCGCGTGCGAGTCCCTCCAGGGGTCGGGAGTACAGCCGGCACACGTCTTGTCGTGGCCGAACAACGTTCTTTACGATTCATGAATCTTCGTTGCTGATCGATGGTTCGACGCCTTATTTCATTCTGCCTTCGGACTTTTCGTTCCGAAACGGCACGTCTTCGGTTCCATGGCCTCTGCCCTCGAGGAGCTCCTGTTGTCCCTTTTGCGTCTCGCAACCACGTTGTTGACTGCCCTGCAAGCCTGATCTGTGCCGTCGGCTCTGGCTGGTACCTGCGGCCATCGAGGCAGAAACCGTCTCGGGTCTCCACAGGAATAACGACCTGGTTATGATAGACAGCGTTCAGAAGAGATCGTCAAAACCGGGGCTGCAGTTAAAATGCGTTCTCAGCTTCCGCTCACCCACCGTCAATAGACATGTCACCACTCCACGCATCAACACTCAGCGACGAAGAACTCGAGACCTTCCATGATCGGGGCTACGTCCTTCTCGGCAAAGTGGCGCCCGATGACGAGGTCGAAGGGCTGTGCCAGCGCATCGATGACATCATGCTCGGCAAGATCCGTTACGACAATATGCTAATGCAGCTCTGTCCCTCTGCCGGGCAGCAGGAGCTCTCACGGCAGACAAAGGAATTCAAAGGTTCGTCACTCAAGTACCGCAAGATCCAGGACCTCGATCAAGACCCGCTCTTCCTTCCCTATATCCGGCACGCGCTCTTCCAGGACATCACAGCGAAAATAGTTGGTCCGGAGATTTCGGTCTTTCGAACGATGTTCTTCAATAAGCCCGCCGAACAAGGGGTCACCATCAACTGGCACCAGGATGGCGCCGGAGGATGGGGACTGAGCATCCCGCCGAAGATCACCATCTGGACTGCCCTCGATGCCACGTGCGTCGCTAACGGATGCCTGCAGCTCATACCGGGCTCGCACAAAACGAAGATTCCCGAACGGGGCGATCTGCTCTCGGCTGAAGAACGTGCCATCCACGCTCCGGATGAAAAACGCGTCTACGTTGAAATGCAGAAGGGAGAAGTCGCGCTCCTGCACAACTGGACGCTCCACCGATCGGAAACCAACAACACCGATGGCCCGCGGCGAGCGTTTAGCGTCTGCTACGTCGATGCCGCCACGCGGCAGGGCGATGGGGAGCACGCTTTCCCGAAGGTGTTTCCGGAGTATGAACCGGCCGAGAGTGCGGCGAGTGAAGCCAACGCCTATTGATGGAATGAAATCGTTTTCGGCGAGTCATCGACTTTCTTAGCGACGAAGTCGCCCGGAACTGCGCCATGACTGGCGCAATACAAAGGGGCAGACCTGGGCTTCGGAGTCTTGCCACTCTTCTGACGCCAGGCCTTTTATTTTCAGGAAGCCCTCGCCTTCGATTCACGAGTACGTGCGTCGATGAGCCCGTTTATCAGTCGGCGATCTGCGCCACGATATCCAGGCCTGCCAGCTCGCTCCAGGCATCTGCCAGCCGTCGCCACATCGGCCCAGGCCTGCCGTCGCCGATGAGCTTTCCGTTCACCTTTGTCGCCGGGCAGATACCGAATGGCGTGCTCGAAAGGAATGCCTCGTCCGCATTCACCACATCATAAAGCTGGAGATCCTGTTCTTTGAACGGGATGCTCAGTTTGCAGGCAAGCTCGATCACCACGTCACGGCTGATGCCGGGCAGGATGTTTCGCAAGGTGGGCGAATAAACCGCGCCATCTTTTGCCAACAGGAAATTGGCTCCCGAACACTCGGTGATGTTGCCCTGCAGATCCAGAAGCAGGGAGGTCGCATCAGGATCGACCAACTGCGTCTGCGAATCCGCAATGTGCCAGTGAAGGCGGCTGCGGTATTTCATCTTTGAATCAAGGCACTGCGGCGGAATGTGCCGGATGCTCGGCGTCACAACGTGATAACCGTGGCGCATAGCGTCCGCGTAATAGGAGAAATCCAAGGGAAAGGTGTGCGCGCACAGTGTGGGCTTCGACTCTTCTTCGCTCAGCGTCCGACACGCGTAAAGGGGTACTTTCCCCGCGGTAGAAAAGTGAATGAGCCCGAGCTCCACATCGGTCGGTAGCAACCGGGCATTTTTTGCTACGAGCTCGGTCGAGATCTCGACCAGCTCTTCTTCGCTGACGACAGGCTCGATGGATGCATGCCGCAACGAACAGAACATCCTCCTGACGTGCGCTTCGAGTCTGAATGGGATCTGATGGTACGTGCGCGTCATTTCGGTCACCGTCGCGCCCAGGACGATGCCTTTGTCATAAATCGGCAGTTTGGCTTCGGATACGGGGATGAACTCGCCGTTCAAATAAGCTTGCGGTTCCTGCATGTGTTCCCTTCTTGAGTTTTCGTTTCCAATGAGGAGAGAATATATTCCCAATTCCCGATTTGGGGAAACTGCAAATCCCACATGAGCAAGGAGACACACATGGCGACCTACAATGTTGCCCTGATTGGAACAGGCCGAGTCGGCTACCAGTTCGATTTCGATCCGGAACTGCCGGATAACCATGCGAGCGCGGTGACCAGAGAAGACCGAACGGAACTCGTTGCAGGCGTCAATCGCGGCCGCGAGAAACTCGAACAGTTCGGCGAGCGGTTTCAGGTGGACGCTCTCTTTCACGATTACGAAAAGATGCTCGACGAAGTGCAGCCGGACATCTGCATCATTGCCACGCACCCGGAGCTCCATTGCGAAATGGTGATCGGCTGTGCGGCTCGTTCGACCACTAAAGCCATCATCTGCGAAAAGCCGATGGCACTTTCCGTTGGCGAATGCGACCGGATGATCGAAGCCTGCGATCAGGCCGGAATCCCTCTGCAGATCAACCACAACCGCAGATGGTCGGCCGAATGGAATTATGCGAAGCAACTCATCGACGAAGGTGTGATCGGC
>JASLXP010000161.1 GCA_030740295.1 Planctomycetota bacterium
CTTGCGGTCGGTCTGTGCCTGCCGTTTCACAGCGCCAGCGCGCAGGACTACAAGACCAATAAGGAGAAGGCCAGCTATGTGTTCGGTTACGAAATGGCGGGCCGCATGGGGCAAATGAATATCGAGGTTGACATGGAGGCATTCATTAAGGGGGTCAGAGACCAACTTGATAAGAAGAAGATGCTGTTCTCAAAGCAGGAACGATCCGCCATTCTGGATACCTTTCGCACCGCGCAGCAAGAGAGGGCTCACCAGCGATCCCTGGTAAGCGCAGATGAAGGCAAGAAGTTTCTGCTGGCAAACGGCAAGAAACCGGGGGTTGTCAAACTGCCGACCGGGCTACAGTACAAAGTGCTCAAAGAGGGGGACGGAGCGAAGCCCGCCGCGTTGGACAAGGTCAAAGTTCACTATGAAGGCAAACTGGTCGACGGCACTGAATTCGACAGTTCCTACAGACGCGGGGAACCGATCACGTTCCCTGTCTCCCGTGTCATTCCCGGTTGGACTCAGGCCCTGAAGCTGATGCAGGTTGGCTCGAAGTGGCAGCTCTTCATTCCTCCGCATCTCGGGTATGGTAAGCGCGGCTCAGGCAATGCCATTCCTCCGAACGCGGTGTTGATTTTCCAGGTGGAACTTCTCGGAATCGAAGGCAAGTAATGTTCGACTGTTTCTTTACATTTCTCTCTTGCCCATTATCTTGGCCGCTGGTTAAGAGGTTTCGACAACGGAGTTCTGAATGAAATTTGCTTCTGACATCACCAAACTCGTCGGCAATACGCCGTTGGTTCAGTTGAACAAAGTCACGGAAGGATGTTGTGCAAGAATCCTGGCCAAACTGGAGTTTTTCAATCCCCTCGGCAGCGTCAAGGATCGCATCGGCGTCAACATGATCGAGGCCATGGAGCGTGAAGGAAAGATCGATGAAGACACCGTTCTGGTCGAGCCCACGTCCGGCAACACCGGTATTTCCCTTGCCTTTGCGTGCGCGGCCAAGGGCTACAAACTGATCCTGACCATGCCGGACACCATGAGCGTCGAGCGACGCAACATGTTAAGAGCCCTCGGCGCCAAACTCGTCCTGACTCCGGACAACGGCGGCATGCAGGCCGCGATTGAAAAAGCAGACGAGCTCTGCCGCGAGAATGAAAACTACGTCATGCCGCAGCAGTTCAAGAATCCGCACAACCCGGCCGTCCATGAGGTCACCACCGCTCTCGAGATCTGGGACGATACCGACGGGCAGGTGGACATCATCATCGGCGGCGTCGGCACCGGCGGAACAGTCACCGGATGCGCCAAGGCATTGAAGTCCAAGAAGAGCAGCCTGCAGGTAATCGCTTTCGAACCATCCGGCTCGCCCATCATGACCAAAGGGCAGCGGGGCCTGCATCCGATCCAGGGCATCGGCGCGGGCTTCATCCCATACATCATGCGCATGGACCTGATGGATGACATCCTTACCATCGATAACGAAGACGCCTTCACCATGACGCGCCGCCTGGCAAGCGAAGAAGGCATCTTCTGCGGCATCTCGGCCGGTGCGGCCTGTCACATCGCAGTCGATATCGCCAGAAGGCCTGAGAACGACGGCAAACTGATCGTGGTGATCTTTCCGGATTCCGGCTCGCGTTACCTGTCGACGCCATTGTTTACGGAGTTGCCGGACGTGGATTGGTGAGGGCGGACGTAATGGCGTCATACGCCACTACTCCCGATACAGATTCTTCGTCCGGATGTAATCGTAAACACCCACAGGCACGAGATGCCTGATGCTCTTCCCCTCCTTGATGCGCTGACGGATATCGGTTGATGAGATGTCGACAGCCGGTGTCTCCACAAAGTTGTCTTTGAGCGACTGAACGAACTCAGGCGAGAAACTGTTTTCGAGCTCCTCAAAGATGATCTTCTCAAATCCGGGCCGAACGCCGACAACGATGCGACACTCGCCACCGATCTGTTCCGGATCCTTCCAGTTTGGAAACTCCCTTACCGAGTCTGCGCCCACGATAAAGTGCAGGTCATCATGCGGGTACTTCCGCCGAAACTCCTTAATCGTCTCGATCGTATAAGAAGGGCCCTGCCGTTTGAGTTCCAGGTCAGAGCAGACGAAGCGCGGATTGTCGTACATCGCAACGCTCACCATGGCGAGACGGTGCTCGTCAGGCGACAGGGCCTTAGCTTCCACATGCGGCGGGATTCGCGCTGGTACAAAGATTATATTCGAGAGTCCGAGACTATCCCGCACGTGTTCGGCAAGAATAAGGTGCCCCATATGAATGGGGTCAAAAGAGCCGCCGTAGATTCCGATTTTCATAGGTGACACGATGTGGACTCATAATGGAGGGCGAATCTTACCGAGAGAAGAACGTGATGAGTAATGAGTGACACTGCTGATGTACAGTCGTCCGTTGGTGACCTACTCCTTGACGACCGAAACTTCATCCACCCAAATCGTCCATGGGCCGCGCGCGACGATCTCCATGCCTGATGGTTTGCCGGCTTCTTCAACGGTAACTCTGAATGACGCGGATAACTCCGACCATTCACTGACGGCACCGCCGGCGCTACCCAACAGGGCCAGGGGTTTCTCTTTTGAAACCACTTTCAAAGTCAGTGGGCTCTCATTCTTCTTCTTTATCGCACCCGTTGGGGCCTGCCTGAATCGTACCGTCACACGATAGTTCCCGGCTTTCAGATTTAACGGCCTCTTCAGGCTTAACCGCACGGAAGCATCCTTCTGTGCTTTGATCATGAGCGCGCCGTCTTCCACGTATTTGCCATTGTCCCGGTCCAGTTCTACTCGCACAACATTGGGCAGATTCCATCCTTGATTGCCATGCAGAAAATCGCCGTTCGTGACCAGACTCACGGGACGTGCGACCAGATCCGCTCCCCCGGCAATCCCGCCTATTCCAACGAGTGACTGCACTTTAACCGCCAGCAGATTCTGCCCCTTTACCACGTAATCCGTCACGTCGAATCGGCGCGGCTTCTGCCACGCGTCGTCATCGATCCTGGAATTGTAGAGCTGGCCGGCGACCTGCTTACCGTTCACATATACCCAGCAGCTCTCATCCACCGAGCCGAACTCGAGCCATAGCCGTTCTCCCTCCTTCAGCTCTGGTTTATCAAACCGTGTGCGATACCAGGCATCGCCGTTGAATTCTTTATCGAGCTGCTCGCTCCAGTGGGCAGCCACGGACATCTTGCCCCAACCCTTTAGCGGGCCCTCCTTATGCCAGCCTTTTGCCAGGCCCTCTTTGGCTGGATCCGTTCTGAAATCCCACTTCATCGGAAGGCGCGGCTTTTCGCCAGATTTTTCTATAAGCGTTTGCACATTTTTCTGAGTCAACGTCACCGGCAGCGTCAGAGGCTCGAAGCGTCTTCCGCCCATCTCTATGTGAAATTTGAATGCAAGCCGAGGCTTCACCCCGTTTGAAACCAGGGCTGCATTTCCCGGAACGGTGACTCTGAATTCTGCGTGGCTGGTGCCGCCTCCCATGCGCTGCGTGGTTACCTTCCAGGGATTCTTTTCCGCCTGGCTGAACACCAGCGTGATGCCCTTTGAAAACATGCCGGTCTTTACCCTCACTCGTAACGTCGAACCTGGAAGAATCGGGTCAAGAATCTCCCCGAGAATATCGCCACGGTTGTAATCGGGATGCTTGAAGTCCCCGTAGAGTGTGTTGAGTTGCTGCATGCTGTCTCGGGTGAGTGCCTGCTCGAGCAGCTCGGCCTGAAGCTTGCCGTCCGTCTTTATCAAGGTGAAACGGTCAAGCTCTGTGCCGTCGGGCGTTTTGGCCACCATCTCAAGTTGGTTTCCATCCACCTTGAAAAAGCAGTGATGATTTTTGCCAATCGAACCACCGTGCACAGCCACTGGCGTTGGCCGTGTTTGCAGCGTGCCGCCGGTGAAGCCTCCGCCACCTCCACTGATGATGTGAAGAAGAGGGGATCGGCCGGGCTCGCCGATCGGGTAGAAACGCCGGTACACATGATCATGTCCACTCATGACAAGGTCGACCTCGTAGGCTTCCATGAGCGGGAGAAAGTCATCGATTCCCCATTGCGGCCATTCGACCAGCTTTCCGTAATACATCGGCTCGTGAAAGATCACGAGCTTCCAATCGCCCTCGCTTTTCTCCAGTGCCTGCCGGAACCAATCGAGTTGCTTTTTGCGGGCACTGCTGCCAACTGCACCGCTCCCCTGGCTCTGCAGAACAAAGAAATCAAAGTTGCTATAGGAGAAAGTGAAATAAAACGGCCTGAGCGCGAACAGCGAGCCAAAGTAAGGCCCACCATCGTGATTGCCGAGGGTGGGATAAACCGGAGCGAATTTCAGGTAAGGCTTCGCAGGATCAAAATACTGAATCTTCCAGTGCCCCCACCGAGAGCCCCTGCCCACGAGATCGCCAAGATGCAGAACAAGCTCGGGATTGTCCGCGGCCAGCGCCTTCGCCACCGCTGCCGCGACGGTCGGACGATCCTGTGTGTCCCCCAGAACCGCGAATTGAAAAGGGATGGTCTTCAAAGGCGCTGTGCGGAATGTACCTTTCCTTTCCTTGCCCGCGCACTTGACGATGTACGAATACTCGAGTCCGGGCTTCAGATGAGTCAGCGCGGCTTCCTGCAATTGTTCGGTGTGCTTTGCGGCCACAGGTTT
>JASLXP010000162.1 GCA_030740295.1 Planctomycetota bacterium
GGCCGGACGCTATGAGGTCATTATCGACAGCGGCTACCATCGGACACGGCTGGATGACAACATCGTGATGGTTTCCCTCGGCGATCAGAGCCACCAGTTTGCCTGGTTTCTGCCTCCGACATCTTATACCGAGCCGGAGAAAGAGGGGGTGAACCTTGGCCCGATCTTTTTGCTCGACAAAGCAGCGGCAACCATCAGCATCACGCCCCTGCAGTTTGGCGGCGGATGCCAATCCGAGATTCCCGCGCTGCAGGAACGCTTCATCTTCATTGACCGCGTGACGATTCAAAAGCTGGAGGCCCCTGAATGATCGGTCGCGTGTTATACGTAATCAGTTTCTTCTCACTGGCCAATGCACAGGAGCTGGATCGCAATCTCATTCACAACGCGAGCTTCGAGGTCGGTCTGACCGCCGAGTGGGGGCGGACCATCGGCGGCGGTACCGAACCGATTCTTCCCAAGAACATCGATCACAGCAAGGCATATCATGGGGGAGCCTCCCTTCATTTGCCGGCAGGTGAATACTGGTCAAGGCATTACCACCTGAACACGCAGTCAACTTATCTTCTCGGGTTTGCCATTCGGGGCCGGCCAGGGCAGGTCTCATTCATCATGGACGACCTTCCCCTGGTCTCACGCCAGGAAGGGGTGAGGCGCAGGCCCCTGAAGACGTGGGTTAAGGAAGCCAGTCCTGAGTGGCAGCTTCACGAGTTTGAGATCATCGCTGTAAAACCAGAGATCATGCTCCGGATCATTTTGCGCAAGGAAGCGTGGCTCGATGCCATCTATCTGCGGGAAAAAAAGGGAAGCTCACCCGCAGTCAAAATTACGCCGGGTCTCGACCTGGGTACGGATGACGAAATCGACGAGGACGACCTTGAAACCGGCGAGCCAAAGAAGAGCCCGTTCGAGCCGCGTTCAGAAGTCGAGGCTGGGATCTACGATGGTACGCCTGGACATGTCTTTCACAGCGGTGGAGCCATCGTTTTCCAGGGCAGGGCAGCCAACTATGGAAAGAAAACCGTATCTCCAGTGGTTGAATGGCTTATTCGTGACATCGATGACAACGTCTGGCAAAAGGGCCGGTTGATGTCCGCAAAGGTCGAGGCCGGCAAGTCTCGGACCTTCGAACTGAAACTCGAAAACCTCCCGCACGGGATCTTCAGCCTTGTCTATCACGTGGCCGGTGATCAGGAGAATCAGGGCGAGTATGTTTTTTCAGTCGTTCCAAAGCCTGAAGGTCCGTCGGTCGCCGGTTATCACACACATCTGTCGGAATACACCATGCAGGCCTGGCACAAGGCAGGGGTCCGCCATTACGCATCGCTTACCGATTCGTGGTCACGCTTCGGAAGCACCCTCCCTCCCGGCGCCGACCCGCGGACGCGCCAGCTCAAGTGGTACGACGACAAACTCAGCCTGTTGAAGAAGTACAACATCAGTGGGGACCTCTGCATCCTGCCGAACAACTGGGGAGTCTGGACTTCGAGCGAACCAGTGCTTGAGCTTGGCCGGCATCCCGCTCCCGAGCCTGACTACGAAAAATGGAATGCCTGGATCGAAAAGATGGCCCGGCACTATAAAGATGAAATCGATATCTATTATGTTGGTGACGAGATTGACTCCGGCTACACGCCCGAGCGTTATCTCAACGTGGTCCGGAATGCGCGTTCCGCCATTCTCAAGGGCGACCCCGGTGCAAAGATCCTGGTCAGTGCGAGCGGGCCTTTCTTCGATCGCTTCCTTGCTGCGGGCGGAGACAGACTGGTCGACATCCTCGGCGGCAGCACCATGGGAGACGGGGGAGGCCGGGGCAGGAAGATGGCCGTAAATGCACGCCGCTACAACAAGCAGGTCTACTCGACCGGCGGGTTCGCTTACACGCCGACCTTTTATCACACCCACGGCGGCAACGCGAGGGAGTCCTATCGGGCCACCTATTTTGCCAGGCAGACAGTGCGTGCCTTCTTTGAACAGCGAGCGGACGCCTGCTTCCCCTACATCGGCCGCCTGATAGCAAAGACGACGAAGGAGACCATGCCTTACAACCACTTTGAATGGGACGGCTCACTCAAACGGCAGTCCATGGCTTACACGGTCACCGGCATGATTCTTGGACGCATTGAACGTTCGGACAGGCTCGAGCCTGCGCTCAAGCTGCCCAAGCTCAAAGCCAGGCATACCTGCTATCCCTGCAAGCTCGATGGCAGACCGGCTGCGGTGATCTATTCAGAGAAGTGTAGGATGACTTTGCCTGTGAAGCCGGCCGAACTGCAGGTCATGGACTGGCTTTGGAATCCAGTGAAACCGAAGGAAGTAAACGGTCATGCTACAGTCGAGCTGGGCATCCGGCCTTTGTATCTAATCTATTCGGGAGCGAATCATGAAAATTTCAGTGATGCCCTTCTGGACGCCGTCGGCGGAGAAGAAACAAAGGGCGCACTGGTGCAGACATCTTTCTATTACCGTCCTAAAGGCAAAGGCGTCGAACTGGTCGCCAGAGCATTCAACAAGGGAAAAGAAGCGATCGTTCCGTCGAGGCTGAAACTCATCGGCCCCGTTCAGGCTGGCAAGACGGTCTACAAAACCTTCGATGTAAGTGCGGCACTCGACCGGCCATTGCCCGAGCGCACGGAGGACCGATACACCCATGCCTGGCTGGCAAACGTCCCGCGCACCGTTGCGAGCATCGATGGCGATCTGAATGAGTGGCTTTCCCGATCTCCGAACACCATTTACGTGACTTGGGACGTGCTTTCATACTTCGCCCGCCGCGAGCTTCAGGCATTCCGAAGACAGGAATACATCACCCACGATTGGGGCCGCGACTTCAAGATTTATTTCTGGTGCGGCTGGGATGAACAGTCCCTGTTTGTTGCAGCCCGCATCAATGATCAGGATCTGCAGATGCAGAAAAAAGATGCATTCGGCGATCATGTGGTAATCGAGATCTCACCAGATTTCGTTCGCCGTATGGTGGAAGGTGAGACAGCACCCGAGTACAGGTTGAAGCTCAGCCTGTCAGATGCAGGCATCCTTACGGAGCTGAATGACAACCCCGTTTCCCTGGACGCAAAATGGAAGAAACGTTCAGGCGATTTCGGGGGCTACGATCTGGAAGTAGCGATCCCGTGGAAGACGCTCGGCAACCCTCTGCCCGCCCAGGGCAAAGTCATGGGACTGGACTTATTCGCGCACGATGTCGACGCTTTCAAAAGCTCGGAACGCGAGCACAGCATCCTCCGCTGGGCGGGGCGAGCAAGCCCCACAGGTCAGATGTTCTTGACATCGGAAAAGGCGAGGTAAGTGAGAACAAGACACATGCCTCCTCAATCCACGAAGAGTTTATCGTCTACAAGGAGCGCCCCAGAACAAAGATGAATGTCAGACAAGAATCGAGATTAAGAGTGAGATTACGATGGAGGCTCTGCTCGTCGGTGATCATTTTGGCCCTCTTCACCAGCGGCTGTATGCAGCTTCACACAAACATTCGAATTGAACCGGATGGCAGCGCGACAGTTACCGAAAGGCTGCGTCTTTCTCGCAAGCTGCTCGATCTCGGCAAGGAACGGATTGAATCTAATCTGAACAGAGAAGAGGCTCTGCGAAGAATGAAAGCGATGGGGGAAGGACTGAGTTTGGTCAGCCACAAAGTGAGCGACGTAGAAGAGGGTGCTCGCGAAATGTTGACGGTGTATAAAACGAAAGACATCAACAAACTGATCTACGCCTCGCCGTTCCTCTCCTATTGGGATCATGCACGCAACAACTCGATTCAGTTTGAGCTGAACCCTGTCTACGAGTCGACTTGGTATGGCCGCAAAGCAGGAGAAATGCGAATCGCTCTCAAGAGAGTGCCGGCCTTTCCGGATAAAGCGCCCACGATCCCAAAGCCTAAGCCTAGAAAAGAAGGAGAGCCCGAGCCAAAAGGACCTTCCCCCCAGGAACTGCAGTCTCTGAGAGGGCTCAGCCCCGTTTTCCGGGACATCCTCAAAGGCTTTGAAATCAAGCTGAGCTTTGAAACCTACAACCACCTGCGCGCGGGATTCGGAAATCGTGACAAAAGGTCAGGGACGCGGTATGTCGAACTGCTCCACCTCTCGGACACCAGCCTCGATACATACGGCTACAACTTCATGGATAACGAAGAGGCCATGCTGAGCATCCTGCGCGGGGATCTTGGCTCGAAAGTCATTGTCGACCAAGTCAAAGGATGGACGACCAATAGAACCCTCCCCGTTTACCACCCATGGGGATCAAAGGCCGGTTGGTGGCTGGCAAGTAGAGAAATCTACTTCCGCCCGTCCCGACAGCTTTTCGACAGATATTTCACCGGCAAAACGCTTGTCTTCAAGAAGGGAGAGAAGCGCGCTGCTGATTTCAAAGAGATCGGGTGGAAGAAGAAGTGATGCAGACCAGATCAGGA
>JASLXP010000163.1 GCA_030740295.1 Planctomycetota bacterium
AAAGGTTACCGCCGACCGAGGCACGGCCCTGAATCTGAGTGCCACCGACAAGCCCAATGGCATCAACGAGACCAGGGAACGCGCTGCGGATGGCTTCGTTCGCAGTGATCAGGTAGACCGGCACCGCACTGCCAATAGTGAGGCCGTCTTCGTTGCAGGAAAACTCATTGACCTCGTCAATGGCTTTGATGTCGATCAGTAAGCTGCATGACTTACGGCCCTCCCGAAGCTGGACGATGACGTCCGTGCCTCCGGCGAGCATGAGCGCGCCACCGTTGGCTTCAGTTGCCAGTTGCAGCGCTTCGTTCAGTGTGCTGGGTTTGGCGTAATCAAACGCTTCCAATGTTAGATCCTCCGCATGTGGGAATAATGGATTGATTGTGTTTGCGTCGAGGCTGACGGCCCTCGTCAAAAAATGACCTCACCTTTCGAGAAATGACCATGTGCCACGGGCTGCTTGCGAACCCGTGCTAGACAATTTAGCGCGGGTTGGCAAGTAACCCGTGGCACATGAGAGTCTTTCGGAAATGTGAAACCTCTGAGTGATTCCTGATTCACGAGCCTTCAGCGATGGCTTGGGCGACGGCGTAGTCTTCGCCATGCGAAATGGAGAGATGCACGTTGATGACGCCCAGTTCGTCTGCCCGTTTTCTGGCGCCCCCTGAAAGCACTATCCGGGGTGCGCCGAGGTCATCCAATGTAACCTCGATGTCCCTGAAGGCAATCCCATCTCGGATCCCTGTTCCAAGCGCCTTGGCCACCGCCTCCTTGGCCGCAAAACGTCCGGCGAAGTGCTGCCAGTATTTCCTCTTTTCGTGGCAGTATTCGATCTCGGCATCGGTGAAGATCTTTCTGGTCGCGCGCTCTCCGTGGCGATCGATCATGTCTTTGATGCGTTCGAGCTCGACGATGTCTATGCCGCAGCCGATGATCATGGGAGGCGTATTACGTAATGCGTAATAAGTAAGGAGTAAGGAGTAGATGAATAAGTAAAAAGTGGGGGTGATCGGGTGCTTATGGTGGTGGACTCTTCTCGCTGCGATCGACTCGTCCGGCTTCTGTTCATTTTGAATTCAACAGCCCATTAATCATCCAGCTATTCAGTCTTCCCGTCTTCCATCATTCCTACATCCCAACATTCCATCATTCCACTACTCCAGTCTTCCTTACTTATTGCTCATTACTTTCCACATAGGCCTGCACCATCTCCTCGGTGACTGGACCATCTGCGTTTGCAGATTCGAGGACGGCAGCGAGGTCGATTCCGTTCTTCTTGGCGAGACGTTTGGCTTTGGGGGTGGCCGGGACCCTGGTGCTTTTTCGCGCGGGTCTTGCAGGCTTCTCTTTGGGCGATGCCGGCTTGTCGAGTCCTTCGTTGCTGGCGGCAAATTGGGCCCGGGCTTCTTTGTTCATGGCTTCGTGGTCGGGGAGTTCTTCGTCGGGCGATCCGATCAGGCCTACGACATAGCTGACGGGGACGCTGCTCTTTTCTTCGGCGACAATCTTCAAGAGAGTGCCGGCGGTTTCAGCTTCCATTTCGACGTCGGCCTTGTCGGTGATGACGGTGAGTAGATGGTCGCCCTGTTCGATGGCGTCACCTTCGGCTTTCATCCACTCGACGATGGTGGCCTCGTCCATGTTCTCGCTGAATTTAGGGATTCTGATGAGTTCCATGGGGGAAGAGATGGTTGATGGTTGATGGTTGATGGATGAAGGCCTTAATCCCCTACCCCTGGCCGGCGTATTCCACCTCGACAAAGTATGCGCCCCTCACTTTGCCGTCTTTGGTGGTGAGCCAGGTTTCGAGTTTGGCCGGGCCTTTTTCGAGCTTGAGTTTGAATTGGGCACCGGTGGCTTTTTCGGTCACTTTGGTTTCGGATTCCTGGCCGGCGATTTTGATTCTTGCAGAAACTGCTTCGACGGATTTTTTCTCCTGCTTCGGCCAGCGGCGGAGGGTGATGGTGTAGTTGCCGGCGCGTTCGATATCGACCGCCCAGAAACCGTTGTTGAATGGGCCCCTGCGGATGTGGCCCTGATTCCAGGGGACGGGTTTGCCGTTGGTGTGCCAGTCGTGACAGGTGAGGTTGGCCGGGTTTTCCGCGTCGTTTCCCAGACCGATACGTACGTATCCATCAAATACCGGTGAAAGGCTCTCCCACCAGCCGTCGTAGCTCTGGTTGAGAGTTTTGAAAACCTCAGGATGCGCGTCCGCGACGTTCCTGGTCTGGCCGGGATCCTCATGGATGTCGTAGAGTTCTCTGTTGTTGACCAGTCGCCATCGCCTGGTCATGACCGAGTTTTTGCGTCCTTTCTGAACAAACTCGATCCGCTGCGAGTGCACGAACAACGTGCGATCGGGATCTGGATCGGGGTTGGCCTTGAGCTGCCCGTCAAGGCTGATCCCATCGAGCTTGACGTCCTTCGGCTTAGCAATGCCGCAGAGATCCGCGAGGGTTGGGAGGACATCAATGTGAGCCGCGAGGGTGTTGACGTCGCGGCCGCCGGTAAACCCGCCCTTCGGCCAGTGAACAAAAAACGGCACGCGGTGTCCGCCTTCGTACTCAGAGCCCTTCTTGCCGCGCATGCCCGCGTTGAATCCTTTCCACTTGTTTGGGGATTCTTTGGCCTGTTGCTTCTTTGTGCCTTTCTTTCTTCTACGGCCGCCTTCACCCATGGCTGAGCCGTTGTCGGTCATGAAAATGAGGATGGTGTTTTCTTCGAGATTCAGTTCGTTGAGCTTGGCCCTCAGCTTGCCAAGGTTCTCATCAATGTTGGTGATCATGCCGTAAAAGGCGGCCATCGAGGAATGGACGCCCTTGTCGATGTAGGGCTGCTTGTACTTGTCCGCGACCAGGAACGGGCCGTGCGGAGCGTTGGTGGTGATGTAGGTGAAGAACGGCTTGCTCTTGTTTTTCTCGATGAACTTCATGGCTTCGCCGAACCAGACATCGGTGCAATAGCCGTTCGTCTTTTCGGGAACGCCATTGCGGAAATAAGTGTCGTCGAAGTAATTGTTGCCGAAGTAATCGGGAGTCTGGGTGACGCCGCCTCCGCCGTGATAGAAGACTTCCTCAAAACCCTGGTCATGCGGCCGCACGGGATAATTATCGCCGAGGTGCCACTTGCCGTACATACCGGTTTTGTAGCCGGCGGCCTTGAAGGTTTCGGCGACTGTGACTTCGTTGGAATCCATCAGGGAGCGTCCCATGATCGTGTGCCACACACCAGTGCGCGTGGAGTAGCGACCGGTCATAAGTGCCGAGCGGGAGGGTGCGCATGTCGGGTCGACGTGGAAATTCGTCAGCCGGATGGATTGGCTGTGCATACGATCCAGGTTGGGCGTCTGGATCATGGAGTTGCCGTGCGCGTGGACATCGCCGTATCCCTGGTCATCAGTGATGATGAGTATGACGTTTGGTTTCGTCTGGGCATGAAGGTGGCACGACAGCAGGATCGCAAACGTTGGCAGAGCTCGAAGTATCATGTCATTTCCTGTTTTCTGTGGACTGTGTTGCTTAAGGCTGCCTTGCGGCCGCAACCTGGTCGCTACGTCGGCGAGACGCTGACGCACCCAGCAACCACTCCAACATCTTCGCGCGGCGCGGAGATGTCATAGAGTCGCGCCTAGAGGTTAGTCGTTGATTCGGATTCCACGACCCGAATTGGTAACTTCGAGCAACAGGAAAGGGCCTCCTTAATCCCCTGATGCGGGCTGGACCGCATCAATCAGCGTTTACTTTGGCCGGTCCGAGTTCTTCAACGAGGATGTCGTCGTACCAGGCTTTGGCGTTCTTCAGGCGGTTGTAGGAATAGAGGCGCAGCGCGTACAGGTCTTCCGGCGTTTCGAATTCCTGCGAAAACTCCTGCCATTCGTTCAGTTTGCCGGCGTAGCCTCCGAGTGTCTTCATTCCGCGCTGCCGTGCATCCGCTCGGGCCATCCAGAGCATGGCGTAGATGCTGTGGATCGCAGTGCGTTTAATCTTCATGCTGATTCGGTAGCGTGTGGACGGCTTGACGTCCAGGAAACTTGCATCTGCAAGATGCCCGCCCACCGGATTGTGGAGGCACAGGCTCTGCTTGCCCGTGGCCGCGTCTGAATCGTCGATGAACATGGAACGGGATTTGTCTCCGGCAGGTTGGCTCTCGAAGGTTCCATCTTTCAGGAGGATCGGGCCGACGGGGACTTCAAACTCTTTGCTGTGTTCGCCCGTGCGGACCGAGACCTTCACGTACTTCCGCAGGTGCATCTGATTGGGCGGGCCAAGGTCGACAAAATGATGCGTTGTCTTACCTGGCACCGTTGCCAGAGTGACAGGTTCTTTTGAAAGGCCCAGCCCGTCGTCATCGAGGATGCTCACCTTGCTCGTCGTTTCTTTGCCGGACAGATTGACCACCGTGATCGAGATGCCCGCTCCTTTCGGCTCACGATGGAAGCGCGCCGTCGCATGCACTGAGCGAGAGCCTGTCGCGCGCTCCACCAGCAACACCGCGCTTACTCGTGCCTTGGGAATCTTAAAGGTGACAGCATCCTCCGAATTTTGAAACGTGGCCGGCATTGGGTCATTCCACATCCTGAAGGTAAGTGCGTGTTTGGCACCAGAGAGAATGCTGTGAGAGACGCTGCCCTGGAGGCCTTCTTCACCGCCCGGGTTCAGAATCGTTACCAGACATCCCTTCGCTTCATCGGTGTCAAGAAGATGAAGCTTTGCCTGTACGGCAACGCCGCCAACCTTCAAACCCTCTTCGTCCATGTAACGGGCCGGATATAGCCAGGACTTGAAACGTTTGCGCAGAAAGATCAGCTCTCGCGGGTAGCTGCCGCGCATCAGCAGGTCATACCGCATACCGTAAAGGTGATCCTTTTCGAAAACGGCTCGTGGCGTGGCGTGCCCGGTATTGAGATGCCCGTGATAGAGGATCTGGTCTGGCAGCGTGTAGCGAAAGACCTCCGGCGATTTGGCGAAACCGCTGACCATGTGAAAACCGATCCGGCCATACGAATCCGCGCAACCCTCACCCGACGCGACGGCCTCCGGCGCGTATGGTTTGGATTTTGTCAGCACGTTGCGCACGAGGTTGAGCATTCCCTGGCCGGTCAACCCTTCACCGTTTTCGTCACGCATGGGATTGAATGATTCTTTGCTGTGGCTGACGCCCATGACGTCGAAATAAAAGGTGTCGGCGTGCCATTGGGCGGCGTATTGCCAGACCGCCCAGAATTCGATGTAGTTCTGCCACTCGTCGCTCCAAGGCACGATCCCTGGAAAATCGTTGGCATGCTTGCCCGCGTTTTTACGCTGCCAGAACGCTTTGTAGTTGGGCGGGCCGGGCATCTTTCCATCCGGGCCGACGAGTGCGTTGCGGAAGAAGAAGTCATAGGTCGGCGGCTGTAAATATCGAGGGATCAATTTGCGGTCGATTTCCGTGTGAATCCACGGCATCGAAAGATTAAAACGATTGAGTGACTGGCTGTGGAAGTAGTAACCGATGTGCCCGCCTGCATCGCGTACCGCTTTGTTGGCCGCGGCGAATTCCTCGACTGTTCCGAAGAACGGGCTCGGGTAATAATAGGTAGGGCAACAGTTCCCAACGGGCTTGTTGGCCTGCCCCCAGCACTGCAGAAAGTTCATCCCGTGCCATCGGCCGATGTCGTACCATTTTGGCAGCGTTCTGAACGGCGCAGCGCTGTTCATGATCATGAAGGCGAGCCAACCGTCCGCATTGCGAAGCCAGTCAGGGTGTTCCGCCCGCCCCATATTTTCGTAGAACCAGCGGCGGTAGAGATCCGCGCCTCTATGCCAGTCTCCCTCATGAATGGCGACAGAATAGTCGTATTGTGTGCGACCAAATCGCGCCCTGATTCGGTGTGCTTTTTCCAGCCACATGTCGACGCGGCCGGATGTCTTACTTGGACGGCACTCAATCGCCGTGTTCCGCAGTTCGGGGTCGTAGGCTGCAAGATAAACTCCCGCTTCTGCATCGGAGAGGTCTTCCCAGCACATCGATGCCGAGCCCTGGTATTTCAGGGATACGATACCTGCCTTCGATGGGTTCTTAACAATGCGACCCGCATGTTGCGGAACGACCAGCACGTCGTCCTCAGACTTTTCGCCAAGCCGAATACCTTCAAGAATCGGAAATTTGAGACGAATTACATCTGTCTCCTCCATGCGATTTGCGATGCTAGCCGAGCAGCGTAATTCTTCGTCCCCACTCAGTGCGAACGTCAAGTTCAGTCGAATCTGACCGCCGGCAAGCGAGTACTCGAACACTGTCTTCGCACCATTCGCAGTTTTTTCCTCCGTCACATCCTTAAGCACAGCGTCATCATGCGCGAGCACTCTGATATCCGGGTCGTTCGGTCTCTTCAGGGAAACGGTAAAGAGCGAGGAAGGAATCCAGAGCTGGCTGACTGCTCCATGTTTGCGGTTTTCCAGGCCGAGCAGTTTTCCATTTTTCCGGTCAAAACGAATGACCACCTTGTCATTGCTCAGAGTGACAATGCGCTCTGGATTCGGGGTAAAAACGACCCGTGGGTTTTTCAAGACCGGGCTCTTTCCGTCCTGCGAACGAGTCAGCAAGGCCCGCAGCCTGAGAGGCATCTGTGGCGTTTCGCTTGTCTTTAAGGCCGGTAACCTGCCGTCCGCCGCAATGGGTGCGAACGTCTTGCCGCCATCCACACTGAATTCCAGGCGAACATCTCCGCCGTTCTTCTCGATGACCGATAACAAACGCCCCCAGGCGCGGCTGCCGGGAAGCTTCAGCGAGGACAACTCCACCATGCCTTTGGCTGGCACGATCTCTGGTGTTTCAGGTGGGCCGACTCCCTCTGGTCGATATTCCGGATCCGTCGTAAACAGAATTTTATCCAGTCGCGCACCATTGTAGAAGGTGTGCAGTTTCAGGGAGTGCTCGCCACGCTCGAGATCGTAATAGACTCGCTTTCGAGGCGCCTGATACCTCACCTCACACGGCTTCCATTGCCAGGCAAGCTTTGGTACGTCGCCGACTTCTTCGAGATCCCAGAATGGCGCTTCTGAATCGATGGATTCCTTGTGAAAGAAGCTCGGCCCTGGCACCGCATACCGCATCCAGCGGATGTAACGTCCAGGCTTCAGAACCAGAAACTTGAACTCCGCGTTTTCGACCCAATCAATGTACTTGCCATTCGACGCGCCCTTTTCAGCTTGCGGCTCCCAAGGCTTCTTGATCGTGCGCTTTCCTTCCGGGGTGTCCTCTGTCACTGTCTGCGTCTTCTTTTTTTGAAACACGATGCGGCTGGCGTTTTCGCCTTCGATCACGATCGATTTGCCTTCCTCCTGCGCTCTCAACCGATCCGACAGCCGAATCGAGCCGGAAGACACCGTGCAGCCTTCGAGATACACAGGCTGCAATTGTACGATGACCTCATCGGCTGTGAGTGCTTCACGGGGGGATATCAGTAACAGGAGATTGGCGATGACCAAGGCCAGACTTCTAATCTGATTCTGGATATGCGAAATCATCAGAAGGTTGAGACTCCAGGAAAGAAACGAAAGACAATCCGCTGATTGTGCTTCAGGCCAAGGATTGTCAAGTTTGAGCTCATGTCAATGCTGCTCACGAGAGGCCAGCAATCGCGCGGCAATCGTACAGCGTGCGTCCTGTCGCTCACCGGGCACCTCAGTCATGGCCCACACCAGGCGAGTTGAATGTTCTCGAGGTTGAGCGTAGTCAGGATTTGGAGATCGCCCAACGCTACCGGTGATTCCAAAGTTCTTCATTCATCACAACCCCACTGACGATGTTCAATCACTTAACCATCCTCGCTGCACTCACCTCGCTGGCCTGCCAGGCCGAGCAAATCACTTTAAAGAACTCCTTCTTTGATCAGGCCAATGGCGATCAACCCGTTGGCTGGACGCTCTCAGGTGGTGAAGGGCAATGGCTCGGCAAAGAAGAGTGCATCTCGGTCACCGGCAATGGCAAGGACACCAATTTCTGGCGCTCAGAAAACCTTCCCTTCAAGGCCAATCGGGTCTATCGCATTCAATTCAAAGCAAAGAGCATCGATGCGAGCGGCGGCACGCCGATCACCGGCCCCATCTTCTGCAATCGCGATCTCCGCTCCATCCCTTCGAATTGGAATACGTACACGACGTACTTCATAACGCCACGACAGCCTTCTGCTGACTCGAGCTGGCTCCGTTTTGGACAATGGCACACGAAAGGCTCGGTCGCGTTTGATGACATCGAGCTCACCGAAGCCAGCCCCATCTACACTGGCAGCCAGGACGGCAAAGTCTTCCTTGGCGAGGGCGAGTTGATCGAGGAAGGTCAATATCGTTTCAAGGCGCCCTTTCATATCGGCAACCAGAGCCGGCCGCTGGAGTACCACAACTGTCACTTTAATACCGACCGCTGGGTCTTTGGCAGCGGCAGCGAGGTCGTGTATCGGCTGCAGGCCGGCAGGCATCGTCAAAGGTCCGCACGAGTTGAATTCACAATCAATTATCGCAGCGGGGGCCGACTCGCAGTAGAGGCCGCGGGCAAGGGCGAATGGCAGAAGATTGGTGAGGCCGGTGAGCTCGGCACGTTCGAGTATGAGATCCCCAAATCATTGTTTCCCGCAGAGCTCATTCGTCTGCGATTCCGCTCAATGGGGGCGAAAGAGCTTGGTGATAAATCTGACCCGGGTTCTTTACAGATCAACCGGTGCATGTATGTGGCCGATCTTCTGGGCAAGGTTCCAAATCTGACCGGCTCGACACGTTACCTTGTGATCAGCAAAGGCGATGAACGGCTGGTGGTGGATGTCGTCTCTCTGGGTGAGGGCCTTCCCGGCGCGCGGAATCAGATCCAACTCAACATCACGAACACGACAGATCAACGAATCGAGATCGAGCCAACGATTGTGCTGAAAGAATCTGCCACGAACAGGGCTCGCAGACACCAGACGAAGGCCGCGCTGCGTCGTGGCAAGAATGTTCTGAAGCTCCCTTATGAAGTGCCGGACGCGGGCGAATTCCTTCTCACCCTCAGCCTGGGCAAAGACAGCCCGTTCATAGCGCAGACGTCCCTGCTCGTTCCATCGCTGTATCAAGTCGGGTTCGGCAGATTGCTCCCCGGCTCGGATGGCGATGTAAGCATCTGGGGCGCGTCTTCCGGATGGAAGATCAGCAGCACACGGCAACCGCCCGTCGAGAGAGGGCCGGCACTACTGATTCGAGCGGCTCGCAATGAGACAGAGGCCGCGCAGCTCGTGCTCAGGCCATCGAGAGATATTGCGGATTTCACTGTCGAAGCCACCGACCTGGCCGGTCCTCGCGGCAGCGTCATCGCGTCGGCAGATGTCGAGATCCTCAAAGTCCGATATGTAAAAGTGACTCAGCCCACCGACCGAACGGGCACGGCCGGGCTCTGGCCCGATCCGCTGCCGCCCTTCGAGAAACTGTCTCTGAGCAAGAATCAGAATCAGCCCCTGTGGATTCGGGTGAAGGCCCCGCGAGACGCCAAGCCGGGCCTGCACAAAGGCAAAATCCTTTTGAAAGCCAAGGGCTATCTGCGGGAGATTCCGTTCCACGTCTATGTCTTCAATTTTGAACTTCCGGACCGGATGACCTGCGCGACCGCCTTCGGTTTCAGACCGAACAGCGTATGGCGCTACCAGAACATCACGAACGAAGAACAGAGACGGGACGTGCTCGAAAAATACTTTGAGAACTTCAGCGAACATCACATCTCGCCTTACGACCCCGCGCCCCTCGACCGGCTCAAAGTGACATGGCCGACCGCTGGATTCACCGGGGGCAAGCGAGACCTCAACGAAAGACACAGCGGCAAGGCTTCTCTCTTGCTAGATGACACCAGGACCGACGGGCTGGTCTCCGCTCGATTCAATCGACTCGTTCCCATTCCGAAGGATGGGTTCAAGCTGCAGTTCTGGTTCAAGGCGAAGAAGGGCCATCAGTTCATCGTTACGCTCAATCACCACGATGCGGAGGGAGTGTGGATGTCCGGCAGAAACAACGACATGCGAGTGTCTGGCGCCGGCAAGTGGTCGGAGTTTGTGCGTGAGATCCGGGGCTTTCCAAAAAACGCCGCATTCGTGAAGTTCACACTGTGGGCCACCCTCTATTCGGAAGACGGCTCGAGAACCGGCGCCGTTCACTACGACGATCTCTCACTGCAATCGCTTCCCGATGGCAAAGAACAGCTCGGCGAGCGCGGCTTCGAGCCGCTCAGTCCGGATCAACTGAAACCGGAGCTGGATTGGTCTGCCTGGGACAAGTCCATGGAGAAGGCGATTTCCACGTATCACTTCAATTCGTTTCGCCTCAGCATTCCCGGCCTGGGCGGCGGCAGCTTCCATGCACGGTACGAGCCGAGCCTTCTCGGATACGATGAACGTTCGGCGCAATACAAGTCAGCCTTCAGCAGCTACTGCAGGGCCGTCCAGCACCACCTTGAAGAGAAGGGCTGGCTCGATGAAGCATTCGTGTACTGGTTCGATGAGCCGGATCCAAAGGACTACGAATTCGTCAGCAACGGCTTCCGCAAGCTCAAGCAGCACGCGCCCAAGCTCCGGCGCATGCTGACCGAACAGGTCGAGCCCGGCCTCATCGGCGGCCCGAACCTGTGGTGCCCGGTATCCCATCATTACGACCACGAGACCTCTGAGCCCCGAAGGGCCGAAGGCGAAGCATTCTGGTGGTACGTCTGCACCGGCCCTAAGGCGCCCTACTGCACGCTCTTCATCGACCACCCGGCAACCGAGCTGCGCGTCTGGCTCTGGCAAACCTGGCAACGCAAGATCGAAGGCATCCTCATCTGGACCACCAACTACTGGACGAGCTCCGCGGCCTATCCGGACAGTCTTCAAAACCCATACGAAGACCCCATGGGCTGGGTCTCCGGCTACTCAACCCCCGCAGGCACCAAGAGGGCCTGGGGCAACGGCGACGGGCGCTTCATCTACCCGCCCGAATCTGCAGCAGACGGCAAACCGGGCCGCCCCATTCTGGACGGCCCGGTCGACAGCATCCGATGGGAAATGCTCCGAGACGGTATCGAGGATTACGAATACCTGGCGATACTGAAGAAGTTGCTTGAGAAGAAAGGGGACAAGCTGTCAAAGAAGAGACGTGAAGAATTTGAAGCCTTGCTCGAAGTCCCGGCAGAGATCACTTCAGACATGGTGACGTTTACGAAGGATCCAAGAACGGTCGAAGAGAGGCGTATGGAGGTTGCGCGGGCGATTGAACAACTGGTTCGATGATCCGCTTGCTTAACACCGCGCTTTGATCTCACTCCTCAGATCTTTCGCCTTCCCAAGCTGCGGATATCCAATCGCATTCTTTCCATCCAAATGATAGTCAACCTTTCTGCCGACTCACTGTTTGATCCCACCACACTGGACTTCAACGAAGAGACCTTTGACGACGCGGCGCTGTTGCGTGAGGGATTCGAAGACGTCATCGACCGATATGCGGACACTCAGGTCACGCACATCTTCCTGAACGCTAATTACCAGCGCACCTGCTATCAGAGCAAAGTGTGGAGCTCATTCTGGGACATACCAGAACCCGATCCCAAAGGCAGCGGCTGGATGCTTGCCTGGCGGGCTGTTCGGGCCGGTGTGGATGTTTTTGAAATCTGCATACAACGCTGCCGTGAGAAGGGAATCTCGCCATGGCTCTCGATGCGGATGAACGACTGGCATAACCTGCACAACCCGGAAATCGCCTGCCCCCGCTGGTGGGAACATCCGGAACTGCGGCTGTCACCCAAAGGGACTTTCGACTTCGCTCATTCAGAAGTCCGGGATTATCACTTCGAGCTGGTCGTGGAGTTTCTGCAGCAATATGAAATTGATGGCGTTGAGCTTGACTGGATGCGCGGACCCCCATTCTTCAAGCCCGATCAGGCAGAGGCCGGATGCAAGTGGCTGACTGAATTCATGAGAAATGTTCGGCAGGCCGCGGACAGATGTTCCGACAGGCTTGGTCGAAAGCTGGGCATCGCGGTAAGAGTGCCGGGCGTCCCTGAACACGCGGCCGGGTTTGGCCTTGACGCGGTTACCTGGGCCAGAGAAGGCCTGGTAGACATCCTTATCCCAACCGCGGTCTGGATGCCCACCGATTTCGACATGCCAATGGAAGCCTGGCGCGAACAGATTGGCGCACGCGATCGCCCATTCCGCCTCGCTGCTGGCTCTGACCTCTGGGTTCGGTGCACAAGCAACGGAGCAAAAATGAAGAGTACACCGGAATCACTCCGCGGCTTCTCGGCCTCCATGCTCAGTCGCGGTGCGGACGCGATCTATCTCTTCAATCACTTCAACGAGCCTAAAGATTTTCGTTTCTTTCTGCAGGCCGATGATGGCAACCGAACGGTTGAGAGGACTCATAAAGAACTGTTGTCCGAGGGCGGTGAAATGGAGACAGCCATGGCTGGCCCGCGAAGACACGTGCTCACCCTTCGCAACACGGTGCCGCCAGGCATCGAGTTCGACGAGCCGCTGCCGAGGATGGTGGGGGCGGGCTCTTCAGAGACCTTTCATATCCATACCGGACCGGCCGGCCGCGAAGGCAAAGGCGTCGTACGCGTCGGTCTTGATGGGGAAGGTGCTCTTGCCAGTGCAGACTTGAAGGTCGAGCTCAATGGATCAGCAACGATTCCCGTGGAAGATCTGACTGACAGGAGTCGCTCGGTGCCGCCAGAGCATGAAGGCGATGGCGTAGTCTGGAATGTGGCGGACACTGCGCTGCGGATGCTGCAGTTCGAGTTTCCGCTTTCTGCACTACGCCAGAAGCATAACGAGATAAAGATCCGGTCCGCACGCGATGAAACCTGGCAGGTCGTGTGGCTTGAGGTCTTTATCAACTGCTGAGGTACATTTCTCAAGAGTTGGATGTTTTGAAAATCGTAGCTGCAGGCTGCTGCTACGAGCGCGGATGCGCATGCATACTGTGGCCGCAGGCTGCCACCAGCCTGTGAGCCGAGTTAAATTGATATGAGCGTACAGGCTGGCAGCCTGTGGCTACGCTCTCACCGGCTGAAGATTACCGGGTGCTGATCACCTCGAAAGAGCTCGCCATCTTCTCGGGGACATATCTGCAGGTTGGTGTGAGTTGCCCCTCTTGATGCGTTGTATCGGACGTGCTCGGCAAGGTAGTGGATGGACACGCAGATTCGGGGTGAATCTGTGTGATTGGGCCCGGAGCCGTGGAGAGTTTTGCAGTGGTGAAAGCTCACCGAGCCGGCCGGCATTTCGCAGTAAACGAGCTCTGCCTTGCGGCCCTCAGGATCGCGGATGCGGTGCCTGTTCTCCTCGACGGCAAGTTCGCCGACCTTGAATCCCATGCTGCCCCAGTTGTGGCTGCCGGGAGCCATCATCAGTGCCCCGTTGTCGCGGCTCACATCGACCAGGGCGACCGATGCGGTCACGATGTCCGGACGGTCGCAGACCTGCCAGTAATCCCAATCCTGATGAAAACCAACATTGCCCGAGCGTCCTTCCTTATCCATTAAGGGAGGCTTATAGAGCAACTGATCGTGCCAGAGGACGACGCCATTACAGGCCAGCAAATCTGTAGCGAGTTTGCCTGGGCGCGCATCCAGGGCCAGTTCTTTCACCGCCCCTCCGGTCCACCAGATATTGCTGATCTGGATCAGGCCCTGCGGGTCGGTCAAGCGTGGGAAGTTCCGGCCGGCCATCGGACGTCTGCCGGATTCATACTTCTTAGTCATGACGTCCCGGATGGAATTCGTGAACCGTTCCAGCTCATGCTTGGAGAATATCGGTTCTGGTGTGATCCAGAATCCGTCCCTCTCAAAGTGTTCGGCGGGTGTCATATCGGTTGCATTCGGGGCAGATCCTCTCGAAGGTAGGCAATTGAAACTGAGGGATTCAAACTGAGTGAGATGAACATGAAGATCCTTCGCCGGGCCATCCAGATTCTGGCTGTCGTACTCGTCACTAATGAACCGGTGACTGCTGAGGCCGTCGAAGGCATCCTCTTGTACGCTTCCTTCAACGAATCTGCCAGCCCGGATCAATTTGCCGGCCGCATGCCGGAAGATGGCATCAGGAATTCCGGCAAACAGATCGATGGCGTCATCGGCAAAGCCTGGAGCGGCCGCCTGACCTACCGGGCGGCCGGCAATGTGAACGCTGAGCGTGGTACGGTTGCTTTCTTTGCCCGTAATCCGTACCTGCAGCTGCAATCGAGGGAGTGGGGGTTCTATCACTGGATGGTTGTGCTAATGGCCGAGGGCGAGAGCATCCGGCCATGGGTGCTGGATCTCGGGGGCCGGGCTCGAGGGGCGCGATTCAACGCGGCGACAGTAGATCTCTCGCAATGGCATCATTATGCGATCACATGGGATCGTAATTTCGGAACCCGTTTCTATGTGGACGGCAAACTTGCCTCTCAAGATTGGGCAGATGACCGGGGCTGGGCCAATCTTCTGACGCCTCACGCGGTCACTTTGCGTGCGAAACAAGGGATCGATGAGCTTTACATTTTTGACTGGGCGCTTGGTGCGGGCGGGGTCCAATCGCTGAAAGAGGGCAAGGCACCCGAGAGACCCGAAGGGGCGCATGAACACGCATCGCGGGTGAAGGCCGAACTGGGCTACGACACGGCGGGAGCGGATGTGGTGGCTGCAGACCGGCCCCTGCTGGTCGAACGCATTGCCATCAAAGATACCAAGAGCCGCACGGTCACGATGACCTGGGTGCACGATGGTCGCCACCATGCGGCCTGGCCGGACGTGTACACCGGCGACCATAAGGTCCTTGACATCTTTCCAACGGAAGCGTCATTCAATTACGTGACGCTCGAGGGCCGACTGCCGGGCGTGAGGCTCTCGTCCTGGGATCACATTACCGAGACCACGAGTCCGATACTTCGTGTGCCGGCTGGGCAGGCCACGTGGTTTGGGAAGAGAGTTCGCGAACAGACGGCGCGGCGGCTCAAACTCGCCCGGCCAGGCAGTCAGACCGGCGAGACAGCCAACAATGCGATTCAGGAAATAGCGCTCTTCAGAGTCAGCGAAGAGGACATCGATGTCTCCGTCGAGAGCAAGACATTCTTCCCCTCCGGTCGCGCCACTTTCGAAAGCCTGGGCGCGGTTGGAAGCGATCTCCTGGATTGCGGCCGGCTGAAGAGCAACCCGCCGGTTCTCCTGGACGCGCCGGAAGCGAAAGCGAAGCCAATAACGATCCCAATGCCGGGCCGTGTCGACCTTGTCGGGCCGTTGCAGAAAGAGCGGCTCTATGCCAATGGGGTGCACCTCGATCTTGAACTGCAGAGCCCGCACGATTCGGATGTGGTGGATGTGGTGGTCTACGAAGCGATAGACGGATTCAGAGAGATGATCCGGTTTCCGGTCAAGGTAACGTTTCAAAAGCTGTCGCGGAGCGCCAGCGCCACTCAGGCCGGCAAGGCAAAGCTCAAGCTGGCATTGGTGCGAAGAGGATTCATCGTGGACGAGGGCGAGCGGTTTCGGATGTCGCTGACCAGCTTTCGCGGCGGGCTGACAATCGACAGTAAATCCAAATTCACCGTCATCGTCGGAGACCCGGAGCAGGTGCTTCCTGAGACCATCGAAGATCTGTATAGGGTGACGCACAAAATGTTTTCATGGGCTCAGGAGGGAAGGCCATGGGGCCGCGACTTTGAGAAACAGTTTCTCGCGGGGCGTTACGGGAAGTTCAGCACGCTCGAGCTGTCTCGCCTCCTTAAGAAACTTCTGCGCCTTGCCCCCGACCACTTCGAAGCCCGCGCCACATTTGCCGAGATCAACAAGAAGCCGCTGGTGGAGGAACGGCTCTCTCCGGAGATTCCTGAAGGCGTGCCGGACTGGGCCTACTACGCCCGCGAGGTCCTCCGAGCGAATCTGCGCATCACGCACTGGTGGCACGATAAACGGCTGATGCAGGACGGCCAGCTCGGTGGCGGCTGGAACGACGACCCCTGTCTGACCGCGTATCAATCGCTTGGCGCAAGCATCAGCGATCCTGATACGCTGGCGTTAATCCAGAAGGTCGCGGACGGGTATGTGAAGAATTCCGGCCAGTATCGTGACGGCTTCAACGTTATCGTCACCGACCCGCTTCATTCTTCCGATCCCACTGCGGGCCGATGCAATCTTCTCACCTTCGATTACGGCAGCGCGCGTAACGTCCTTCGCTCGATGGAATGCTGCCGGAATCTGAAGACATGGATTCCAAAGAATGCGAACGGCACCCGTTCATTGGTCGGTCACAACATGGCTGCGGGCGTGGCAAAGGATTCGCCGTGGGCTGGCAGCTATGTGCACGCCATCTATTCCGATCCCATTGCCTGGGCCTGGTACTCCGGCGACCCCAAGGTGAAACAGATGATGCTCGACGTGGCCGATACCTGGCTGGCCGGGGGGCTGGAGTATTGGAAGAAGTTTCCGGAACAGAGAAACATCTCGATCATCGTGAACGGCCGCACCGGCGAATGGAAGCCCGGCGGCACTTCGGGCCAGTCCTTTCGCGAGCAGTTCTTTCATTCCGCCTTCGTCCTGAGCGGTGACCGCCGGTATCTCATTCCAATTGAGCGGCGAAAGATCCTTCCTTCACTCTATTACCGTGAGACCCCTGTCAAGGAATGGGGACGCAGCTACAAGCGTGAAGCGGATGCCATTATCGCACGGGCCAACAGCAACCGGTCAAGTATCCGTTACGAGTATCGGTATGACGGCATCTTTGCGCTCGCCTGCGTTGAGACCGGGGACACGAAATACGTGAGCGAAGGCTTGAAACTCGCCCACGAGGAATTGCAGGCCGGCCAGGAATATCTGAACTCCTCTGCAGAAAAGCCCACTGACCGTGTCTTCCCATGCGTCGGCTCGAATCTTCTCGGCGAGATGTTCTGTGGCGGCTATCTGCCGGATTCACGTACCGCGCTGGTCGGCTCGTTGTGGGCCACCTGGGATGGAACTGGCGATCAGGTGATCCCCTTCGTAACGAAGCAGGCGCCAACTGAGATGTCGATTTCGCTCTTCAATTTTGCCAAGAACAAAAAACACATCGGATTGCGCGTCTGGCGGCTCGCCCGCGGCAACTACCAACTGCAGGTGGGCCCGGACCTCAACGGCGATGGTCAGCAGGATTCCGTGCAGTTCACTCTGTCAGCCGAAGATGTCCGGCGAGGAAGCATGATTCGTTTTGACCTTTCGCCCGGTCTGAGTGTGCTGCGCCTGAAGCAGGCGAAGGCTTTGCCAAAGCTCGGCAGGCTCCCGGATCTTGCTGTAGACGAATCTTTCATCCGCTACAACCCGCTCAAGGACAGCCTGGAGGTGAAGGTCTACAACCTGGGATCAGCGGATGCTAAAGGTGTTCGAGTTCGAGTCTACGCTGAAGACCGATTACTGCGCGAGGTCGATGCTGAGAAGCTGGCCTGGCCGTCGGATTTCCATCCCCAGCCTTTAGTGCTCAGTTACCCCCAGGCCGCGACGTTGGATACAAAGACGATTCGCGTCGAAGTGAAGACTGAGGGTGACGAGATTACACTTGAGAACAACCATGCGGTCGTCGCCTGGCCGCAAGATTAGAGACTGAAAGCAAAGCCACGGATGAATCAGGAACACTGTTCAGAGACTGGGACAGAAAGCTACGGATGAATTTCAAACGAAATCTAGTAAGGGTCTTCCAACTGGCCTTTGTTCTCTGCCTTCCTCCCTCAATTTTCGCGACGGTCCAGCCCACGCTCAAAGAACGGGTTAAGAGGGCCGATGTGGTCGCCATCGGGTATGTGAGGCGGTATGTTGAAAATCAACTGGTGGTGGCTCTCAGGATCACGAAGGTTCTGAAACCAGTTGCAGAAACATCAGACAAGATACGTCGGCGGGGAGTTGAGTTCGTCTACAACGAGCCAATCAAAGGAGGCATTAATTGGAGCTACTTTGCCGATTCTCGCGCGGAATGTCTGTTTTTTCTGAGGCGGACAAAGAATGGGGCTCTGACTGTTGCAGATCCTCTTTTCGGAGTGGAGAAAATGAGGAACTCACTTCGGAAAGAGCTTGAAGATCTGGGCCTGGGCGCGACGCCGACACGATGGACGCGCGTTGCTGGCGTCGTGCTGTTTTTCCTCGTCGTCAATGTGCTTTTTGTGGCCGTGGTAAGACTTGGCCGCAAGTCGAAGAGGGAGCAGGGAGAGGAGAATGTGGAGGCAACAATGGCGGCAGAGGATGCCGAAACCGCTAAGGAAGAGATGGAGTAGTACTGCCCTGTCGCTGCGAAAGGTTCAAACAGATTCAGGTGCTTCGGCCTCTGATCTGTCCGCGGTTTCCGCCTCCTCTGCCCCTGCTGCCACCGGAAGGGCCAGGCTGATGACGGTGAGGTCGTCCTGGATGTCTCTGTCTTCGATAAAGAATTTCACGTCTGTGATGAGTTTGTTGACGAACTGGTCAGAGGTGAGCTTCGCGTTCTCCACCATGAATCCCTCGATCCGTTCCATTCCGAATTCTTCATCTGCATTGTTGGCCGCCTCAGTGATGCCGTCCGTGTACAGTAGCACTCGGTCTCCGGCCTGAATGGTGAATTCTTCCTGTACGATTTTCTTCTTGAAGACATCTGTGGGCAGAATTCCAATGGCAGTGCCTTGTGGTGTATAGGACTCAATCTCCTCAGTCTCGCTGTTGAATTTCAGTATTGGGTCATGGCCCAGGCGGCAGCAGATTACATTTCCGGAATTCGTGTCCACTTCCATATAGACCGCGGTGATAAATCGGCCGCGGGTCAATTCGGGCGACATCAATTGATGCACCATACTGACCACTTCAAGGGGGCTCTCGGCATAAATGGTCGCTACACGGAAAGCGATCCTTGTCATGGCCATGTAGAGCGCGCCGGGCACCCCTTTGCCTGAGACATCTGCAATCACAACCCCCAGCCGGTCCTTGGGCAGCGGTATCAGGTCGAATGCATCGCCGCCTACATCCCTGGCCGGTTCATACTTGGCTGTCAGATCCAAACCGGGAAGTTGAGGCATTTCCTGTGGCACCAGGTGGGCCTGGACTTCGCGGGCGACTTTGAGGTCCCTGCGCAGGACCTCGGATTCAAGCTCTTTCCGATGCGCGGATTTGAGGCTGATGGTCATCTGATTAAAGGCATGTGCCAACACGCCGACCTCATCGCTCGTGCGCACGGTGCTGTGATGATCGAGCTCGCCCTGGGCCACTATTTTCACATCCGCCAGCAGATGTTTCAGGGGCCTGTTCACTAGAGCCGAGAGCAGGAATGACAAAATAAGCCCGCAAACCAACGCGACCCCGCAGGAGAGGATAAGACTCTCGCGCATTCGACCGGCGATCTCCCCCACCCGCTTCGCGGAGAGTGTCAGGTGGGCCATCCCGATCATTTCACCTTTGGTATTACTGATCTCCTTACTGAATTTAAAGGCCGGTACGGTAGCCTCGCCCGACTTGTAGTAACCCCGCGTAAACGCGACTCCTCGTACCTGTTGCTCTGTTCCGTCCGCGCGAATCTTCAGCGGCTGGTTGGATCTTGTGTTGGGGGTGACCAGGAATTGCATGGCCTTGTTTTCTGCCCCCATACCAATGAACTCTCTTCCCTGCTTGGTATAGGTGATCACTGCATTGAGAACAGTGTTCTGACCTACAGGAAGGAACTGAAGAATCGGTGCCAGCCCTGCTCGTCGTTCAGTCTGGGCCTTTTTACTTTCCTGCCTGATGCGGGCGATTTCGGCCACGGCACCTTCGATGTTTTTGTTGGCCCCCTGGATGTTCCGGTTGAACTCGTTGATTTTCCCATTGACCCTGTTGATAAATTGCTCATCGGTCTTCTTGCCACCGATCTTCTTCAATTCAGGAATCAGCGTCGCATTCACTGCTTCCTGGATCTTTGCCATGTCCACGGCCGCCTTGCTCCTTGCCAGGAGGACCTCCTCTCCGACTGTTGCGAGCGCAGTAACACCTAGTGCTCCGGACCTTTTTATGTCTTCGAAGAGCTCGCCGTGAAACCGCTGATAGAGCACAAACCCCAGACCCAGGATGGCACACATCATCGCCAGTGTCAGCACAAGGCTGAACTTGAGCATCAAGGTCAGTTTGGGCTCAAGTTCTTCTCCCCGCCGGTGATGCCGCCGAATCCTGGCGGTCTCTGTGATCTTCTGTACCTGTTCAGTGTCCACCGTATGGATGTGTGGTGGGGATATGACTTGCAGAAGGAATTGCCGGGAATAATGCTGTCAACGCAGCAAAATTTCAATTGCCGATCGCTACATTCTTTCAACCTGAAGCCGTCCGGACTGGCGGTCAGAAGGCGTTCAGTCAAGTGCTTGCCCGCGCGTTGATTGGCCCTATTATAGCCGCCAGCGGGGTGAGGGGGGAAATCAATTTCCAGCCTCAGTTTTCAGGGCCGGTAAACCAGATATCAGCAAGTATGGAACGATTGAAGATCGAGCAAGAAATCGTAGGTGAAGGAGAACAGTCCGTACTCGTACTCACATCAAATGGCTACATTGATGCCAGTAATGTGGATGAGTTTGAATCCCAATTCAATGATGCGCTGGACGGGGATGGCCGGCAGAGCGTCGTGGTCTCACTCGAAGGGGTTGAGTACATCAACAGCTCCGGTCTGGGGGTTCTTATCAGTGCCAGCCAGAAGCTCGCCGCGGACGGCTTCTTCTGCCTGGCCGCAGTGCCGGAGAAGATCGCACGCATCGTCCGCCTGCTTGGTTTTGGGGATGTCGTCAAGATTTTCGATACGGTGGACCAGGCGGTTGCGGCTATCTCTGAAGGCGAGGCTTCGTAGCGCGGCGATGCATAACATCCCAAGCCGTTGATGGTCTTTCTGCTGGTGGTTCGCAGAGAACCGTTTTGCCTCCCCTCCACCTGGGCCAATCAAGATCCCTCCGGCCCTACCACCAGTTGCCTGTCCTGGATGATTCGCTCTTTGATGATGAGCGCTAGAGATTCTGCGCTGGACAGGATCAGTTCCGCGCAGTCCAGCTTGGTCTCTTCGAGTTCCTCGACATCCAGCGGCTGGACGATTTTTGAATCCCAGATCTTTGAGAGCTTTTCGAGATCCTTGTGGATGAGCGCGTTTCGGAGGCGATGCAGGCGGCGGGTGAAATCCAGGTGCCGCTGCTCCCAGACTTTCATGGATTTGAAAATGAGCGCAAGCTCATCAATGCCCTTCTTCTGGATGTCACGATCCGTTAGCGATTGCAGAAGCAGATTCTTGCCGAGAAGCGGGTATTTCCTGAAACCGCTCAGATCACGCTTGAGGAAGTACTCGAGTGTATTGTAGCTCTCAAAAAGACACTCCTTATTGAAGCCCAACGCGTAGAGCGTGATCCCCTTTGTTAGCGTGGAAAGTACGATCACCGTCGTGATGAACCGGTCTTCCATGTCCGGACAGATTCTCTCAAGCGTGTGCCTGATCTCCGTGTAGAGCGTTTCCAACCGATCCAGCGAGACGTGGTAACGGCTCTCGATGGCCGCGAGAGCATCCTGGAATGCCATGTCCAGGCATTCCTTCGGCGTCTGAGGTTCCCTCCGACTGATCGGCTGGTCCGATGAATTCGGCCTATTCATCTTTTTCACCTTATGGGAATGTGCCGGGATGAGGGATGCACTCCCATTGCCACATCCTCTCATTTGCTCCCAAGTGAGGGGCTAATACTATCAGTTGCGTACCGGATCTGCCGACTGCTCCTATACGATTTCGCATTTACTGCCCTCTGCTGACATGTCTCATCTCATCTATGTCGGGGACATCATGTGTTCATGGTGCTGGGGATTCGCACCGGTCCTCCAGGCCATCCTGGACGAATTCGAACAGCTGCAACTGATAATCGTCCATGGCGGGCTCCGCCCCGGGCCCAAAGCCAAACCGCTCGACGACGATATGCGCGGCTACCTGAAACATCATTGGACAAGGGTGAACGCGAAGTCCGGCCAACCATTCAACTGGGAGTTTTGTGACCGTGAGAATTTTCTATACGACACCGGCCCAGCCACAAGGGCCGCGCTCACCATCAGGGAAATGGACGCAGCCCTCGAACACCGATTCTGTTACGGTTTGCAGGAGGCGTTCTACATGAAAAATATCGACATTACCGATTGGGACGGAATCCAAACGGTGGTCAATGAAATGGGCGCGGATGCCGATGCATTCAAAGCCAGATTTGATTCAGAGTGGTCACACGAAGCGATGTCCGCTGAATTCAACAAGCGAAGAGGATTGGGTGTTCGTAGCTTTCCAACTCTCCTGCTGCGGGAAGCGGACACGGCAGTGCCCATCTCTGTGGGTTACCAGGATCTGGATACCGTCCGCGCAGCATTGGCTGACCATCTGTGAAAAGCGTTGGAGGAATGCGAAGGCGCAAGGTAAAAAAGCGGCCAACATTCTCTTTCTCATTTTTCTCAGGAGGCAATGATGAGCGCCGAACAGAAAGCAAAAGAACTTGGACTTGAATTCAACGATGACGCAGAACCGGGTTACCTGAAACTGGCCATCCGGGTCGGAAACATGATCATCACTTCCGGGCACACCTCCACTCTCGAAGGAAAACTCGGGGACGGTCTCGGAGTGGATGAAGGGTATGCAGCCGCACGCGACTGTGCGACGAAAGTACTGGCATCCGTTCATGCAGAATTCGGCACTCTCGACGGCCTTCGATGCGTCAAGGTGCTCGGATGCGTGAATTCCGCTCTCGACTTCACAGACCAGCACCTCGTGATCAACGGCTTTTCAGATCTCATTCATGAGGTCTTCGGCAAAGAAGGCGACGGATACCACGCACGCAGCGCGCTGGGTTTCGCGCAGCTCCCGACCGGTGCCGCCGTCGAGGTGGAAGCGATCTTTGAGGTCAAGTAGCGGGCTCTAAGCCTTCACGTATTTGTTGAACAGATCCGCGTAGTCCTCGCGCACGGGACTGAACACATCAAGCACGACAGCCGGGCCATCCACTGGCCTGGCTGAGTGCGGCGTATCCGGCGGAATGATGAACATATCACCTGGCGAGCATTGCCGGCTATCACCATCAATCGACAGTTCCATCTTGCCTTTGAGCAGCATGCCAGCCTGTTCATGCGGGTGCTGATGGAGTGGAATCTCGCTTCCCTCTTCAAGCTCGAGATAGGAGAGCATGATATTCTCGCCGTAAGGCGTACGAGTGCGGGCGCCTGGCAGGATTTCAAACGGTTCGTATTCGTCAATATTGATAAATGGCATGGGAGGAGATGGCTGATGGTTAATAGTTGATGACTGACTGCTGCCTGAGATTATGACGATTTAACGTAGAATCTCGCATCAACCATTAACCCTCAACCATCTCCCCCTCAACCATCTCTTCCTGACCATCTCCTCCCATGCCTGAGTTTCCTGAGATTCCCGGCTTCAAGTTCATAAAGACTGAAGGCAAGGGACCGGTCGGCACGGTCTTTCGAGGGAGGTCCGAGAAAGGCGGGGCCCTTGTTGCCATCAAGCAGATTTCGAGGCAGCTCACCGCTCATCAGAATTTCAGGCGCCGACTGCGTGACGACCTCAAAAGGTTGTCACGCGTTCACCATCCCAACATCGCGCACTCGATCATCCTTGGAAAGGCCGGAGATCGGTACTTCAGTATCGGTGAGTATGTCGAAGGCGACACCGTCCGGGAACGCATTCGTGAACAGCATCAGATACCCGAGACCGAGGCGCGCAGTCTGATTCTGCAGGGCGCACGGGGCCTCGCCGAAGCCCATCACGCGGGGATCCTTCATTACGATCTCAAGCCCTCCAACCTGCTCACTTCCGAGGACGACGAAGTCAAAGTGACCGATTTCATGCTCGACTACCATCGCTATGTCGGCTCAGTACCAAGCGAACAGGTGTACGAGATGATGGAGTTCCCGCTTTACATGTCACCGGAAGAGCGGGAGAGAAATCCGCTGACCGAGCGGTCAAACATTTACTCCCTCGGCGCCATTTTTTATCACATGCTTTACGACCAGCCGATGCAATCGATTGGAGGCGAACGGCTACCCCCGCCAGAGCTGCCCAAAGATCATCAAATCAGCGAGAGCACTCTCGAAATCCTCGACCTGATGCTGGCGGAAGATCCGGACGACCGCTTCACCGACATGGACGAGGTGGTCCACTCCCTGGAAAAGAAAGCACTTGGCAAAGCTGACCCTCTGGAAATCTCACTCTACGCAGGTGTGGTCATCGTGTTGATTCTCTCTCTCGGATTGATGGCCCGTGGCATGAGCAAAGTAGAGGAAAGGCCCCAGGTGGAAACACCCGCGACCGGGCCCGCCGAACCGAGTCAGAGCAGGCATGATGAAATTCTATTCCAGCGAGCGGATGATTACGCGTTTCGGTTTCCAGACCAGACGGCAAAAGCGATCGTCCTGTTTGAAGAAGTCATCCGTGAATACCCGGGCACGCTCTACGCCACCAATGCCCAGGAACGCATCGATGCCCTGAAGACCCTTCACCTCAAGAAAGAAGAACAGGCATGGAACAAGCTCAAGCAAGAGATTACCCGCCTGCGGAAACAAGAACTCTATGCACAGATTCGAGAGAGCTCTGATACCTACACTCGCGATCATCCAGACAATCCGTACCAGGAAAAACTCGAAGTCCTCATAAAAGGCACGAACAGGCAGCAGCAGGAAAGCTACAAGACCATCCGTGAACGTGTTACTGCGCTGATGGCTGATGGTGATTTCGAACGGGCGGAAAAGGAGCTTAAATTCGTTCGTCGGCATTTCACCGTCCCGGAAGTCATACGCAGGGCGTCGAGCGATCTTGGACAACTGCAGATGGAAAAGGCCGAGTACGAAATTGAAAAGAACCGGCCGCCTCCCGCAGGGCCTGAAGATGTCCGGTTTAAAAAATTCGCCACGGAGCTCAAGCAGCGACTTTTCAGGTTTCGTTACCTGACCGCGCAGCGGCTCTGCAAGAGCGCGTCAACAGAATTCAAGGAGAAGGAATGGCTGCAGACCATCTCGCGCTGGCAAGGGCAGATTTCCGTCGATCAGGAATTCGTGGACGATCTGTTTCAGCGGATCAAGGGAATGCCCACGAAGCCCTCGATTCACCGCGGCGAGAATACACACACGGTTGCATCTGCCGAATGGGGAAGAGTCACCGTCAACGTGGAAAGGAACGTGATATACGGCTGGCGTGCATTTTCAGAGGATGAAATCCTGTCGTTCGTCGGGAAGCTGACAGACAAGACAAACGCCGACGATCAGCTCAACCTCGCACGCTTCTATTCCCTTCGCGGCCGATGGAAGAAGATGCGCCAGGCAAGCGAACTCGCACTCTCGATGAATCCGTCGCTGAAGAAGAAGGCAAAACAACTGGAACCGTCCGTTCAGCTAAAGAGAGTGATGAGTGAGTAATGCGTAATGAGTAATGAGTAATGAGCAATGAGTAATGAGGATTCAGGATTCAAGATTCAGGATTCAAGATTCAGGATTCTTTTGCTGTTCAGAGGGAACACGGCCCGCACTTACGTATTACGCATTACTCATTACTCATTACTCCCACCTCACCAAAGTGACTTCACATGATTCTCAAAGCGATTTACATTGATTAGATGGACGACGAAAAATTCAAATCGGCGATACGCAAATTTAATCAGCTTCGCACAGGCGTCATCGACGAGATATCCAAGGCCATCATCGGCCAGACCGAAGTGCTGCGACAGATCCTGGCCGCCATCTTTGCGGGCGGACACTGCCTCATGGTCGGCGTCCCCGGCCTGGCCAAAACGGCTATGGTGAACTCCATCGCGTCCACGATGGATCTCACTTTCAAGCGTATTCAGTTTACGCCTGACCTGATGCCTTCGGACATTACCGGCACGAATATCATTGACGAAAGCAGCGGCAAGCGTGAATTCCGTTTCGTACATGGCCCAGTCTTTGCCCAAATCCTCCTCGCCGATGAGATCAACCGGACTCCCCCAAAGACCCAGGCCGCGCTCCTCGAGGCCATGCAGGAGAAGCAGGTCACCGTGGGTCAGGAATCCTACGAGCTTCCCAAACCGTTCTTCGTCATTGCCACTCAGAACCCCATCGAACAGGAAGGCACCTACCCGCTGCCCGAAGCCCAGCAGGACCGGTTCATGTTCAGCATCCACGTGGACTACCCGACCTTCGAGGAGGAAGAAGAAATCCTCATGGCCACCACCGGACGCCGCGTCTCGAAGATTGCCGAAGTGCTCGGCGCAGACGAAGTCACCGCGATTCAGAAGATCGTCCGGCGGGTGCCGGTCTCCCGTTACGTCGTTTCCTATGTCGTCCGGCTCGTCCGCAGCACTCGTCCCGCGGACCCGCTTTCACCGGATTTCATTCAGGAGATGGTCGACTTCGGCGCGGGCCCCCGCGCCGGCCAGAATCTCATCCTCGCGGGCAAAGCGTTCGCTGCCATGGACGGACGCATGTCCGTAGCCATCGACGACATCAAGGAAGCTGCCGTCCCGGTCCTCCGCCACCGCCTTGCCACCAACTTCCGCGCCCAGGCCGAAGGCATCGATTCAGTAGAGATCGTCAGACGACTCCTGCAATCAGTAAAAGAACCCGATGTCTCAAAATACGGCCGGGAATAGCCGAGCTCTTGGCGGCTTTCCAGGAAGATCACTACAGACTATTCCCGTAGTCATCGCCGGATTTCCGCAGAAGAGGCGGAAGGACTGGAAACGCTGCAAACAACGCGGAAGCCGACGTTGAAGACAACTTGCCATGATGGATAGCTCAGACGAAATGCCGAACGGCAGCGTTTCGGCCGGTCATACCATGAGCCACCGCGCACAACTTTCCGGCCTGAAGGGGCTGCGTTTTCGCGGCCGTCATCGGCACGGTATGGATAGGGTTTGTACGCGTTGCGGGTCCACTCGAAGACGTTGCCATGCATGTCGTGCAGGCCCCAGGCGTTGGCCAAATAGCGTCCGCCGTTCTCGCCGATGACCGCGCCGTCGTTGACGCTGCCGATGCTCGGAATCCATCTGGGAGAACCCCGGCGGCACAGGTTGTTGACATGCTGATCGGCCATGTTAGCGAGTTTGCCGAAGTCGGTGTCCGTCTCGCCGTAATGGAGCGGCGTGGCCGTGCCGGCCCGGCAGGCGTATTCCCATTGGGCCTCCGTTGGAAGGGACACTTCCCGGCCGATCTTTTGTGACAACCAGCGGCAGAAAGCGATGGCCCGTTGCCACGAGACACGAATGACAGGTTGCTGGGGGCGATTAGCCGGCACGCCGCGGGTACTCTGGTCTTTGTTGAAGACACTGATGTAGCGGCTGTCATGGGATGGATCGAACTGTGCAAACTGTTCGTTCGTTACCTCAAACTTGCCCATGTAGAAGGGCTGTTTGATAGCGACCCGTGAAAGTGGATGTTCGTCACCGTGTCCGTCGGCGTCTCCCATGACAAACTCGCCGGGCGGGATAAGTGAGAATTCCATCTTTATGCTGTCGGCAAGGTCGAATGACAGATCCGGCTGGCCCGCGGCGGCCTGGCGTTTCTTTGCTTCCGCAGCATCGAAGGGCCACCCGGGACACTCTACCTGCCTGACTTTCTGTTTGGTCGGTTGTTGGCGAATACTTCTGGTCACTTCGCTCTCTGTGGTGGGAACGGTTTCCAGGCCGGTCTCTACGTTGGCGTAGAGCATACGCAGCTCCTGCCGTCGCTTCTGATAGTCCGAAGCAATCTTGCGGTGCTCGCTCCACGTGCCGTGGTCAGGGACGTTCAGGTCGATCCAGGTGACGAGGCGATCCCGTGCTTCGGCATCGAGCTGGACGTTGTGGTGTCCCTTCTCGAGCAGTTGGATCAGTTCGCTGGTGCCCGCGTGGAATTCCAGGGGCGGCTGCATGTGGTAATCACTTTCCGGACCGGGCCTGCGAACGTAGGGATGAAGCGCAATGTATGACTGGGTGAAACCGTGCCATCCTTTCTTTTCCTTCGCTCGAAGATCGGGTAACGCTTTGCCGTCCCCCTCTGCGCCGTTGTGGCATCCGATGCAGTGCTTATCCAGGACTGGCTGCACTTCCCGTGAGAAGCTGAAGCCTCTGGGCGGGCCGTACCAGGGCGAAATGTCCGAAGGCCGTTTGGCTGAGGCCAGAGACCTTGTGGTGGGAGCGGCAGTGTTCTGTGATTCGTGGCAGCCGACGCATGAGAGGTTTTCACCGGGCATCGCGGTGAACCAACTGCGCATTACCTGTAATGCCTTGCCTTCGGAGTCAAGCGGCTGCACCGCCAGAGGAGTGTTGGCTGGGACCCGGAACATTGCCGAGCCATCTTTCTCAACAGGCACCGTACCGTGGATGCGATGCACGTCCCAGGGCCCATCGATGCCGATGTTGATGTGTCCTCCCATGCGGGGATAGGCGTAGTGGATCTCGTAAACACGAAGTTTCTTGACAGTTCCGCGGGGGACGCCCTTCAGTCCATTTCCCCGGTAAACGTCGGCCATGTGGACGACCGCGTCTTTGCGGTCCAGATTCACCTTGTCGGGGATCACTGGCGGTCGGCGCGTTTTGCGAAGCGGCACAGGTTCCAACATCGCGTAGCCATCCTCTTGATGGATGGGCAGCAGGTTGTCGAAAACGTCCACAAGGTAGATGCCCCAGGGCGAGCTCGCATCTGGCTGGCACGAAACGAGGAAGTATTTCTCGCTGAGCGGGTAGGGGTGCAGGAACCTGGGCCAGCTCCTATTCACCAGCGCGTCACGAATAACCGGCTCGACCTTCTTGCCGTACCCTGGGATGCGTTGGACCACGCCGTCGGCCTCGTGGCGTCCCTTGGCCGGGTCGAAGATGACCAGCTCCCCCATGCGCGGCACACCGTGGTGCCCGGACACAATGCCGGCCACCTGGGTCGGGTGCCCGGGGATGGGTCGGGCATAGAACACTGCGTTGGGCCAGAGCGAATTGCTGCCATAGTATTCAGCCTGCCCGGTGCCGTCGGGATTCATTCGAAAAAGAAGTCGGGTGAAGTAGTGGGCCGAGTCGCTGTATTCCCACCTGGAATAGAGCACGCGGCCGTCGTTCAAGACCGTGGGGCACCAGTCATGATCCTGGTCGAAGGTGAGGCGCCGAATCTTCCCGCCTGCGGCATCCATCAGGTACATGTTGGCCACCGTATTCCCGCCGCCGACGCAGGGGACGCCCTGGAAACACGCGGTGGAGCCATACATGATCTTTTCGCTGGGCAGGTAGCACGGGTCGTAATTATCGAAATCGCGCTGGTCCGTGGGCGTGAGCTGCCGGAGCCCGGTACCGTCGATTTTCATTTCAAAGATCTGCCACCGGCCGTGACTGCCGGGCATGGAGAACAGCATCCTGTCCGCGTCGAAGTGCAGGTCCACGTCGCCGACGAAACGGTCCCCGTCTGGTTTAAACAGCGTGGTTAATTCGCCGCCGGGACGGACGGGAGAAAGGACCGCGATTTCATTGTCGTACCCGGTCTTGCTAATGGCGCAGTTCCCCTGCCAGTTCTGCGGCAGGCCAAGGCGAGTGGCGCCGCGCCTGACGAGCAACAGCTTCTCAAAGTCGAGCAGAGGATTTGCCAGCAGGGCCTGGTAACGCAACTCATCCAGGGACTCGCCTGTCTTCAACAGGCTATCGGCTGTGCCCGCTTTGTTCTTGGCAAGGCCCTCGACGGCCCGCTGCACCTCCTTTTCAAGAGCCATTGATCTTGCGAGATATTCGGAACCTTTCGGGTATCGGGCGCCGAAGGTGCGCGTCAGATCCTGGATCGCCCGGCGAAGGGCCTGGAAGTCGAAATTGCGCACCAGGTCGACCGCGTCGTCCTGTTTGTGTGCGCGGTAGTAGATCTCGCGGACTGCCTTCAAGTCTTCATGCGTCTCTGCTTTGGCAGCAAGGGCTTTGGCCTGCTTGGACTTCTCGGCGTTGCGCACTCGTTGAGCATAACGGCCGGCCAGCACTTTGACGTCGCCCGGCGGCCAGTCCCGTTTCCAGAGTTGGTCCTTCCGCTCGATCCCCATCTGATAGATGGACTGGCCATCACGGAAATCCCGCCGCAGCAGTTTCCATAACCCGGCGCGAAGGCTGTTCTGTTGGCGGTTGCCTTTCGGTTTGGCCTCCGTGCTGAAGTAGAAACCAAAGCCTCCGCCCTGGTTGGTTATTTTCAGCAGCAACTGGTTTTCACCAGCCTGAAGAACCAGCTTGGCCGTGTCTTGGTTGGGAGTGACGCCGCGGGGTTCCTTGACTGAAAGCAGAGCTTTGCCGTTGAGCCACACCGTCAGGTAATCGTCGCTCCCGAAGTAGCCGGTCAATGTCACGGCCTTTTTTGCCGTGAGCGTACGGAACAGATAGGTGGCAACGTTCCCGGAGCCGTTGAGGGCATGTATCGACCCATCCGCCCAAGCCGGCCGGGGCCGCCAGCGGAGCTTGCCGTTCTCGTAGTTCTTCTCCAGATCGATTTCTTTCTCCGGCCCGTACTCGTGTTCGAAAGTACCCTTACCCCGTCTTGGGAAGGGGCCTATGGAATGCCAGGGTCCAAGTTGCACGCTGTCAGTACCCGTCGACTGCTGGCCGGAATCTGCCTCCTGCTTCATCAGGGCTTCGCGAGAGGCGAGGAGCGTCTCGTGCCACGTACCCTTGCGCACGTAATGAGCCTTGGGCTCAGCCTGTGCGGCTGCCGTGAGAAGAAAGAGGAAAGAAGCGGAGGCCCTGAGGCTATGAGGGAATATCGGCAACATAGGTAATCGCAAGAGGAGGGAAATACCAGTTTGCTGGCTGTCTTCAGTCGATTTCAATCGTCGCCCTGGTTTCGCCGAGAGTCCAAGGGATCATCTCATTTGTGAATCGGCTTTGCCATTCTGCGCCGAGTGAATCGCCGGCATGGGAGGCATGTGTTCATTACCCCGCGATAGACTTCCTCAGTGTCCAGCCGTATCGTGATCCTTTTGGCACTGGGGAGCTCCTACGTGCCACGAAAAAATAGGCCCTGCCATACATGACATCCAAAGAACGAGTGCTGGCTGCGATTCGCAGTGAACCTGTGGATCGCGTTCCGTGCTCAGCAAACTTCAACCCTCTTTCAGCGGTCCAGCGCGAAGGTCGCGACTGGCAGTTTCCCTGGCCGCCGGATGCATCGGCGGAAGAGAGACTCCGATATCAGGTCGAAGAACTCGGTCTGGATCAGGCTGTTGGCACGGGGGTGAGTCTCTGTCGTCAGGTTGATGGTGTTGAGTCGCGGACCTGGCTCGAAGGCGACATTCTGCACAAGGCCTACTCCACGCCAAGCGGGGAACTGCATGCGTCTGTCAGGCACGGCCGGCTCTGGCCCCATGGTGAAGACGTCCCTTTCTACAGCGACTTCAACATCGGGCACTTTGTAGAGCCCTGGCTGCGGACGGAGGCCGATCTGGAGTGCTTTCAGCAGGTCTGCAAGCTGACCATGAATGACGAAGTTTTAGAGCAGGGGAGAGGTCGGGTCGCCGCGGCCAGAAGTCTTGCCGACAAGTATGACCTGGCCGTCAAAGCTGGCGTTGGGCTGGGTCTCACCGGCGCCCAACAGCTTTTCGGCGCGACCGAGCTTTGCATGAAGGTCATCGAAGAGCCGGACCTTGTCGATGCCTGTCTGGAACATGAGCACCAGATCAATCTTCGCACGATCGAGGTCCTTGGTGACTCAGGCGTTGACATCATCCAACGCAATGGGTTTTACGAAACCGCGGATTTCTATGGCCCCCACATGCTTGAAAAATATCTGGGCCGCCGCCTGCGCAAAGAGACCGAAGCGGCTCATGCTGCCGGGATGCTGATGGTCTACACGGCCCACACGGGCCTCATGCCGATCCTGGATTACCTTGCCAGCCTGACCATGGATTCGCTCTTCGGAATCGACATCGCCTTTAAGGGAACGGATCCACTGAAGCTGCGTGACAAGCTCGCATCGACGAAAAGCTTCTGGATCGGCCCCAGCAGCACGTTCCATCTCTGGAACGGCCCCCAACCCACACGAGAGGCCGTTCGCCAGGTATTCGAAGTCTTCGGTAAAACAGGCCTCATCCTCTCGCCGTGCGTCTCCGCCCACAGCATCATGCCCTGGGAAAGTACCCTGGCTATGATCGATGAATGGAAACGGTTGAGATAGACCAGCCCACTCTCCCAAATCACGATCGAGTCATGAGCCAGTCGAGGATCCAAGACCATGAACAGCTCTGATCTGCAGTTCAGACCGAAGCTCCACGTGCTGGACCGCGCCCAGATCGACCGGATTCATCACGCCACACTGGATGTGCTGGAACGGACGGGCGTCCGAATCACTCACTCGGGGGCTCTCGATATTCTTGCAGGGGCAGGCGCCAATGTTGAGAATAGCCGAGTCAGGATCCCGGCCTCCCTGGTCGAGGATGCGATCGGGCAGGCGCCTTCACGAGTTGTCCTGGGTCGGCGGGATGGGTCCCCGTCGGTCTTCCTCGAAGGAGACAGGGGCTGGTTCGGTCCGAGCCTGGACTGTATCGATTATCTGGATCCTGACACGGGTGAACGGCGCCCCTTTACGAACGATGACTGCCGCGTCATGGCAACGGTGGCAGACGCGCTGCCCAATTACAGTTGGGTCATGACGGTAGGCCTCGCGTCGGATGCTCCGGCGGACACTGCGGACCGGGTGAGCGCGCGGCAGGCTCTGACTTACTGCGAGAAGCCTCTGGTTTTCTGCTGCAAGGATCTCAACAGCACACGGGACATTTACCAGATGGCGGTGGCCATTGCGGGCAGCGAAGAACGCTTTCATCAGGCGCCAACCATCGTCCATTACTCTGAGCCGATCTCGCCTCTGGTGCATTATGATCCTGCCATAGACAAGCTGATCTTCTGCGCGGAGAAAGGAATTCCTCTGATTTATTATCCGGCCCCTCAGTCCGGAGGGACAGCACCGGCCACGGCAGCAGGCACTGTAGTGCAGGCGAATGCGGAATCGCTCAGCGGCCTTGTTCTCGCACAGCTTGTCCAACCAGGTTCTCCCTTCATCTACGGCGCACTGGCGACGATACTTGACATGTCCACCATGGTTTTTTCCTACGGCGCGCCGGAAATGAGTCTGATGACGGCGGCTCTATCCCAGCTCGCCCAGCACTACGGCCTGCCGTTTTTTGGAACTGCCGGATGTTCGGACGCCAAGTTTCCCGATCCTCAGGCTGCCGCTGAGGCCGCGTTTTCCTGTCTCAGCTCCGGGCTCAGCGGAGCAAACCTGATCCACGACTGTGGCTGGCTCGATCACGGGAGCGTCTCATCCCCAGCCTGCATGGCCCTCGTCCATGAGCTCCTCTACATGGTCAACCAGTTCATACGGGGCATTCCTGTCAATGACGAGACGCTGGCGGTGGAACTGATCGACAGTGTCGGGCCGGGCGGACAGTATCTGGCCGAAGAACATACGTACAACCATTTCAGGGAGGTCTGGTACTCGAAGCTCTTTGACAGGTCGATCCTGGCCAAGTGGACGGAACGAGGCTCCAAAAGCTTTGATGACCGGCTTCGCGAACAAACTCTGGAAGTGATGAAACACGAGCCGTCCCGTCTTCCGCCAGACGTTTTGAAAGAGCTCGATCAGATGTCAAGACATTGGCAGTAACCGGGCCGGAAAGCCAGTTAAAATGAAATTTTGGCACCTTTCTCTCATATCGCTGCTCTCAACCGGTGTGGCTTTTATCGGCACCGTCAGTTGCGAGCCGCTGCTGCGTAACGGCAGCTTTGAAGACGTTCGACAGGCCAAACCGGGGGCGGATGGCCTGGTCAGCGGCTGGACGCTTGGGGAACCTCCTCTGGTGCCTTCTCACTGGCAGTTGAACACGGCTTATCCCGGACGGCTGGCCGTGGGCACTTCGGCGCCACGTTCGGGGAAGCGTTTCGTCCGGATTACGGCGAAGACTCAAGGCAGCACACACCTTTACCAAATGTGCAAGGGACTGAAAGCCGGCAAGTGGTACCGGGTTTCAGCCCGGATGAGGGGCGGCCCGTTTACAGATGTTTCCTCGCGGTGAAGCGAAAGACTTCGCGTTCTGTGACGACGTTCTGCACGTTGCGGCCGGGCGGAACGGCATCCTTCGTTTCGACATTTCCCATCGAGACAAGCCGAGCTTCCTTGGTTACGCGTCCGTCGGGACAAACGTCACGCGCCTGCTGACAGGGAAAGACCGGCTGGTAGCGTCCGGCCCCAAAGGACGGGTGTCGATGTTCGGACTCTCGGGAACGTCGGCACTCAAGAAGATCGCCTCAACACACGTCGCGGGCCTCGAACACATGGCCCTCTGGCGCGACGGCATCGTCGTCTTCGGGGCAGGAAAGGTCACCTTCCTGATGCGTTCCGGACCCGTGCTCAAAGAACGATGGTCGATGGAGTTTCCGGAACGGGTTGCCGGATTGCAGGCGCTGGACCAGCAGCTTGTCATTTCCATCAGAGACGAAGGCTATCGAATCCTGGAGCTCGATGATGGCCGGCCGAAAGTGAAAGGCGCCGTTGTTACTCATCGCGGCCTTCAATACTTTCACGTGGCAGGGAAGTGCGCTTTCGTCGTCCTGGATAAAGGCCGGGTGCAGGGGATTGACTGGCAAGTGAGTTCCACTGGCAGCGAGACTACGCCTCGTGCTGAGCCTGCGAATCTGGAACCGGTGGAAGCTGGAGAAGATCGTTTGGAGCCGACGGCGTTGGAACTGGGCTCGGAGGTAGTCCGGGTGGCCGATGCGGGATACGGGAAGGTTGTCGTTATCAGGAAAGATGGGGTCGCCTCCCTGCTGCGTTACGCGGGTCCGATTGAAGGCGTTGAAAAGCTCGCTGACCTGCCAGGCAAAATGAGCCTCGTGGCTCAACTGGATGAGCGAACATTTGTCACTGGATTCGAGGGCTCCATCGGCATCCTGGCGATGCAGAAGAATGAGAACCTCTCACGGGCCAGCTCGATATCCCTTTCGACCGGCTCGGAATCATTTGCCCTCGACGGTGCACGATTCAAGACTGATCCAAGCGGAGTTCATTTCGATGGATTCGACAAGTCCACGGCAGGGGAACGACTGAACAGGAAACTCCCAAAAGTCTGGGCTCGCGGCGGGGACTTTCATTTTGAGGCGAAAGGCGCCTCCGTTCTGGTTTACGAGCGAAGGCCGAAGCAGGCGTCTTCGTACCTCGGCTCAATCCACTGCAACATCGGACCGCCCTCCTGGCTATCTCTATCTGCTGGACATTCGAGACCCCTCGCGACCCTGGCGCTATGCAAGAACGCTGGCCGAAGTCCCGTGCGTTCAGCTCGATCTGCGCGGGGATTACCTTCTCTCTGTCGGGGGAGATTTCGCCGTCATAGACGTGTCGAAGTGCTCTGCCGAGAAAGGTGGCAAGGCGGTTCCGAAGGTGGCGAGCAAGATAACGGGCCTCGGCGCGGCCAACCTCGTTCTTCATGAAGATCGAGCATACGTTGTCGGGCCTGGCGGCCTGAGCATCATCGACATCTCGAAACTCCCCGATGCGCGTCTGCTTGGGCGGCTTGTCAGCCGGGGCAAAGCCGTCGCAACCATCGTTGAGCCGGAATTCCCGTCAGATGTTCCGGAGACGGCCCAGCCGGCCCCAGAGGATTCCGAAGTGGATGCTCCGAAGCCACCAGCAGGGAACGTCCTCGACGATGGGCCCCTCGGCGTGGCCATCCCCCGGCCGGGTCTCGCCTGTCTCATCTCGCCAACTGGCTTTACGACGGTAGATGTGACTTCGCCGGACCGTCCCAGGGTCGTGGGCCGCCAGAAGATGCGCGGCAATCCTTACAACATGTTCATGGGCCTGGCCACGGAAGGACGTTATGCATACGCAGGTCAAGGCACAGGCGGTCTTCGAGTGATCGACATTCAAGACCCCGCGCTGCCGCGTCTGGTCACGACCTGGTACCCGCACCAGGAAGATTCAAGAATTCGGAAGCAGGCATGCATGATCAATACGGTGGCTCGTGACGGCAACGAGCTCTACGTTTCCGACAAGCTATGGGGCATATGGGTGTTGGACATTCAGAAGCCCGACCGCCCACGACTCGTTGGCAGGTATCCGACCTCCGGGGAAGTTCGGGAACTGCAGGTCGAGGCCGGCCGGGCGTACATCAGTTCTTTCAATGGTGGCCTCTGGATAGCCGATGTATCGCGTCCGTCTTCCCCCGTTGCGCTGGGCCAGTTCTACGATGGAAGTTACTGGCACCAGGTTCCGCTGTTACACAGACGAGAGATGGCTATACGATCCGGTGTCTGGGACCTCAGCAAGGCTCCGAAGTTCACAAAGCTGGGGCCGGCGCCCGCCGGGCTCGCGGGACACGGCACAATACTGAACGGCCGCGCCTACACCACGGGCTCATCCTTCCGAATCCATGACGTCAGCAAAGGCATGCGGAGCGCCACTCTTCTCGGCGAGCTGAAAGTGCCCTGCTCGGATGTTGCCTTGTCCGTGGCCCATCCCTTCGACAATCCGGACAGAATTCTCGCCCTTCTTGCCGTGGACAAGGTTGGAGTTGTCATTGTTGATGTATCTGTCCCGACAGCGCCCCGCGAGCTCTCACGCATACCAGAAATCATCAATGGACACGCTCCGCAAATCGTCGTGCAGGGCGGCTTCGCTTACGCTGCGAGTTTCAGCGGAGGTCTATGGATTATCGACATCCGTGATCCTGAGAACCCCGAAGTGGTGTCCGGCCCAATCTGCTGCGGCGGAGACATCGAGGTCCATGGCCGCTACGCGTTTCTGAGCTGGTATGACCGCGGCGTGCTCGTCCTTGATGTGAATGATCCGGCACACCCAGTCGTCCTGGAGCTCATACGAGGCGACTACAACTACCAGTTTCACTGCGACTTTGCCGAAGGCTACCTGTTCCGAGGCGAGCTCGGTGCACTTGAAGTGTGGGAAGTGCCCCGAAGCATCGAGGGCCCGAAGGGCAGACTGTCTATCGAGGCAAAATTCAGGGGACAGCGTCAGGAGATCAGAGCCAGACCAGTCTGGTGATCCCCCACTGTCGGCTCTTTCGCCCACCCAACGGCCCTGGGCACTTACGGTTCTGGATGACAGTTTTCAGGGGCGAAGCCCCGGGCAGTTTGCCTAGCCCAGCCCAACGGGCTGGGATTTCGGGCAGCTCATCCTTAGGGGCAACGCCCCGGTCATTTGCGCCAATAAATGGCCTCCTCATAACTGGCCGGGGCGTTGCCCCTTTTTAGATCTTTGAACCATTCACCCAGCCCGTTGGGCTGGGCTAGGCAAACAGCCCAGGGCTTCGCCCCTGAAATCCGTCAAAACTACTCCGTCTTGGAGTAGTTACAGCGGCCGATCCTGGGCGCAACGATGACTTCCCAGAACCCGGCCAAATAAAGCCGTTACACCAACCCCGTTTCCGACAGACCTGAATGGACGGACATACCTTGTTTCTGACTGAGACCTGCGGGCTATTCCAGAGTCGGCTTCACGACTTCGCCTCTGAGTTGTGCTTCGCCGCCTGCCTTTTCGTAGACGCCATAAAAGATTGATGCTGAGTCCAGCCAGAGGGCGATCCGGTGGAGGTCTTCCGGGGGGAGTTTCACGTCGTGATGGCCTTTTGTCAGCATCTGGTAGAGCTTCGAGGCGCGGGCGCCGAATCGGCCGGGCGTGGTGCGATGCCGATCACCGTATCGCCAGAAGCCATACTTGGGCGCGAGGCTGAAATAGGATGCGTAAAACTTCTGTCGTCCCCTGGCGATCACACCACTGTCGAGCCTGGGTGCCTTCTTGGGGGTCTTTTCGTGGCACTTCACACAGTGCCTGTCCAGCACGGGCTGCACCAGACGGGGATAGCTGAACGGCTTTGTGCCGTCCACATCAGGCTTGAGGGTGGACGGTTCTCGGAGGAAGGCGAGGGGGGGCGACAGTGCCGCGGGCGCGCTGTGTCTGGGTTCGTGGCATCCCTGGCAGACGAGCCGTTCGCCCGGCTGGAGGTATGTTGAGGACCGCATCGATTGGACGGCCAGCCCGTCTTCGTCAAGCGCCTGCAGGAACAGCTCGCGCATCGCGGGCACCGTAAAGTGGGCGCTGCCGTCTTCCTCGACTGGGACAGTGCCGAGCACGTGGCGCGCCAGGATGACCGAATCGGCACCCTCGGCACCAGGCAGACGCAGGCCGACCTCGTGGGGTGGTGCGCCCGATGGCACCGACATGGGAATGATCTGGTAAACACGCAGGGCCTTGATCGCGGTCTCCTCCGGCCAGGGCTTCCGGCTGTCGTACACGTTCAGTACGGCCAGCGTCGCATCGGTGGGCTTGTCCGGCGCGAGCCGCTGCGAGGCTGACGGCACCAACGGGGGCGTCGGGCGCGGGCGGAGTGGGATGGGACTGAGACATGCAATCGCCGGGTCACGGTGGATTAGCTCACGGTTTCCAAAAGCGTCCATGAGATAGATGCCATAGTTGCCGCGGCCGCGCCGGCGTGCTCCTCGGCGCATGGACCCGTCGTATACGCACAGGTAGTAATCCTCGCTGAGCGGCCAGGCCATGCCGTAAACCTGTGAGCCGCCCTGGGTTTCAGGGAAACCCACCTCCGGCGTCAACCGCTTGACCGGCCCCATGGCATCGTCGTCCACCACGCTCGGATCGAACATGACCAACGAGCCAAACGCCTGCCCGTGATGGGGCGCGGCGGTGGCCACGAACCGGCGTGAGCCCGGAATGGCACGGATGTCCAACTCCATGTCGGGGCGTTTTTCGCGGGGGGAGAAGTTCCCGTGTACCGCCCGGGCATCGCGACCATCGGGAGTCGTGATCCAGGGGAGATGGGCCACACAGCCGTGGCGGTCAACGTAATCCCACCGGGTATAAATGATCATCCCATCGTTGGTAACGCTGGGGTTCCATTCGTTCGTCTCGTGTGGGCTGAGGCACAGGATGTCGCTGCCATCAGGATTCATGTCGTAGAGGGTATAGGTCGGACAAACGCGGCCACACCGCAGGTAACCGCCGCGGCGCTCGGAGATGAAGGTGACCCGACCGTTGGGAAGCCAGCACGGATCAAAATCGTTAAACGTGCCATCGGTCAGTTGCGCGAGGCCCGAACCATCTACATTCACTTTGAAGATGTGGTAACACCGCTGGTCGTGCCAATGGCCGCGGCTCGGGTCCGTATGATGGCGGTGTCTGCGGTCGCCCTGGCATTCGACGTATCCGAACAGGATGGTCTTACCGTCGAAGGACAAATCGGGCGAGAGGAACGATCCCCCCTCGAGACTTTTGCCTTTCAGCCGCCCACTTTCGACGATCGAATCGGCCAGGATGTCACGCACTTTGGGCTCCGAGCTGAACGGATCGGACAGCACATAAATGCCTCCGCCAGGGCGGGCATTGATGCCGTAGTACTGGTCGCACATGTGGTTATAAGTTGCCCGGTGACGCTTGATGAACAGCAGCTTGTCAAAATCCAGAAGTGGATTCGAGAAGGCGATCCTGCGGCGGATGAGGCACGCCCGCTCGAAGAGCTTGTAGCGAGCATCACTGCTGTCGACGGGCACATCGTCCGCCTCCGCCTGAAGGCCATTGAGCTCCTTCTCCATGGCCGCGAGGTCTGGCGAGTCCGGCCTTTGTTTCAGGTCTGCGAGCAGCGCGGCCGTCCGGCGCATGACCACATCCACCGGGTCGAGGTCGGAATCGAGGAGCAGCGCCTCTGGGCGAAGGGTCTGTTGGGCAACCCTGGCAAAGTGCCGCCTATTTCGGAGGTCCTGCCAAAGAGCCCGGTACTGTTCACCCAGTTCGCTTGCCGGCGCATCAGCCGATCCAACGGACAGTGATTGGGGTACGGACTGGAATCTGACGCCTTTGCACAGAAGCTTGAGCTCGGCCACCGAAGTCCACGGCGTGCCCCTGACTTCCGACAAACCCCGCAGACGCACATAGCGCCCCTTCGCGGCTGTGGGGAACGTGATCACGTTCTCCGCACTCCGCTGGGAGAACCTGCCTTTGGAGACGGGCTTACCAAGGTCTTTTTTGTTGTCGCTGACGTATAACTCGTAGTCTTTGATGGTACCGTTTCCACCTCCCGGACGGGGCAGGTAGCTGAAGCCGCTCAGCTCGTAGCTCGCACCGAGGTCCACGGTCATGTGGTGCGGATGCGAGGTCTCGCCCTGGCCCCAGTAGGTGTGCCACATGGACCGTGGATTGCCGTCCATGGCCCTGAATCCCTCGTACCCGTCCGTCTCGCTGTCCGCGCTGACTTTTACCTTGACGACCTTCAATTCCCCGAGTGCCGGTTCACACGTGAGCATGCCTACGAGGATTGCTAATGCTGGTGCTTTCATTGAGATTCTCAGTTGGTGTTGTTCTCCGGCATTTCTCTCGCAGCCCGGTGAGGTATTCTACAGAACCGAAGCCCGATGTCCTGATCTGAAATTCGCGCCACGGCGAACGGCCAATCCGCAGCGCCTACTTTGCCCGAACGTCATACGCAGTGAGCGTCTGTTGATCGCGGATGTAAAACCGGCCGCCAGTAACGACTGGATGGGCCCAGCTTGGGAATCCTCTATTTGGGATGCTGAAGCGGCCGTGCTCCTTGTAGCCCAGATGCGTCGCCTCTGCGAGAGCGACCTGCTGGCGTTCGCCAAGGAGGTAGAGCATTCCGTCTGCGACAACGAGCGAGCCTTTGCTGACGCTCCGATCACTCCAGGCGATCTTGCCGGTCATGAATTCCATGCAGATCAGGCCACCACTGCCGAATCCGTACATGCAATCTCCGACCTTGACGATGCCGCCATGATGGTTTGCCATTCGCTTTTCAAAGTAAACCTGCTCGGCCTTCTGCTTACCATCAGCCGCGCTGATCCTGGCGAGGCCACCGCCGGTACCGTAAGAACTGGATACAAATACGTGGTCGTTGTGGACGATTGGCGTGGTCACGTTCGCGGTGCCGTTGTTGGCGCCGCTGTACTTCCACAACAGGCGGCCCTTGTCCGCGGTCACCGCGAAGCAACTCTGTCTGGCAAGCTGGACGATCTGCCGGATGCCGCCGATGTCCGCGGCGACGGGCGAGGAGTAGTGCGCTGGCTGTTTCTCTTCATCGGACTGCCAGACGAGCTTGCCGGTATTCTTGTCCAGAGCGGCAAGCGTTCCCTTGGATCCGCCGGGGGTGATAATCACCAGGTCGCCTTCCACCAGCGGAGATTCACTAAAACCCCAGCCAGGCACCCGTCCCCCAAGGTCGGCAAGTGTGACTTGCCAGATGACTTTGCCGGTGGCTGCTTCCAGGCACGTGATGTCTCCGGTGCCACCCTCTGTGTAGACACGGTCGCCGTCGATGCTGGGCGTGCCTCTGGGGCCGTCACCGCGACCGTTTCGATAGCCGCCATAGAGGCCCTTCAGATCTTCCGGGCTGATAGAGCCATCCCGTCCTGGCAGCCTGGTTGCGTAGTGATTCTCCAATTCAGCCTGAGAAATCTTCCCGTCTCTTCCTGGCTCACGCCTCTCCAGGTATCGTGAGATCTCCTGGGCGGTGACCTGACCGTCACCTTTGCCGGTGGCTTTGTCCCTGACATCCATGCCCCGGTAAGATCGCCTCAGCAACGTGTATCGCACCTCCTCTGCGGAAAGTGTCCCGTCGCCGTTTTTATCCAAGCTTTCGATGTAAGCATCCGCCCTGGATTTTGCGATGGCGCCGGCATCCGCATCCGGATCCTTCGAATCGATGCGGCCGAGCTCGCTTCCGAACCTGTGGGCCTCAGATGCGCTCAGAAAGCCGTCATTGTTCTTGTCAAGTTTCGGGAAAATCCACTTCGCACGAGCGGCGGCGATGCCCCGGGGGTCGCCCTTGCCGGGCTTGTCGGAACGGTTGAAGGTCCAGCCAAAGGCGTTGAGGGCCTCGGCCTCGTCAAGCTTGCCGTCACCGTTCTTGTCGTGCCGCTTCATCTCGCTTGCGACGCGGCCTGTAACCTGGCGCTCGATGGAGCGACGGCCCAGAGGACGCTGCCATCGGATTCCTTCAAAGCTATCACGTGCTCGACGCCGTTCAGATCACCCATGGTGAAGATGCGACCTTCGCTGACCGAAATGGACGAATATCCGACGCCGACCGTATCGATCTGCCAGGTGGCTTTCGGGCCCTCTTTCGGCCATTCATTAAGAAGACCTTTATCCAGTGAGATGCCATCCCCGTTCGGGCCGCGCCACATCGGCCAATTGCCGCTCTGTGCCGGAGCGTTGCCAATGAGATGCGTCACCAGGAGCAGGGCCATCGGAGCGATACAGAGTGAATTTCGGTGTGATGTCATGATCAGGTTACCCTCGAGATGGTGATTGAGCGCGATGAACTCGCCGACCGGTGTCCGATTAATCGGTGGTCTGTGCTGAAACTGCCCCGGCACATCTTTAACGACTTCCTCTGAACATTCCACTGGCAGGCCGAGGGAACCTCAACGGAAGTTCGTTGCGTGTTGATGGGCCGAATCGCAGAGCCTCGCGTTCGGATGCTTCCGTACTGCAGCCAGGATGCTCAGCTCGATCGGAACGGTCTCGCTATTCCTTTCCAATGCAGTAAAGGTTGTATTCTCCGCGGAGGTACATTCGGGGGCCTTCGAAGACCGGCGGGCTGTAACCGGTTTCTTCCTGGGGGCGAATGGGCCAGGGGCGGTCGATTTGCCGTTCGATGCGGTTGACCGCGACTTTCTTAAAGACCGGGCCGGGCTCGAAGACGACGGTGTTGCCCTGGTTGTCTGAGACGAAGAGTTGCTTGCCTCCGAGGGTGATGCTCGCGGCTACGCCGACTGCGTTGTAGTGCGCCATCATGTTGAAGTCGCTGCTGAGGTCGACGCGGTAAAGGAGCTTTCTCGTCTTCAGGTCCGCGGCGTAGAGCGTGCCGAATACGTCCTGGTTGTAGTAGATGCCTTCGTGGACGAGCGGCGAGCCGCAGGTCCATCTGTCCACCCACTTGCCGTCTTTGTTGCGGGGATTCGCCAGGCCGCCGATGGCGCGGCCCTGGCACGACCAGGTGTCGCCTGTCGCCTTGCTGAAATCGTTTACGTGCAGGTTGCCCACGCCCAGCCATGGCTGGTAAACCACGTTGCCCAGACACAGCGGCGGCGCCCAGCCGGAATCACCTTTCCGCTTTTGAGGGTTGTCGAAGATCACCTTTCCGTCGGAAGCCCGGACGATATCGCCTTTCTGGCTGATGATGACACCCACGCCGTTGATCCGTGCAGGGATGAGCGCCGCCACTCCCTTGTCCACCGCCGGCTGCGTCCACGCCACCTCACCGGTAGCCGCATCCAGAGCGACCATGTTCATGCCGCCGGCGAAGAGGACGAACTTGTCGTCGATAAGCGCCGGTGAGGAAGAGTAAAACAGCATGCCGGTATTCGCCCGCCGTATCCAGCGGGTGTTGCCGTCGAGGTCGAAGCAGGCGGCTACGCCGTTGCCGCAATAGGCGTAGATGTATTTACCGTCGCTGCACGGCGAAGGTGTGGTCCAGCCGACGATGCGGAAGTGCCCAGCCATGTGCCCGTCCCACTTGAGTGCGTACTTCTCCTTGTCGATGGCAACGAGAGCGGCATCAATTTTCTTGCGAAGGTCCAGCCGCTCCTTGAGTCCTTTCGCCTCTGCCAGTTCGGCAACCAGTGGCTCGACCTTCTCTTTGAAAGCCGGGCTGGCGTCGCGCACGTCCTGCGGGATCGTCTGGTAGCGGCCGAGGAAGCGGGTCCAGAGTTGTTCGCCAGTCCTCTTGTCCAGGCAGAGAATCTGTTCCGGCTCGGCCATGACGAAAATCCTGTCCCCGACGAGGAGCGGTGTGGCGTTCGAGCGGTCTGGTAACGGCGCGGACCAGAGGATGTTCTCTTCTTCGTATGGGGCATCCGGCACGTCGACGATGCGGACGTTGAACTTGTAGGTGCCCCAGTTGTGCCGCGGTGGACTCAACTTTAACAGCACACGGTTCCAGCCTTCGCGCAGTTTCAGACGAGCCCTCGGTGATGGAACGACACCGTACCGCAGCGTCCGGAACTTGCTGAGCACCGTGTACCAGTTCATCCGGAACTGCGTCTTCTCCTCTTTGTAAATGTCTTCACCGTTGAGCCAGATTCTCAAACCGACGGAATGATCGATAATGGCCTCGACTTCGCCTTCCCGTTGGGAATGCAGCCAGGTATGGGCGTAGACGAGGTGATCCGCCTTGAAGCCGCCGAGGACCTTTTCCGGCTCAACGAATCGCAGCTTGGTCGATCCGGCGACGCTGCTCCGGTCGGCCGGTGGAAGCACCTCATCGGGAACAGCGAATTTCGTCCAGGCCAGCTCACCGACCTTATCACCGTCGGTGGGCTGGACGTTGGCCTCGCCAGGCAGCGCGGGCGTATCGAGTCCTTTCGGCGCGGGAAACGGTCCGATGACGAGCCACTCTTTGGGGTAGTGGTCACGGACTTGTCTGGCTTCGCCGGGAGCGTCACCTGCAGGCTTCGAGGCGCTGATCTTCAGGTGGCCCGCGATGCCTTTGGATGCGCGTCCCCACTCGATGACCGGTGTGGCATCGGGATAGAGGCCGGTGGTGTTGCCCCGCCAGCCGGTGAAGGCATCTTTACTCTCTATCCCAACGCAGTAGAGGTATTCATCACCGCGGATGTAGAGCCGGTTTCCGTCGCAGGCGGGTGAAGCGGGGAATCCTTCCGGCTTTTCGTAATACTTGCCGGGATTGGTGACATTCTCGATCCTGTTCCGGGACAACTCGACGTATCCTCTGCCCGGCTTGAAGGCCACCATGGTGCCGCTCATGCCAAGGGCAATGATGGCGTCACCGGCAAGGATGGGGCTGGCGTAGGCCGTGCCCATTGTGTGGACTCTGGTGCGGGCCTCGAAACCCAGAGACAAGTCCTTCCGGTAGACCAAGTCCTGCGTTTGCGCATCGACCACTCGCAAATTTCCCATGCAGTCGATGATGTAGAGCAGACCGTCATGGTAGAGGGGCGAGGCGGCGACGAAACTTCTCGTATAGGCGCTGATACTGCCAAAGATGTTGAATTTCCCTTCGTCGGTGAGAGCGAACTGGTCGGCCGTCGGAGGAATTCTCGCCTTGTGCAGGACGCCTGCTGAAGTGATGTCGAACAGATAGCCGCCCCCGACCACTGGCGTCGGAATCGAAGCTTTCTCCTTCCAGCGGCTGTTTTCCCAGACTGTCTTCCCATCTGAAGGGCGCAAGACCATTCCGTGGGTGTAAAGGAGATTCTGCTCACCCACGCGAATTGCCAGGGGTGTATTATGGAAATGGTCTCCGTAGAGCCGATCGTCCTTCGCGCCCTCAACGCGCCAGGCAACCTTGCCGGTCTCCATCTCAAGAGCGATGATCTTTTTCATGTAGACGATCATCTTTCCATCGACGAGGACCGGCGAGGATGTGTAACCGTGATGCTTGATCATGTTCGTTTCGAGGTGAATCCATTTCCGGTTGCCGTCCCGGTCGTATCGCGCCCCGATGCCATAGGCGATCCAGACGTAGATATCCGTCCCATCGCTCACCGGAGTGGGGACCGAGTAGCCATGCATTTCCTGCCAATTGCGGGCGTATTTCTCCTTGTCAGCCTTCGCCATCAGTTTCCGGATGCCGGCTTGCAGTCCGGCCCTTTCTTTCAGTGCCGCTTTGTCCGGCCAGCGCTGTTTGAATGAATCATTGATTTCTCTCAGGCGCGCGGCTTTGGCCGCAATTTCGGCAAAGGCCGGGCTCCCCTTCTCCTCGTCGCTGAGAGTGTCGAAAAAGTGGTTGGAGCGCACCC
>JASLXP010000164.1 GCA_030740295.1 Planctomycetota bacterium
CCATCCAAATACTGAAGGGCCTGCCGACTCCGATGCCACCGCCATCTCTCGCTCCCCACTTCCGCGGTGGCTTCCTCCAGCAACTTGTTTTTGCGATCTTCCGGCGTTGACCAGCGGCCTGCGGCTGCTGCCCGCAGGAGAGCCGCCATGGCGAGGTCGCTGTCGACACCTTCAAGATAGTACAACTGAGTGCTCGTCGCGCTCCCGGGGTCGAAGCTCTTCAGAACCGCCTCCAACCCAGCTTCCCCCGCGCCACGCAGGGCACGGAGACACGATCTCCGGCCTCGCAAGCTCACGGCACGGGGTGAACTTGTGGAGCCTTCCTTGATGTCAACCAGTTTGACCTCCACAGCGCGTGGCTTGCCTTTCGGGGGAGCGGCCAGGGCCTCCGCCAATCGGGCGAGCGACGCGGCCGACAGCTTCTCAGTCCGCGGCCTCAAGACCAGTCTTCTGCGATTGGACTTCAGAGTGAACACCTCACCAACGCTAACAGTAGGACCCATGGCGAAGGTTCCCATGTCACCGAAGTTATCCGCGACCCGTTCGGTACAGAGATACCGGGCCTCGAGTTGGACTTCATAGGTCCCGGGCCCCACCTTTGGCTCAAACCTGTCGGTCGGCCACCGCGCCGCCCAGATAGCGGCCCGGGAACCGTATGCTTCAGACCAGTATCTCACCATGCTCCCGGGGGGAAGCTTCATCCGGTCGGAGGTCTCGCCGCGCTCGACCTCTCGCCCATCCGCAAAAATCACATATTGCAGGTACCCGGGAAGGCCCTCATCCTTCACTGGGACGACAAATGGGTACCAGTCCGATTCAGTCCGGAACTGATGCTTGATAGTGACTTCCGGACTCAGAACGTCCTGCTGGGGCGGAGCGATGACCAGACTGCAACCGTGCCAGCTCTGCTGAGGCTTTCGCGCTTCGTCGGGACCAGCGTCGAGAGCGGTCCGTTCCCACCAGTCGTGCCAGGTTTCCCTTAGTTTCTCACGCGCTGCGCTATGGATTGGCCCAGCGAATCTCCTCAGGGCCTTTTCAGGCGAAAAGTCCTGTGGCAGGGAATGGCGCTCACCGAGCAACTCGATCAACAGCGGCACGCAGGACGGCTCCCTCCGGCCGACCAGGCTGTCCAGGAGTCTTGCCAAAAGGGGGCCGGTGAGTTTGGAATCTGGGGCCCCCACGCGCTCCAGAACCTGCTCAGGCGGGTGAGCACGCAGGATCTTGCCGGCCGCGCTCGGAACGCAGCCCTGGACTAGACTATCGGGGTCGTTCAGGAGCGTGGCCAGTTTCGGGAGCGCCTGTATCCGCCTGAACTCGCCGAGCGCCTCTGCCGCGTACCGCCGGACCATCGCGTCCGGATCCCCGGACCGCGAGAGCACCTTGCCCCAGCTCTGCGCGTCCCTCACCCGCGCGACGTACCGGCACGCCGCGGCGCGAAATAGAGGATTGGGGGAATCCAGGAGCGAACGGAAAAGGGCGACATCCTTCGGATCGTCTGCCAGGAACAGCCGGTTTCTCCACTCGTCATACATATTTCGGCGTGAGTCCGCGGCCTTCGCGATTAGCTCACGGGTCTCTGGGGCCTTCCTTCTCGGCGGCAGGACTTCGGCCAAGAGTTTTCGTACGTCAGGCAATGGGAATTCAGGGACAGTCATCTCCCCTTCGGCCCGAATGGTCAGCAGTGTCCCGAAGAGGATAAGAAGCCGCATGAGTTTGCCCATGGGTGGTTGCTCTTCGCCCCGTGGCTGTGGGGGCTGTGGGGGCAGATCTATTTTTATCATTTAAAACTTGATGACTCTGTGAATCCTGTTAAACGGCCGGACAACACGACGAACTATGTTGAGCTCGGGCGGGTCTCCGTCAGGATGTCTGCGCCACAGCGACCCTGATGGGTGACCTCATCTGTCACTTTGGAATGATGGGCAGAACCAGGTGCGACGGATGCTCTGAATTGTGAAAGACGGTCTGCTTGGCCGTGCAGATCTCGGTATCCGTTGCTGGATCGTTGCCGGTATTCAGGTTGCGATCGAATCGAGGAAAGTTACTCGATGAGACTTCGAGCCGGATGCGATGCCCTTCCAGAAACAGGTTGCTCGTTTCCCAGAGCACCAGGTGATATTTGTAGATAGTATCGGGCTCGATAAGCGTCGGTTGCTCGAAGGAATCTCGGAATCGAGCGCGGATGATGCCGTCACAGATAATGATCGCCTGCCCGCGTGGGTGAACATCCACGAGCGCGGCCGTGAAATCGGTGTCCGGTGCGCTCGAGGCCGCGAACAGCTTCAGCACGATCGGGCCGGTGACCTCGGTATCCTGCTCCAGAGGCTTGCTTGTATAGACAAGGACGTCGTCACGCCGCTCGATGGATCTGCGTTCACGGGGCCCGGTGTTTTCCGGGAACATGCTCTGGCCGCCGTAGGTGGGCACCGGGTCTATCGGGTCGTAGGTGAATTCGTCCGGCGGCTCATCCTGCGGCGCTTGCCGGCTGAGGCCGCCATCTCCGTGCAGCGAGTTGGCCCGCCCGCGGCTGTGCAGGTAGAAATGGGCATACTGGGTCCGGGCGAGGGGCCACTCATTCTCTGAACGCCACGCGTTCTCACCCATCACGAAAATGCGGACCGGCGGCTCGTCATCGATGCCGTTCTCGATGCCTTTGAGGCGGCGGTCGTACCAGCGGATGTGCTCGCCGGGAATATCGACCCTGGCATTGATCCCGTAAGCGATGTCGCCAATGGCCTCTTCGCTGCCTATCGATTTGTGCGACCACGGCCCGATGATGATCTTGGACTGTGCCCGCACTTCCGGTGACATGGACTTCGTGGTCAGGCCCTTGAAACACTTGAAGCCCTCATGGACCAGGTTGTCATACCAGCCGGTGATGAAAAGGGCCGGCGCTTCCACATCGTGATACCGGAACTTCATGCTGTAAGCAGACCAGAAATCATCAAACGTCGTGTGTCGAATGATCTCTCGATAGAAGGGCCGATCCGCCACATCATCGAGCGCGGTGACCAGGGGCAGGCGGCGATGGATCGCATCCATGTCCATCAGGTTCGCATGCTCGGCTTGCAGCATTCGGCGGCCCAGGAACATGAAATTCATCGCGTTCTGAAGCTGCAGTACGCCGTTGTAGCGCAAGTGCCCATAGTTATCTTCCTGGTTGGCGATAGGGACCATCGCTTTCAGATGTTTGCTCTGCAGATGTGCCGGCAGGAGCTGCGTGAAGCCCGGATACGAGACGCCGAACGTACCGATGTTGCCATCGCTCCACGGCTGCTGCCCGATCCATTGGTGCGTATCATAGCCGTCGTTGGTCTCATCAATATAAGGTCTCCAATTGCCGTCCGATTCATACCTGCCCCGGCAGTCCTGCTGCAGCACTGCGTAGCCTGCCTTTACGAAATCCTGGGCCCAGGCCACGTATCGGGGGTGTTGAGTGCTGTAGGGGCTGCGGATCAGCAGCGTGGGGAACCGGCCTTTCCGTGCCGGCCGATACAGCACACCATGAAGGAGAACGCCGTCTCGGGCAGGAGTGAGGATGTCAAGCTGGATATCGACAGGTGTGTCTGGCATGGCTGGTCGAGTCTGCCGCGGGCTGTTTGCGGTGGGAGGCTATTCTACATCTTTTCCTCAGATGAAGAACTTCGCCGGCTCCTGCTTCACCGTCAGGCATGAATCCACGGCCTCGACAGCAACAGACTGAACCAGGACTGGCTGGGGACTGGCCCTGCAGAAAAGAAGTCTCGACTCTGGTCGTTCCTCATTGGGCCGGTTTTCTGTTCCTATCCCGATGAGATTTTCCGACAGTACAAAGAAACGGCCAGGAGCATCTTGCTCCTGACCGTCATCCCGTAGACACCGGAGTGTTGTTTGTCTAGCGGCGGCGGCCGCCAGATGACCTTGAACTCCCTCCGGATTTCTTAGATGTCGATGACCGGCTCTTGGTCGAGCGGTTCTTGGTCGAGCCGCTCTTGGAGCGTGAGCTCGATGACTTACTCTTGCCGGCCGAGCTGCGGCTCGAGCCTGACTTTGAGGCCGAACGGCTGCCTGTGCCGCTGCGTGAGCTCGCGCTCTTCGTCTTGCTCGAGCTGCTGCGGCGTGAAGCTGCTGCAGACTTGCCGGAACTCCCCGTGCCGGAACGGCTCACTGAGCCCTCGACCTTGCGGCCATCTTCCGTGCGGCTCACTGTCTTTTCACGGTCGGTCTGCCGGGAGGCACCCTTCGAGTTCGAGCGGGTCGTGGTACTCTCGCGCTTGCGGCCGTCTTCAGTTTTGGTCACCGTTCCCGATGACTCAGCGGTGCGGGTGCCACCTTTGGGGCCTGTCGTCTCACTTGAGCGGCTCCGTTCGATGCCGTTTTCAGTCTTGGTCACCGTTCCCGATGATTCAGTGGTGCGAGTGCCACCTTTGGGGCCGGTCGTCTCACTTGAGCGGGTCCGTTCGATGCCGTCTTCGGTCTTAGTTACTGTGCCCGAGCTGCTGTGGGTAGTGGTCTGACCATTCTTTCCGGTTCGTTCACCGGTTGTCTCAATGGTCCGGCCGTCTTCGGTTTTGTTGATTGTTGTTTCGGAACTGCGGCTGGTGGTCTCGCCCTGGCCGGTGGTGCGCTCACCTTCACGGCTGATGGTCACCGAGCCGTCGTCATTCTTTGTAATCGTCTTGCTGCTGTCGGTTGAAACGCTGCCTCCTTTGGAGTTTGTGCCCGTGGTCGAGCGCTCCATGGTGACTCCGTCATCCGTCTTCGTGCGAGAGCCAGTGGTTTCGCGTTCGTAGGTCGTTCCATCGCGGCGTGTGCCGGTGGTTGTGCCGGTGGACTCCCGGCCGTCTTCCGTCTTGGTGATCGTGCCGGTGTGATCGCGGTTGGCGGTGTCACCGTTGCCGAATGTCTTGTCGGAGTGGCCTTCGACTGTGGCGGTGCCGTCGCCATTCTTGGTGACCGTCCGTTCTCTGTCGGTATCCACAGAATGGCCTTTGTCGTCTTCCTTGTGAGTCTGGCTGGTCTTGGTGCGGGAGTTGCCGTCTTTGCTGCGCTGCACTTCTGTCGTGCTGGTGCCGGTTCTGTCTTGCATGATTCCCTTGCGTTTCTTCAACCAGTTGCGCCAGCGGTCTCTCAGGCTGGTGTTGTCGGCTTTCTCTGAAACGATGGCTTCGGAATCGTCTGCATTGGATTGAACCGGGATGAAGGTCATCATGCTGCCGATAGCGATGAACAGGCTGAGCTTCTTCATTTGTGTTTCCTCAAACTAAAGGGGATGGATTTCAAGTGGATGGTGTGGAAAGCACTCTTCGTGCCAATGAACCTTCTCAGAGCTAAGCAACTCTACCCAATCATTTTATGATCGCTTGTCGGTCCTGAGCAGGTTCTGAAGAAGACCTGTGTAGGTATCTCACACAGGGCCGTGTGGGATTCAGCCGCGGCTCCGTGGTCCATGTGCTCCGCGACCGCTTGATCCTATCGGGATGCACTCCGCATGAATTCGACCCGGAATACCTGTGCCAGCCGCATCCCTTGTTTCGGCGGCTATGCCTGCTCGTTAATGCGATCTATGAGCGTTCGGAATCGTCCCACGTCCCACGAGTCTGTCTTGAACACCAGCCGTGGCAGATGCCTCAGATCCGAAGCATCCTCCTCTTCAGACAACGCGCCTTCGTGGATTTGAAAACCGCCTTCTGACAGCAAGTCATCAAATTCGAAGGTCAGATCATCCGCGAAAGCCTGCCCCGGATTCGACTTCAACCGCATGACCAGCCGGTCGCCTACGAAACGTTTGGAATGAAAGACCCCATAGAAACGAGAGATCTCATCACAGGCATCTTCAAGATTATCGGTCACGCTGAACAGATTGAGATCGCCTTCGGAAATCAGCCCGTTATCCAGCAATTCCTGTCGCACGAATCGCTCCCAGCGTTGCCAGTAATCTCCGCCCGGCACATCGACAAGCACGATCGGCATCAGGTTGCTCTTGCCCGTCTGCACGAGTGTCAGGCTTTCGAAGGCCTCGTCCATCGTCCCGAACCCGCCGGGAAAGCAGGCAAGGGCATTCGTCTCCTTCAGAAAGAGCAGTTTGCGCGTGAAGAAATAACGAAATGTGACCAGCTTCTCGTCACCGACAATGAATTCATTCGCGGTCTGCTCGAAGGGCAGCCGAATATTCAGGCCAAAGCTGCGATCGCGACCGGCTCCCTCATTCCCGGCCTGCATGATCCCCGGGCCCGCGCCGGTAATGACCATAAACCCGCGGTCGGCGATCATCTCGCTGAATTCCTTCGCGTGCTTGTATTCCGCCGATTCAGGTTTCGAGCGCGCCGACCCGAAGACACTCACTTTTCGCAGATGCCGATAACCTGAAAAAATCTTGAACGCATAACGAAATTCTTTGAAGGATTTGTTCAGCAGTTTGAAATCGATCCGAGCCGCATCATCTTTAATGAGACTCAGGCACGTCCGGATCATCTCTTCCCCCAGGTCCACATTCTCCGAATCACTGAAATCGAAAAGGAGCTCCTTGATGAGATCGTTGCGTTCACTGTTGGTCATAGAATCCCTCGCAGTTGGTGTTTTCCAGGCCAGGACTGAATATAGGCCGACCTAGGAAGTGAGGCAAAGGGTTGCCTCCAGCCAATAGTTCAGGAAGAGACGAGCGAACCGAATGTCCTCAAACAGAGAAATGATGCACGATCAAGCACCCCCTCTCGAGCTCAGCGATAACGAAGGGCCTTCCATCCACTGCTTCGGCCGCGACGCCATGTCCACGACCTTCGAGATCTTCATCGAAGGCCAGGATGCTGCCTACGCCGAACAGGCTGCCCTTGAAGCCCTGGACGAAATCGCCCGCGTCGAAGAGGAGCTCAGCCGCTTTATACCCTCCAGCGACATCGCTCAGATAAACGCGCTCGAAGTCGGCGAGACCTGGAAGCTCGGTATCGAAGCCTACCAATGCCTCAGACTGGCTAAACAGATGTACGAGGCAACTGCCGGTGTATTCGATGCGGGCGCAGGCTCAGACGCCAGCATCGATAGTCTACAATTAGACGAAGATGCCATGGGCTGCACCGTAGCGTCCAAAGGACTCCGCATCGACCTCGGCGGCATCGGCAAAGGATACGCACTCGACCGCGCTGCAGACATGCTGCGGGACTGGAGCATCGATTCTGCTCTTCTCCACTGCGGACAAAGCACCGCGCTTGCCCTGGATACACCGTCGGGTGAGCCCGGCTGGAACATAAGCATCCGCGATCCCCGCGACCACACACTGCACCTGGCACGTTTGCAGATCTGCAACCAGTCCCTCAGCGGTTCGGGCGTCCTTCTCCATGGCCAACACATCATCGACCCACGGACGCGGGAACCTGCTCAGGCTAAGGAGGGGACGTGGTCGCTTGCGAGCTCGGCCGCTATCGCAGACGCGCTCTCGACCGCTTTGATGGTGATGCAACCAGATGAGATTGAAATCTACTTTGCCGCGCACCAATCACATTCCGGCCTTGTGCTGCCGAGAGATTCAGACACCTTCATGAGATGGGGCCAATGGCAGCTCTCCGATGAAGAGGAGGCAGACGCGGATGAAGAGACCACGGATGAAGAGGGCCACGGATGAAGAGGGCCACGGAT
>JASLXP010000165.1 GCA_030740295.1 Planctomycetota bacterium
GTTGAGGTCGTCGACTGCGATGAAGAGGACATTGGGCCGACCTGCCGCGACGGCAGTTGTCACCATCAAGAGAAACGGAAGCCAGCTGATGAATTTTTTAATTTTGGTTTCTAGGATATTTTTTATCTCCAGTTACTTCTCAGTTGGGCAGAGTTTCGACAGTGCGTGAAATGCGCTTCAAAGCCACTCGATGAGATATCAAGACCTGAAATACGCGTTCAGGATCTCGGCGAGGATGTCTCGCACGCGGTGTCCGTCCTTTGCTGTTTTGTCGAGGATGGTCTCAATTGTTTTCATGTCATAAATATTCGTATCCCGGCCTATTGTAAACGCGATCAGGTTTCGGGTAAAAGAGCGGGCCATGGTTTCGTGCGCGGTGCTTAACTTTGCAGTCAGATTCTGCTTGGCCTCATTGTTTGCTGTTCCCGTCATCCGTCCGATCGTGTCGTAATCATTTACGGCAAACGCAATGGGATCCAACGCCTCATGACAGCTTCTGCATGACTTGTGCTCTATATTGGCTTCGGTCCGCTGCTCGAACGTCAGCGTTTCGGCATTGGCAATGAATAGCTCGGCATTGATGTCGCCCGGAGCTTCCCGGAGGTCGTGGCCGAAAACATTTGCGAGAATCCATTTTGCCCGGCGGAAGGGTCGCGGATCTACTCCGTCTGACTGGGCGACAAAGAAATTCGCCTGATGCAGCAAGCCGCCTGCTCCCGGGGTTTTTACCAACTTAGGCTTGTACCGCTTCAGCCCCTGTTCAGACATGCCATAAAAACTGCCCATGGCGGCGGTCAAAACCCGGTAGTCAGAAGTAAAGAGTTCGGCGACCGACCGGTTCTTATCAAACAGGACAGACATGTAGTCGATGGTTTCCTTTTCGAATGGCAGCTTCAGCTCCACCTCTGAAAACTTTTTTTCGTCCAGTTGGGTTCTGTTCTCGAGCCAATACTTCGCGAAGATAGTCAGGAAGTCCTTGAATCCAGGACGCTTGATTATTTTATCGGTAAAGTCTCGAGCAGTCATCTGTCCCGCTTGAAACTGAGTATAATCGGCCTTGAATGACGCGTCTGGATGTTTCTTCAACAACGAATAGGAGACAAACCGGGCGCGGGCAGTGGGGGCGTTCCTGTCAAATCGAATATAAAGTTGATCCTGGGACATGCTGATCCATTTTAATGTCTCAACGTACTTTTGTTCCGGGGTCAGCGACTTGTCTAAACCGTCATGCACCGCCAACAATTCTGCAGCACGGTCAGCGAGCGAAAGTTCGCTAAGCAGTTGATTCAATTTTTGCTTGAGCGCAGCGGCCGGTTCGCCAGCGGTGAGTTGATACGAATTGTAGGGCGCTGGACCCGAGATGCGCTTCAGCAGCAGCTTGCTGTCGATCGCAATGTGAGGAAGCGGATAGGCATCACGCTTATATTCTTTCGAATTGTGCTTGCCCAGGCTCAAACGATTAAGACGGGCAAAAATCGGGCCGTTTACGAAATCCATCTCAATCTGGCCCGGAGTCGTCAGCTCGAACTCACATTGATACTCCTTCTTTACATCGTCCTCAATTTCGAAATAGTGCAGCAGCTTTCCGCTTTTTGAGTTCGCCTTAAGGCTGCCGCGCCGGCTGTGGTTGATCCCGTTATGCCGAATGGCCAGGCCGGCCTTGGCATGATGCAACTCCCGGAAACTACCTACCTCTTTCTTGCTGTCTTTTGCTTCTGCCTCGGCAACCTTTTTGACAAGCTCCCGGTTCAACATTCGAGCCGAAAAAGTGAGCCTGTATCTGCCTGCGGGAAGATTGACACCATACTCTTTGCAGGCGAGCCTTGTGGCGCCGCGCTTTCTCACCAGGATCTGGTCAATGTTTTCCGTTTCCCGAATATGCTTCCAGAACGCGTCCGCAACTTTCCTGTTTTCCTGTTTCAGGACACTTTCTTTTTCTTTGTCATTGAGGGCCTGCCTAGCTTCTTTTGTGTGCGGTACCGTCGGCTCTCGATGCACGTAAGCCTGATAAACGGCGGGAACCCGTTGTTCACTGGTGAACGTGGTGACGAAGCGCAGTTCAAACGCTGTCTGGTCTTTGTATTTTTTGTTTAGACTTGAGATCGCACTGAATCCGTTTGCAACCGTGCGGTCGAGCACGAGATCAAGACTGGATTCAATCTCGCGCATATAGGCGGAGGACATGAGGCTCGGCGAATCTACTGTGGGATACGAAGAGTCTATGTTTTCGAGAAAATACAGGTTCTCGAAGGGATCGTATATTTCCAGGTCCAGGCCAAAGAGTTTCGAGCTGGTATTGGCAATTTCAAAAGGCGTAAGCAAGCGTTCCTGGATGTCCCCGCGATCTAATTTGGCGTATACCGCTTTAGCCACCGCCTTACGTTGTGAATCGCTTAGCGTGTATTTGCTGTCATCCGGGGGCATTTCTTTTTCGCGAATTTGATCGAGCATGGCAACCCAGTCGCCGGCATGTTTCTCCTGGATTCCATCTTTCAAGACGGACGTAATATTAAAACTGCCTTTCACGACCTTCTTGCCATCCTTAATGCCGCCGTGACAAGCCACACAATTCTGACGCAAGGCGTCGAGTTCGCTGGCGGTTGCCAAGGTGCCGATTAACAGACCGCAAAAGACTGTGATGAGTTTAAACATGCTAGATCCTTAGGTTATTAGGCGGTTCAAATTACCCTGGTGACCGGAAAAATTATTCAGGTCGATACCCATTTGGTTCAGGATCGAGACGTACAGATGTGATAAAGGATAACGCATCGTATCGCCTTCTTTACACTCGATCAATCCCTGGTGATTGAAGCCGCCCCCGGCCAGTATTGTCGGAAGGTATTCTCTGCTGTGGCCGCCGGGGCTTGAAAACGCTCCCATAAAGAGAACGATCGTGTCGTCCAGGAGCTTATCCGTTTTCAGGGAAGTCATGAACCCGACCAGGCAATCCATGAAATGCTGTTCCAGGCCTAACATGCCTTTATAAATGTCGGGTGATTCATGGGCGCGATGGCCCAGCGCGTGGTAGCCAAGCTGGACGCCATAATCCGTCTTGTCTACGAATGGCGGTGAAGCGACAAATACCTGGCCGCGATTGTGCTGGATGGCGAGCTTGATCATTTCCAGATGCTGTGAAAATGGGTCCATCACGCCTCGGCCGTGGTGATCGGTAAGGTGCAGTTTGGTGTCGAAGGGTACTTCCGGTATTGGTTTGCGTGCCCATTCCAAGTCCGTGGCCAGAGCCCTCTCGTGTTCATCCATGGATGCGACGTAGGCCGCTCGGCTTTTCTGGGGCAGGGATTGGCGCATGGCTCGCACGGACTGAAGTTTTTTCGCAAGCTGCTCAGTGGGTGTCTGGCCAAAGAGGTGATTGTAGATCGCTTCCGGGCCGGCCTCATGCAATGTCGGTACGGCTCGGCTGTCCTTGTTCCATACAATGGTTTTGTTCCCGATATGGACACTCTTGTAGCGGGTGGTTTGCTGCAGGTGCTCGCTGGCGAGCTGATCCAGACTTATGAAAGGACCATTTAGCTGATTCTTGTTGCAGGTCAGAATGCCGCGACCGCCGTTATGTCCCCGGTCGATTTCGGGCTGCATGATGTTCTTGAACACCGTCAGGTCGTTGTAGTGACCCTTGAGCCGCGCCAGCAGGGGTGACTTGTCAAGGTCGTCACCCTTGGGGTGGAAGGTGTGGCGATTGTAGCCGAGCATGTTCACGATGATGACCAGGTTCTTCGGCGTTCCCACAGGTGTCTTTGTTGCAGGACTGCCGTTGGCGGCCAACACGTCAAGCGGTCCCATCGCCCCAAGGGCGCCAACCCCGACCAGGGATTTCAGAACGTCTCTACGATTCATCGGATTCTGGCTGTTTTTTTTCGGTTTCATTTCCCACCTTTCTCTTGGTTTGAGTTGTCATGTTCGCGCAGTTCGATAATTTGGATAGCTGAAATAACACTGCTCCCGCCGCTTGGCTTAGGTGAACGTTCTCGATCTTTCGCAGTCAGAATAGTCAAATACTGGTCGGGCCCCGTGATTTCGACGTCCGTGACCACGTGCGTCTGCCCGTTCACCCAGATTGCGGCATCCGGATCGGAGAGTACCTCGTGGTAAAAGACTTCGCCCGAATCCCAATCCGATTCGCCTGCGGCGATAACGGCTCTGTACGCCTTGGACACGAGAAAATTGCCCCACTTTTCGTGATCAAGCACACTCCGGCCGACCAGGAAAACTCGATACGTTCCTTTCGGCATTCCGCGAAGCCGCAGGCCGACGCCTCCTCTACCACCGAGATAATCTTTGCACAGCGGCGTATCGAATACCCCTCTTGTTGACGACACCGCCCCCTTCGAAAGGTGCGGTTGACGATCCCAGAAAAAAACCCCCTTTTCTTGCCGGCCATAATCTATTTCGATCTTACAAGGCGCTATCGTTCCATCGCTCATAATGAAAACACCCGCCTGGTCGCCATTGATGGGGTTCCAGAAAACCTCGCGTTGGTCCATGAGACCCGCGGCCTGGGCTGGAGCTTCCGCGCCCTGATATGTGCCGGCCTTCGATCCACAATCGAACTGGATACGCAGCGGTTGCTCGCGCCACAATGAAACGGCCCGAAGCGACTCGAACGCCGGTCCATTGAAAACCGTTGGAGTGATACCGGGTTGATCCGGGTCAAGCCTCACGGCCTCCGCTTCACCTAGTCGTTCCCGGACAACAACCTTCGCGTCGGCGCCTTTGATCCCGATTTCCACCTCGCCTTCGAGGACATGAACGTCCACGGCGCCATCTTCGCTGACGACCATAGCGAATTCCGTCCCCAGATCGACCACTTCCGACGTACGAGTGTTTACCTTGAAGTGCCCGATCTGGGCCGGTGCCAGCACGACCAGCTTGCCCTTTTCGACAAAACACTGCTCTTCGGAAATGATTCTCAATGCCGCCGGGCCCTCCAACGAAAGTTTCGCACCATTCAAGAACACAAGCTGCACAACGCCCTGCTCCAGGCGAATCCATTCATCCTGTAGTTCATCGAAATGCCTCAGGGGGCGTTGCCTGGCGGACCACCGCACGTCACCGACAAGTCTGAGCACGGCCAACCCTTCATTATTCTCTGCAGGAACAGCGTTCTCCGGCGAGGAAGATCGAGCCGTTTCGGAGCGGTCAAAAGGCTGCCCCCGGAATATGTGGCTGAGCAGGACGCCGATGAATACGAGCGCAGCCGCGGCCGCCCAAGGACGCCAATCTTTGATGGCCAAGCCGGTCCGTACCTCCGCTCGTTCCACCTCTTCAAAAAGCACTTCGCCCGAAGCAAGTCGGTCGTCAACCGCCAGGTAGTCGCAATAAATCCTGCGAGCCTCCGGATGATCACGCAGAATTTCATCCAACTCATTGAATTCCTTTTCCGTAATCGAGTCGTCGGACAGTATCCCCAGCAGTTCTTCGAGCCGGGTCCGGGATTCATTCTTCATTACGCCCCACCCGCCCGCCCCCTGCGGTTCGAGATGCAAACCGGAAGCACCTCCCTGATCCGTTTAATCCGGTTGTAATAAAAAAAGAAGCTCAAACCA
>JASLXP010000166.1 GCA_030740295.1 Planctomycetota bacterium
TCGATCCGAATCTGTGCTGCCGTAGAAGAGACGACCGTCGATGTGGCCGGCGTCCCAGGCATAGATGTCGAGCACCATGCCGAACTCATCATGCAGCCACCTGAAAAACTCGAGGTTGATGCGCGTCTGCTCTTCGGTCGAGCCCTCGTTGGTGTTATTGATCCAGGAAAAATACTGGGAGCGGGATGGGGTCTGCTCGTCTGCGCCTGTCAGGTTTCTTGACATTGTTTTTTTGTTCGTCTGTTAGATTTCTTGCGGCGACACCTCGGCCGCGAGGCCGCGCATCTTGTGCCATTCATTCGGTCGAATCAATGCAGGTGATCGCTCAAGGGCCAAAGCGGAACGAGTAGAGGGTGGCCCCCTTCAACTCGAAGACCAAGCGGACCGGATTGTCTATCAGATACGACAGATCGTCGAGCCCGCGCCACTTTACAGTCCCGTCAACCACATCGCCGGTGATTGGTTCGCAGTCGTCGAATTCCAGTCGTCCCTCTTCGTCGTACCGGGAATGACTGATCAGCGATACGCGCATCGAGCCGTTGGTTGCGTCAACGTTCACGTGGAGGTTGCGGTCCGTGCACTTGAGATACCTGGTCTCGACCGTGCCGATCAACCTGGTGTCGACCGGCGCTATTCCGGCGAATCCGTCCGGACGCAGGACGGCGAGAGACAAGCCACCGTCGGCAACGTAGTAGAACCGGATTTGGTCCTCCTCCACGATGGGCAGGTGTACGGGAATGGCGTTCGTCTTACCGAACCTGCCCTCCTCTGGTCCGGTCGGCAGGAATTGCTCTCCCGGACAAACCCGGTGCCAGAAGAGGCCGTCGTGACTCCAGGCAAGTTCCGTAGTCCGGGAGAGTGGTGGGCCTCCCGGCTGCATGGCCAGCAACCCGATGTACTGGTCGGCATACGGGAACACGCCCATGTCGTGGATCTGCAGTTTCCAGTTCTCCTCGTCCGACTCAGACAGGATCTCCGTCGGGAACGACCAGCTTCGGCAGTCGTCGCTCTCCATGCGCCCGACAATACGACGGCTATCCTCACCGCCGACCAGTTTGTGGTCTTTGTTCCAGAGCCGGAAGATGATCACGTACTTGCCGATCCGCTCATCCCAGAAAACCTGGTTGTGCGTGTCCCCGTGCGCGCCTCGCCAGAGCGGCATCTCCGTCTCCATGTCATTTGTCCAGTGAATGCCGTCGGGAGAATAGGACATCCACATCCACAGCCGACGGTGTCGACCCTTTTGCCGGTCTTCGGGCGTGGAGCGTGCCCCCGATTTGAAGATCAATTTGTACCGACGCGCCGGGTCTGGATCGCGCAGGTCTTTAATCACCCCGGTGGCACCGGAAGCGTGGACCATGTTGTTGTCCTTGCTCCCGTCCAATTCGAAGAGGCCGAGCCGCGGCTTTTCCCAGTTCAGGCCGTCTCCCGAAAAAGCGTAGAAGAACCCGCCGTTGCCGAAGTACCAGGTCTTATAGAGCGCTTCTTCTTCATCGTAAAGTACGTTCGTATACCCTTTGGTGGGGAGAAGAGGGATGTCGCCTCGCTGTTTGGCCTTTCCGAGCACGAGACGCGCATTATCGAGATGGTCGACGATACGTTTATCTATGAGCAGATATTGACCGTCCATTACTTTTCTCCTCTACGTCGGACCATGCAGCGGCCCGCGCTGCTCGCCTTTCGGCCTTGGATGGGACAACCCGGAACAGGTCAAAACAGGCGAGCGAAGTGGTGCCGGCTGACCCGGTCTGTCAGGGCTATAAAGGTTCTACTTTGTCTTCTTGGTCTTAAAGACCCACACATGAGGTACAGCAGTCTTGCCGGTCTCGTCCTTAAATCCCGTATGGCGGAAACTGTTGACACCAATCGCGTATACGGTATCCGGACTCAGCTTGACAGGTAAAACACATGTCTTGCCTTTATCTTCCCACCTTGGGTTTGCAGAGCCGCGATAGCCGGGGTACAGACCAAGATTCGTATGGATTATCCACGACCACGATCCTTGGTCCATCGAACGGTCATAAGTCACCTTGATTTCCTGAATGGTGAAGTCAACACCTGTTGCTCTGTTCTCAGGTTCTGTCTTGATTACCATGGCGGGAAAGTCAGTGTTCGCTTCAGGCTCACCGGCAGCACTTGCAGCGATAAGGCAGAAAGCTGTGAACCCCGATACTGCTCCAGACCTCTTCAACTTATTCATTGTTCTTCCTCCTTTAATTTCATACCCCAGCAATTAATAACCAACAGATTCCCTGGCTTCGCTGACACACAGACGGGCCGTCGCCCCTGGTGGTAACCGGCCTCCGTGGTCATGCCTGATTAACATAACACCGGAATCCCCAATGTCTCATACGAGAACTCCCTCTTTTACCTAAGCGCATGCAACGCCTGGAGAGGTAAACGTGAGCGAACGCCTGCTGTTCTGAAATCCATCCGCCGCTAAAGCACAAGGTCGTTTTCATGATGACTTCCACACCGTACCTGATGATCGATTCGCGAATCCTTGACCGCGTTGAGAACTCGGCACTCAGGCTTGGCCGAGTCGAGAAGGACGCGTCAAATCCTCTGCCCAGCGTAGACCACGACGGCCGGTTACTGGACGAGTATCCAAGCTGGATGCGCGGGTATACGGACATCATTTACGACAAGGACGAGCAGATCTACAAGCGGTGGTGCGCGGGGCGGTACGGGACATCCAAGGACGGCATACAGTGGGAATACCCCAGGATTGGCCTGTACGAATACGAAGGCTCGCGGGACAACAACATCGTCCATATCCAGGAAGTGGGAGACGCTCCGTTATCCGGGATGTGTGGCGTGATCAAGGATGAACATGATCCCGACCCGGCCAGGCGCTACAAAGGTTTCCAGAAGATGCGGCGTAATTCCACGGCAGAGGATCGGCGCCTGATGCGCCACTATCGGCTGTGGATGAACATGGTGTACTCACCGGACGGGATTCACTGGAAAGAGGATCTCGAATCTGAGATGCCACGCTGGCGCGGCGCTCACGGTGATACTCACTCAAGCGTGCTATGGGACGATCGGATCCAGAAGTGGGTTCTCTATACGCGCATGTGGGACCGGGATCATAAACGAGTCGGAACGCAGGGACGGCGTACGGTGATTCGCATGGAGAGCGAGGATTGTTGCACGTGGTCATTCCCCCAGGAGGTCATGAGTGAACTGCCCGAAGAGTACTGGAAACGCCAGGTGCACGATATGGGCGTCATGCGATATGCGAACCAGTACCTTGCAGTCCTGAACATGCAGACCCAACGGACCGAGGAGCAGGCCGGCAACTGGGAAGGTGAGTTGGCCTGGAGCCCGGACGGGATCAGTTGGACCCGAATCTGCCCGGGCTGTCTCCCGGTGCCGCGAGGGCCCGAAGGCAGCTTTGATGACGGGACCCAGTCGCTGATGTACATGCCCGTTATCCTTGATGATGAGGTGCGTTTCTACTACCACGCCTCGGGTTCCGGTGGACAGGGATACGGCATGGGACTGGCGCGAATGAAGCCCAACCGATTCGCGGGGATGGCGCCTGTTGATTCGGACAAAAAAGCTCTCGTGGTGACCCGCAATCTCGAATGCACAGGCAGGAACCTGTACGTCAACGCGGACGCGTCGAAGGGCGCGTTGCGCGTGGGGGTGATCAGTCACTCGCGATACGACGAAGAAGGCATTATTTCGCCGGATGAATGCCTGCCGATAACGACTGACGTGGTCGACCAGCGAGTGGAATGGAAAAATGACAAGAGCATCACTGCCCTGGTCCACTACCCGGTTCGCCTCTATTTTGAATTGTCAGGCAGCACGATTTATTCGTTCCGCTTTGGGGACTGACGTGGCAGGGCGGTGCTATCGTAGCCCCGCTCCCCAGAGCGGCGGTTTGCGGGTCAGCCGCGACTGCCCTCGGGATGGCCGGTCAACTCTCGTATCATATTGCATGTTTGCGCGACCCGGTCTGTCATGTCTCCCGTCAGAGGATTGGTGTCTCGGTACACGAACTCGATGAAATAGTCTTTGCCGATATCGAGCGTTTCCTGCAGATGACTCCGCAGGTCGTCCAGGACGAAGGTCTCGCCGCAGAGCTTCAGAGGGATCGGTTTCCTGGACCAGATGATGTCCTCCCGGCAGGTCTCCGTGAGTTTTCGGATATCGCACCAGGGCGTGACACTTACCTTGCGCAGCCCGGGGAGACGCTGGAGAGCGGGCATCAGGTCGTGGACCGCTTCGCAGCAACCGAACTTCATGAGTTTGAACTTGCTGGCGAACCTGGTGAAGTGAGGCATCAGAAAATCCGTAAACATGTCGGCAGAGATGCCGGCGGATTCCTGTGATTCCAGGTATCCGTATCGATCAGTCGACACAACCCTGTTCCCCGCGGGAACAGCGGTCTCGTCAGAGAACTGGGAACTGCCCGAACAGTATCCCTGGTTGCCGTCGTGGTTCAGTGTCAACAGGTCCTGGTCTTCCTCCCACTGGCCCAGGGCCAGGTTGTCCTCAGCCAGAAACGCAAATAGCCGATGCACAGCGTCGGGGTTCATGGCCATCTGCAGGTAGAGCTCCTGCATACCCATCAGATGGACGGCAGTGTTGGTGATCCCATTGGAATAAATCGAACTGGGGCGACCGATCTCCACCGGCAAGAGCCCCGAAAGAACTTCTTCGGCCAGGTGCGCCTGTTTTTCGGTCCGTTCCCTGTCGAGGGAGATCGTCCGCTTCTTCAGCTTGCCCATATCCGCGTCAATGTCTTTGATAGGATTGTTGGTTTTGTAGCCCAGCGAACTTCCGCGGCCATTGTCTGCTCGCGTGATCTGAAGTTCGTCACAGTTGCCTGTAATCGGCGTACACCAGTCGATCACAAACCGATCGGGGATGATCCGGTCGTCATCGATCATCTCATAGGCAACCAACGCACGCATGAGTCGGCCTTCAAGGGCGCGGCATTCGTCGCTTTCACACTCAAGTGGCGGAGTCAGATCCCTGAAGTATGAGCCGTTGTCTTCGATGTGGAAAGGGAACGTCTTCTCCTCCAGACCATTATGAACGCGCCACTTCTCCCGTCGTTGGACCATCGGTTCCCCGAAGGCGTATTCTGCGTATTTGCTGGCCAAATCCCTGAGGCGGCCCTTGTCACTCTTAGTCATCGTTAACTTCTCCGTGGTTTAGCTCGACTCTCTGCCATAACGATCCAGAATCAGCGGCTGCAAAGGCGCAGCCTCACTGAAACACAGCGCCGGGATTGTAGCTCTTCGAAGACTCAAAACGAAGCACCGTTTGGGTCCGCTGCATCATAGGGTATCGGAAGGGAGAGAATCTGTGGCCTTCGGTTTTCCTTCAGTTTGTATTAGATTCAGATTCGGTCGCCGGTTATTTCGGGGGACGCGGCGACGACGCTGCTACTATCCTCTAGCGCTTCGACGGTCAACGTGCCCTCGGTTGCATCAAGGTAAACTTCAGAACCGTGTTCCTGATTCATCCGTGGCTTTTGGCCGCTGAACGCGGACTTCCTCCTCACTACTTGCTCACATAAATCCATCCAATGCTTATCTTCGACGGCGATTATCCGATGGCGCATGGCGCGCTGATCATGAATCGAGATCTGACTCGACCCATTGAGGAGGTCCGCAATGCGCCACGGACTCAGTTTGCAGATGACGGCTGGCCAGACAGCGAGACCATGGCAACGTTGCCTGAGATGCGGAAAGGCCAGGTGGCCGCGGCCCTGATGAAAATCTGTGTGAGGATCGAGCGGCCGGACAGCCCGATCTGGGGTTACCGGTCCGATGATATCGCATTTGCCATGGCTCAGGGACAGCTTGCCTATTACCGGAGCCTGGAATCGAAAGGCGAGGCAAACATCATTACCGATGGCAAAGCCCTGGCGGAGCACATGGACTCCTGGGCCGGTGCAGTAGACA
>JASLXP010000167.1 GCA_030740295.1 Planctomycetota bacterium
TCTTCACTTTCCCGAAGTGGAACGACATGTAGTTCATTCCGGTCACGACAACAAAGCTGACCTCGTTCGTGCCGTCACGTCCCTGCAGCGTTCTGAAGGAACGGGTCTCACCCGTCTGAACGGAGTCTTGATTCGCTCCAAAGATCAGCCGGTAGTAATACCGGGTCGCGGGTTTGAGGCCGTCCACTTTGACCTTGAGTATGAAATCGTTCTCCGGCTCAGCCTTCAGCCAGTCTGTCATGCGTGCCGAGCGAAAGTCGTCGTGCTCGGACAACTCAAAGCGGGCAACACCGACCCTTCCAGCGACATCCCCATCAGTCAGTCTGGCCACGGACGTGAGCCGTGATTGGACGATGACGCTCGTTTGCGTCACTTCCCCGGCCATCTCCCCCTGAGCGTGAAATACTTGAGGCTCGACCGCGAGAAGCATTGCAGACAACAGAAAAGAGAATCCACTCATGAGTTTACCCTGCAGGCATACGTGATTGTGTGTCAGTTGGATTCTAGTCGAATCGATGGACTCACAGAATCGATCCGTCACCTCGGAAAGACGATTCGCTGTCATACGGCGTCTCGGACATGCGGTGCGTCTTGCCGCAATTCAGGTACAATCGCCAGAGACCCAATGTGAGGATCAGTCTCTAACTCACAGAAATTGAACAGATCATGAATTAGACGGGAACGAAGGAAACACGCATGAGAACGCTGATTCTGACCACCCTGCTGACTCTGGTTACATGGGGGGCAGTTCGTGCCGAGGGATCACTCCAAATAGCCGTCTTTGATGTCGACGCGACACCCTCGGTTGGCGCGGCGATGGCCTATGATCGCGTGAAGCGAACTGACGAGATGACGCTACGCTGTCGTGGCATTGTGCTGCTCGGTGCGGATACGCCTATCGTTCTGTGCGCGGTCGATTGGATCGGCATTGGCAACGAAGGACACGACGCCTTCCGTGAAGCTCTGGCTGCGGCCGCAGGTACAACACGCGACCGAGTGGCCGTACATACGCTGCATCAACACGATGCCCCTGGTTGTGACTTTCTGGCCGAACGGCTCATTCGCGAGGCCGGGCTGCTCAACTTCGGGCGTTACGAAGGCACACTTCATCGGCTTGTCATCCAACGAGCGGCAGAAGCCGTGCGGTCCTCACTGGGCAAAGCGCAACCCGTAACACATTACGGCTGGGGAGTGGCGAACGTCGAGAAAGTGGCGTCCAACCGCCGCATTATGGGACCCGATGGAAGAGTCCGCGCTGTGCGCTACACTACCGCGCGGGATCCCAAGATTCGCGCCGAACCTGAAGGAGTCATCGATCCGGAAGTGTCGCTGCTGTCATTCTGGAATGGCGAGCAGCCTGTAGCCGTCCTCAGCTACTACGCCTGCCACCCGCAGAGTTACTATCGCACGGGCGTGCCCAGTCCCGACTTCCCCGGAATTGCCCGGTTCATTCGGGGGCAGGCCGTGCCATCGGCCCTGCACGTGCACTTCAATGGAGCTGGCGGAAACATTGGAGCCGGCAAATACAACGACGGGAACAAAGAGAACCGAATGACTCTCGCCCTGCGTTTGGCGGAAGGTATGAAACACGCATGGAAGGCGGCGACAAAACAGGAACTCACTGCCAGGGATGTCGACTGGACCAGCGTGCCGGTCAAGCTGCCGTTGGCCCATCACCTGAAGGAAGAGGAATTGCGAGAGACGTTGGCTTCCTCCAGGCCCAGGGGAGAGATCATTCCCGGCGCCGGTGACTTGGCCTGGGTGCTCCGCTGCAAAGCCGGACATGAGATTGACATTGGATGCTTGCGTGTCGGCCAGACTCGCGTCCTCCACATGTCCGGCGAGTTGTTCGTGGAATACCAGCTGGCGGCCAAATCCATGCGTACAGATCTGAATGTGGCGATGGCAGCCTATGGCGATTACGGGCCCTCTTACATTGGCACGAGTGTCGCCTACAGCGAAGGCGGATACGAAACCAGCCCCGGCGCCAGCAATGTTGCTCCGAAAGTCGAGAGCGTCCTGATGGACGCAATGGAACAACTTCTGGAAGTGCACCGATGACAGCCAGATTGCCGTTGCCCTGGTGCCAGTCGCGATTGACCTGCCCCCTGGTATTCCCCCATTGTTACTTCACCAAATCAACCGGAGGATGCTGAGTTGCAAGGCCCACTCGATGAGCACACGTTTGAGATCGATCTCGCACAGGGCGAAGGAATGCAGAAGCTGGAAATCACCAGCCCAAATAACTAGCCCCCAT
>JASLXP010000168.1 GCA_030740295.1 Planctomycetota bacterium
TCCGATGCCAAACAGGTGTCAGCTTGATATAAGAGATCAGATGACGAGGGGGGCGGGTGCCGCTTTCGATTTTCAGCATCCAGTGTAAGCGGCCGGGAGCAGCCCTGTGCACCAGGAGTTCTCAATTCCGATGAGACCGAATTTGTGAAAGAGGTCCGCAATGACCGATAATCTCTTTTCCGCTGTCAGAGAACACATCCAGTCCGAGATGACGCATGCGTCGATTCCGGGCTTTGCTGTCGGTGTGGCCCGTGAAGGAGAGGTGCTCTGGGAAGAGGCGTTTGGATGGGCGGACCGTGACCGACGGATTCCGGCCGACGCACACACGATGTTTTCGCTGGCGTCCATCTCAAAGCCGATCACCGCGACCGGACTGATGAAGCTGGTTGAGCAGGGCAAGATCGATCTCGACCAGCCGGTTAATGAATACCTGTCCAAAGACGGCCAACTCAAGATCTGGATCGGCGACCCGGACGACGTGTCCGTGCGGCGCGTGGCGAATCACACCTCTGGTCTGCCGCTGCATTACCATTTCTTTTCGGAAGAAGGGCCGTCGAAGCCACCGATGGAGGAATCGATTCGGCGCTACGGCAACGTGGTCTGTCCGCCCGGCGAGCGGTATCGGTATTCCAATATCGGCTACGGAATTCTCGATCACCTGATCGAACGCGTGTCAGGGATGAGCTACGCCGAGTTCATGCGTCGGGAGGTCTTTCTGCCACTTGGGATGACTCGCGCTTCCGTGAACATCGGCCCCGGCCTCGAAGCGTTTCGTGCCCAACGCTACACGGACGCCGGGCTTGCGCTGCCGTTCTACGATTTCGATCATCCCGGCGCTTCGGCCGTCTTCTGCAGCGTTCACGATCTTCTGCGCTTCGGGATGTTTCACCTCAAGCAACGTCTGCCCGATCAGAACGCCATCCTTTCCGATGAGAGCATCGACGCCATGCAAGTGCCGACCGCTGACCAGGGCAAAGGGAATCCGAACGGCTCCACGCCGCGGCCGACCTCAAAATACGGCGTCGGCTGGGTCATCGACGATGACGAGCTCGGCCTGCGAATCAGCCACCGCGGCGGAATGGGCGGGGTCTCCACAAAGCTGCTGATGTTACCCCGTGAGGGAATCGTAATCGTCACCCTTGCAAACCTCTTTCACCCGCTCGCATACACCGTTTATGCCGACATCTTGTCCGCACTGATTCCAGGTCTCGGGAGCAAGTTTGCAGAAATCAAGGCAAGTCTGGAATCCCCCGGGACGGATGAGTCAGATGACACGTTCGAGCCAGTCCCAGAATTGCTCGGCGACTGGGCTGGGACAGTGCACACCTGGCAAGGCGAGCATCCCCTGCAGATTTCCTTCAAGCCATCAGGCGACATTCACGCCCGACTGGGCGACCAGATGTGGACTCTGATCAACGACGCTCAGTTTGAGGAGGCCCGCCTGACCGGAAAAATGCTGGGCGACATCGGAACCGAAGACACCGCCCGGTGCCATCACCACCTGCACCTCGATCTGATGTTGCGCGAGGGTGTCCTTAACGGCACGCTGCACGCGATGTCCCACGGCTGCGAGCTCGGCTATGCGCTCGGGCATTGGTGTGAGGTAAGGCGCTAACTGCACAACGTCATAAGAGATTTCGCATATGCCACGGCGAATGACGCTCAAGCACCAGTTCTTCGCCTCCACGGGGCCTGCCCCCGTGGCGCGATGATTGGAGGCTAGAATCGTTCAACCCACTCCCAGAATGCCAACAGCGCATCAAATCCAGCAACCGGAAAAGTGGACAAATGGGTCAAGTTTCAAGCAGTCCTCGCCTGGGCGCGCCGGCACCCTGCCGGCAAAAGAGCGCTGGAAGCGCTCGGGCGGAGTGCTGC
>JASLXP010000169.1 GCA_030740295.1 Planctomycetota bacterium
CGGCGATGGTCATAAAAGGCAATGAAGTTTTCATCGCGAGGGGCCACCTGCCTCAGAAGAGTCTCACTGAAGTGCTCGGCCGACTGCAAAAAGCACGAGTACTGAAGGAGGCCGAACTCATTAAATCGAAGGGCAAGGTAGCGCCGAAGAATTGAAGTGGTTTCGGCGCTTCGCTAAGAAGGGAAAGAAAGTTGCCCCGGAGCTGTTTGCCATTAGCTGGCTGCGAGCGCAGATGCGTTTACATCCTGTGGCCGCAGGCTGCCAGCCTGTGAGCCAGGTAAGATCAATATGAGCTCACAGGCTGCCAGCCCGTGGCTACGCGTGCTGATGCGTATGCCTTCTTGCCTGCGATGCGGGACAAGAAGAAGGGGAATAGCTCCGCAAGATTCGGCTAGGCGATCCAGAGTGGTTGGGACCAGGCGAAGCTCTCGCCATGGCCCCAGCATTCGAAGCGGACGTATTCTGATCCTTCGGTTACTTGCGTCTCGAGTACGGCATCGTCGGCCAGGTCTGTCCGCCGACCGCCCTGGCGGAGCGCGCTGATGCGTTCGGCGTTCTCGGTTTCGATGCGGATGCGATCCTCCCCGATGACTTCCACACTTCGAATGATGACTCCGGTGGATGCGTAGAATCTCCCCTGCCTGATGGCTTCGACGACTGCCGATACGGACCGCTCTGCTGCGTAGACCATGTCCCAGCCCTGTCCGAGATGGGGAGGTCGATGGTAATCGTCGGTCGCGTGTCCCCAGATGCGGCGCCCTTCGTTAAGCAACTCGTCCCAGAGCCCGGTGCCGTAAGCACTGCCCACGCCTCCCTGGGAACCTCCGTTGAATATTTCCATGCCCAGGTAGTCGTGGAGCTCGAGCATTCCCTTCAGGGGCATCCGATTGAATGCCTGGCCGCGACGAGGGTGGTTAATGATCGCGAAACTGCCCTCAGCGTTCACCGCGTCAATGACTTTCTGACGATCTTCGTCTGGCTCAATCAGTGACTGGGCGTTGACATGCAGCAGGTGCGGACCGTTCGCGGAGATTTCGTTTCCAGGAATGAGGATCAGTCCGCGGGCATCCAGGGCTTCTACTTCTTCAGGTGAGAAGTAGATGTCGTGTTCCGTGAGCATCACGAAGTCGTAACCGGCATTGGCATACTCATCGATCGCCTGCTGCTTGTCCTCCCTGGGGCGCGGATGCATGTGCAGGTTGCCGCGAAGCCATTCGCCGTCCGTCAGATTCTGGTAGGGGTTCTCGATTTTCATAGGCAATCACTTTGAGAGACTGACAAGCATTTCCAAAACTTTGACTCTGGCACGGTCGGCGCGCGAGCGATCCTGATCCTCCCGCCAGTCGAGTGGGCCGTAAGGGGCTCGTACGTTGAGTTCCCGGACATTTCCCACCACGTCATCGACGGTGGATTTCAGAATCTGTCTTGCCTTCGCCGTCTCGCCGGGGCTCGCCCCGGACTTCTCAAGCTCCTGAATTCGGCTCTGCAACATTACTAGATATTCGTAGTCCTCCACACCTTCGCGGATGGCCTCCATGTACTTGCCGGGCATCAGGCGATCTTTCTCCAGATAGAACGGGCAATAGGTGCGGCCAGCTTTGGCGTGATACGGGTTCCAGATGGAAACGGTACCGGTGTCAATGAAGCACCAGAAGGCGGAACCAGCGACTCCTTCGTCGAAACAGTGCCACGCTCTCAGAAGGAAATTGGGATAGGGATCGAGCAGACATTCGCTGTCTGACAGAGGCGGTACATTGTAGAACCA
>JASLXP010000170.1 GCA_030740295.1 Planctomycetota bacterium
CGCCAGGTGGGAGTTACGAGCTCTGCGTCTTCAAAGATAGCAGTGGGGAATTTGAAGTTGTGCGCGTTGAAAGAAGATTTGAGGAAGGTTGCCCTTCGGGCCGTCTGATGAAACTCTTGTGCGTCCGGAGATTTCTGAAAGAGAGCCAGGGCCCTGGGGGCAGCTTTGTCCCTTTGGAGCGCGCTGGACGGATTTGGGCTCTTCACCTGATCCGCCGGAAACGGCGCGTCCGTTGATAAGAGCGAAAAGATCTCGTCTACAGCGTCAGAAGAAGTTTCAGGTATTTCAGCGGGGACGAGCTCGGTGATACTACCTTTGCGCATGAGCTTTCTCGAATCTGTCACCCGATAAGACTCAGTCATCCAGCCCACTGCCTGGAGCAAGATCATGAGCTGATCCTGCCGGCTGGTAGACGAAAGGAATGCATAGTGGAGAGCATTCGCAGTGGTCGTGGCATGGAGAGGCCGAGTGCCCAACCGATTGTCAACGCTTCGGATGATGTGCTCCGCTGCGAGCAAATGGACGCTATCCCAGATGGCGCCGGCTGCGGCTCGGTTTCGTGCCAGTTGTGTCATCGCCAATCCGCATGCTGGTCCGACCTTTCCCTCTCTCATCGGAGACAGCAGAGCCAGTGTGGCTTCACGGTTTGGGCGGGCGGTCGTCCAATCAGGCGCCAAGCGCTTCACGTGTTTTTCTGCTCGTTCAAGATTAGAGAAGTATGACTGCCGTTGAAGATCTTCCCGGCCGTAAGGGCTGTAAAGCTGGTGGATGACAAAGCGCAGCATCGGCTCGGAATACTTTGGTCCAATCGTCTGTACAACTCGCCAGCAGTTGGCAACGGCAATTGCCTTGTGCCCAATGAATCCCCAGTCGCGGGCCGCATAATGCCACAGGCGTTGCATGGTCTGCTGCAATCCCATACTGCGCGCTACGGCAATCACCGCACCTTCGGACCGTTCGGCATCAAGTTCTCTCATTGCCAGATCAAATTCATCAATGGCTCTTTCTGCCTCCGGCAGTTTGCCTCTGAGCTCAGGCAAAGCCGCGGAAGGGAACTCGTCCTGGGCACGCTTGTAGGAATCCAGCGCCCAGAAGAGTGGCAGCAGACGATCCTCCGGGTTCGCATCAAGACTCATCTGATGCGCCGAGTGGATGGCATAGACTTCGTGATGTGAATTGCCCTTGCGAATCGTGGCCAGAAAAAGTGCGGCCATAAACCTTCTATAGGAAAGGCCGCGTTTCAGTTGCTCGATCAGAACAGAAACACATTTCTCTCGAGGTGCCTTTTCAATACGACGGACGAGCGGCTCTATCTCACTACTGAATCGAATCATGTCGGCAATCTTGCCCTCTTCTGCTCCTGCTATTGACATGGGAAACAGTTTACTGAGTTCGCCCAATCCGACGACTGTGCAACTGGTGCCAACGCCCATCAGGAAACTCCTTCTTGATGAATCGGTTTGTGATGGAGTTTCGTCTTTCATGAGATGCTCTTTCAGCTCAGTCAGATTCTCGATATCGGAAAGACCAGCTTTGGCAACATCGAAGACAAAGTGCCCACCGCGTCTTCATGTTCTTTTACGAGGCGCCGCTCCGGTGTGCTACCATCCGGACAAAGCCGAGGTACTCACCGTTGTCTCTTCGAAGCGATTCCAGGTCATCTCCGCTGGGCGAATTACGGCTGCCGTAAAGCTCGAGGAATTCTTCCCAGCGTACCCAGAGAGACCAACCGTCCGGTAACTCTTCGGCCAGCTCGACGTCCAGGCCCGGTGCGCGCTCCCAATGATTGCGCCACCAGTTGACAGAATTCAGCCAATGCCATGTTTCTTTGCTGAGATGTGCGGGCAACGGAGGCACTTCCCGAATGGAAGCCGGAGAAATGATGCCAATCCGGCCCCCAGGCTTGAGAAGCTTCAACATATGGAATTCCAGGTAGTGAACATCAGTACCGTAATAGTGGTAGCTGTCCATGCTGACAATAGCGTCGAAGTAGTCATCGGCGAAAGGCAGGTTATGTGCCTCAGCATGGACTGGGAACACGCTGTCTTCCAGGCCCGCTTCGCGGATGCGAGCAAGATTCTCCGACGCGCTGATCCACAGGTCCGTCGCCCAGACCTGGACGCCGAACTCCTTTGCCAGAAAAATGGAGCTCATTGCGGTGCCGCAGCCCATGTCGAGTACGCGCATCCCTGGCTCGATGGTCATGACCTGACAGAGAGATTCGGTCAACAACAAAACGTTCGGCCCCATTTCATTCTTCACAACCCAGTGCATGTCATAGGTTGATGAAAGAGGGAAGCCGTCGACCAGGTATTTGTCCGTTAATTCGTCGTCGTGTGTCTTCACTTATATGTCTCCAGGATTCAATGGTCTTCTTCGCACCTCGTTATTGCGGATCGCTATATCCGTCAGCCGCGACAGGTCAAATTAAGTACGAAAGACTGGAGCTTCAGCGAGATCTGTGCGCCTTGGCGTTCGTAGTAAGTAACGTAGGTGCGATCGCCGATGAAGTTGAGACTGGGGTAGGAGAAGTCGCGTTCCGGATCAGTCTCCAGATTGGCTAAAGCAGACCAGCTTTCTCCTTCGTCGTGTGAGATACCGATCGTCAGCGGCGTCCTGTCCCGAGCGTGGGCGCCGGGACGGTTTTGATTCCAAACGATAATCAAGGCCCCAAGTGAAGGGGCACGGCGGACCGCGCAAGGCGACTGTACGGAGAGCAGATCGCGTTGGGGAACGGGATCGGTCCAGGTCTCTCCCTGGTCGTGCGAAATTGACCGATACTGGAAGCCTGCGTCGGTCCGGATCAGCATGAGCAGGTGGCCGTCACGGCGTTCGACGACATATGGCTCCATAGCGCCGCGTCCTGGCCCGGCCAGGATTGTGCGACTGACCTGCCAGGTTTCAGCGTCGTCGTCAGAGAGCAGACACCAGGCTCGCAAGTCTTGTCCCTTTACGTCCTCCCGATCCCACGGCCAGGGCGACGAAACCGCCAGAAGCAGACGCCCGGTGCTCAGCCGCACGAGCCGATTGTTGAGTGCAATGTGCCGACCGGGCGGTGGAGGTGACACGCGCACCGGCGTGGACCACACAGATTCGCTTTCTCCGACCGCCGACTCGTCCGTGCAGGACGTCATGCCGACCCATGCCTCTGTGGGAGTTGTGCGGCAGCGCATGAGCATAACGATACGGCCGTCGCGCCGCCTGATCATGCTTGGCATGCGCAGCGTCTTGACAGGCCCGAACGGCATGGCGACAGGGAACGGCTCGGACCAGCATCGGCCTCCGTCATCCGAAAGAACACCCATCACGCGGGAGTCGTCTGTGTCATGTGTGCCCGTGTACCACTGGGAAAACGCCAGGAACAACCTTCCGTCTGCCAACTCCATAATGTCGGCGCCCATGTTGCGCGGGTAAGTATCCGACGCGGCAAACACGGTCTGCTCATGCCTGTCGATGAATGGTTCCTGCCTGGTCATGTTTCCTCTCGCGAAGTATGGTCCTTTCATCTCTGTGTGACAAGAGGACGGAACGTCCAGGGCGGCAGTTAGCATTTTGCATACTTCCGCCTCAGCGGGTAACAATCACCCCTTGGCGAATAAAATAATGATTTCTGGATAGGGCCTGCATCCACAACGCCCAATGTCCAATAAGGAGAATCTGATGCCAAAAGTAAACGATGTTCTTGAACACTTTCTTTCTCGCTGTGATTGGATCGACAGGGAGAAGACCGTCGACCGGGTGATCATTGGTGATTCAGCAAAAGAGGTCGATCATTGTCTGGTGACCTGGATGCCGAGCCTGAAGGCGCTCCAAACGATGGTCGAACGTGGCATCAATTTCATGATCTGCCACGAGCCCACCTTCTGGAATCATCGCGATGACAAGCCCGACAGCGACCCGGGTTCGAAAGAAAAGCAGGAGTTTATCGAAAAACACGACCTGGTGATCGTTCGTAATCACGATTGTTGGGACAAATGGCCGGACATTGGCATCCCATGGTCGTGGGCAGAGTTTCTTGGCATCGAAGGTGCCCCCGTTGAAATCGGAGCTAACGGTTACCAGCACCGGTACGACATCGAACCGGTGGGCCTCGACGAATTCGCCGGCAGGATTGCAGATAGTTGCCGATCGATTGGTGAGCCAATGGTTCAGGTCACCGGGGGTAGTGACATGAAAGTCTCACGCATTGGCATCGGTACCGGCTGCGGGTGTGACATCAAGACTTACATCGAAATGGGCTGCGACTGCTCGATCGTCTGTGACGATGGCTCCTGTTACTGGTCAAACATTCAGAGAGCCGAAGACCTGGGGCATCCGGTCATTCGCGTCAATCACGGCACTTCCGAGGAGTACGGTATGGTCACCATGACGAAGTACATCAACGATAACATTGATGGGTTGACTGCCGAGCACCTCCCGCACGGCAGCACGTTTCGTCTGGTCCCGGGAAGCTGAGCCCAGGTGTAGTTGATGGACGGCCGTCTGCAGGGCGCTCTTCCGACGTCTGAGCTATGGGCTTGGGTGCACCGCCACAAAGGCACCGTATTTCGGCATCATTCCTTTACACCGAATGCCCCGATAGTCGCGCCGTTTTCACCTGCTCCAAGGTTAGGACTATCCGGCATGAGCCGAAAATCCCGGTTCATTGGATCGGCGTACATCGGGTGTTTGAAGATCGAATTCTTATCCTGGCCTGTCGCTTTCTGCCATGCCTTCAGGCTGTTGTATCGTTTGCCGTTGAGGCTGATAACCGCCTTTGAGCCCACCCGTAAAACTTGCTGAGTCACTTCAATCTTGTCGCCAGGCTCGGGCTTTCTCAGCACAGTGCCGAGGTTGTTGTAATCGCTGGAAAATGTTTCGAATTCTTCGGCTTTCTGTGTGCTCACGACATACTGGTCATTCCCGCTGAAACAGAATGAGTTATTACGACTTATCGAGCCTTCCGCGGAAAAAGTGAAGTGCACTGCGCCATACATATTTTTCAAAATAGTATTGTGCGTGATGCGGGAGTTTGGCGATTTCAAAAGATAAATGCCCTGTTCAATCGCGAAAATCAGATTTCCGTGGCCGGTAAAACCAGGGGAGCGGAAGGCAAATACGCCTGAGCCAACCGGCCAGCCCATCCAGAAGTTGTTCCAGATTCTGCAGTTCTTAACCGTTACGCCGGGCGAGTCGGTCATATATATACCGGCCCGGCCAAACCAGCGGATCTCAAGTCCGTCGAAGACAACATTTGGAGCATTTACTAATTCCACGCAGGCTTTGGCTTCCTGTCTGCCGTCGAGAATGACCGTTCCCTTTTTTTGTGGCTCGATAGTGATGGGGGCTCCCTCCAATCCGCCGTGGCTCATGGAGCACTGCCCGGGATAGAGCCCGGGCTTCAGAACAATCCGATCCCCCGGTAAAGCGCGATCCACGGCAAACTGAAGCGTCCGCCATGGCTTCGATTCAACGCCGCGACTGTCCTTGTCCGCGCCGTCTGGCGAAACAGACCACGTTTTTGAATCACCCTCTACCTTGAGAACTGCATCTTCCGTGATCGTCTGATTGCCTACCTCATCCTGAAGCACGAGGCGATAGTGGTAGACTTGCCCGGTCTCAACAGTAGGAGAGAGCAGAACGAGGTTATTCGTCACTTTCGGGTGCCTGTGAACCGCGACCCAGTCGCCTCCGTCATTTGCCAACCATTTTCTTTGCACGCCATCGGGCTGTTTGAAAACAGAACCATAATTCTTGTCTTTGCCAAATTCGACGCTCGCAAAGCAGGGAATGTCTGTTTCGAAAGAAACAATGGCGCCGTAACGGTTGGAGTAAACAACGGGCTTGGTCTTTAGCTTCGGCCCCTGATTCGACAGACGGATTAGTATGGATTCTGGTTTTGACCAGTTGCCGGCCACGTCAGAAACCTGAACGGTGATGTAGGTCATGGTCTCACCTTCAGGCAAAGTGATCGGCTTCAAATGTTGAAAGGGCTCCGATTTACTCCATCCGCCTCTACCTGTTTTCAGTTTCATCTCAGCAGGCCTGCTAATGTAGTCCATGGCTTCGATTTCAAGGACTACCTCCCTCTTTGTAGTAACCCATTCGCCTTCGCGTCCTTCCGGCGGCAGCTCACGCACGAGATTGCGGCCGCCGCCAATCCAGGGATCTCTCTCGAAATACAGCTCGCCGTTGCCACCCGCGCGTTTCGCAGGTTTGGATGCGCTCAGTTTCAGCGAAGGGGGCTGCGAATCTTTGAATCCTGGAGCCACTACTCCGTATGCGCCGCAGTATTCCTTTTTGGGGCCCAGCTCGGACACCGGGCTGTCAGGCAAGAGTTGGTAATCTTGCGTAGCAGGCGAAAGAAACCTCGGGTCGGCAACCAGGTTGTGGGCACCGGTGCCAAACTTGCGCGGCCCTCGCAGCGCGTGCCTCAATGACCCTGGATTCGGGCAATCCCAGAAACAGTTGTAGTCCACCTCATTCGTTGTATTGAGGTTATTTGCGCCGAGGAGGGGAGTGGCAAAACCAGAAACGATGTTGAACCTGAAAATAGAATCAGGGTGCCAGCCAGTGCAACCGATGCCGTGTGCGATGCCTTCAAGAACAGTGTTGTGCTCTACGATAAATCTACTGAGCTTGCACTTTACAAATATGCCGGCGCTGTAACCCACACAGAGATTGCGCCGGACCTCGCCTTCAAAGGCCGGATAGTAAAACTGAATGGCGCAATCATCCTGAGGATAGGAGGGAACCATGAAGTCATCGCGAATCTTAAACAGGCGGTTGTCTTCAATGATTGGCCTCTGTCCTTGTGAGTAGACCCCGCCGGCAACATCATCTGCGCGGCAACGCACGATCCGTACACCGGGCGGCTCCATCATGATCTGATAGCCGCGGAAACAATTAGAGACTTTGCAGTCTTCGGCAATCGTATTCGCGCCGCGAAATTCAACGCCCGCAGACCAACGCCAACTGAGGTAGTTGCGAATGACTAATCCGCGAACAGTGATGTTTGGCCGCCAGAGCGTGATGCCGTTGATGCCGCGTGTCATACCGATGTCGTGTTTCTCAGGCGGCTGTCCGTCCGATGTATGAAAATACAGATAGTTGCCAACGAATGTGAAGCTGGCGGGAAACTGCTCAACGGACTCGATACCAGGTACCAGGGTGTATCTCTTTCGAGTATCCGTTTCCCACATGTGTGATTTCCGAAACGGGTTAGATCTGGCAGTAATGCGATAGACGCCCGCCTTGCCCGCGACCTCATCGGCTTTATCGATAATTCGGCCGCCATCGAACAGGACCTTTTCATATGTTCCGGTGGTCTTGTCAGTGGCTGCACGAATCAAGATGTGCGGGCGTGGTCCGCCGAGGCGGTCTGTGTTGTTGCCAATTTGCACATCACCGGGATAGATGCCCGCATGGATGATGATTTCAGAGGGCTCTGTCCTGTCCCAGACGAGCTGTACGGCTCGCCTGAGCGTATTTACAGGCTTTTCAGCAGTGCCGGGATTGTGGTGTGTTCCACCAGGAGCGACATGGATAGGATTGGCCGAAATGGTTGCTGCCAGAACGCAGACGGCACAGAAAAGCTGGCCGCGTTTCACTTGTCTTTCCATGTCAATGCTCCCGGCCTGGTTCATTCGACAAACTCTAAAACGCCATAATCCTCATGCATGTGGTAATCGGTCCACCGCAGTCTCGGGAACATGGTCAGCTCACGGCGCGACAGATATCTCGACAGGTTGTAGCGGCCTAGAAAGACCCGCCAATTCGATCCGGGGCCAAATGAATCACCATATTTTGTCAGTTCACTAATCGGCACCGCCATTTCGCCTGTCCAGTGGGAATCTTTGTCCCGCCAGTTATTGAGGGTGCCCTCTATTCTCGCGCCAACGTTTAGTTCCATTTTATATTGAAAGCTGGATTCCAATCCGAATCTGCCACGACCCGGAAACCAGAAACTAGTCTTTTTGCCATGTGGCGTCACATAGAGCTCCCAATACCACGTGCTGTCCTCAGGCTTCAAGAACAGTTCGGCAAGATCCCCCATTTTGTAATGATGAAGCTGATCTTCCTTGCCTTCGGCCACGATGTCGGTGTCCACAAATTTTACGGCCATATACAGATTCTTGTCGTCCCACGCGAATTGAACGGTGCCTGGCTCCTGAGGGGTATCCTTGTTGCGTTTGTCAAAAGCTGCTGTGTGGATCGGTGCAGTCTTCCAGATTTCATCATCGAGGAGGCCGTCTACTTTTATTGGTTTGCTGGTTTTCTGCGCGATGACCTTTGTGAACTGTGGTTCTTGTGGCACTTGGTCTTTCTTCTTCTGGACGCAGCTTGTCAGAGACAAGGCGAAGGAAAGACAGGCAACAAGCGGTTTGAGGGACAGTGTTTTCATAATCTTAAGGTTAAAGGTGAAGAGATGAACAGAGTGGAATCTTGGCCTACTTAATTGCTATTCCCGCCTTTTCAAAAGCAGGGGCGATGTTTGCATAACATTTTTTAGCGGCAGCAATTGGGTCGTAGCCCTCGAGACCTGAGATTTGAGCGCTGACCTCGCAGTTGACGTCCCCGGTGTAGCCGCCTTCCTTCAGCATGGTCAAGAGCTTGTGGTAATCGATGCGGCCGCTGTCACCGGGCAAAGCGAAACGTATATTGCCGTCTACCTTTTCGGTATCCTTGATGGCCACGAATGAAATGTACGGCAGCGATGTTCTCAGCGTTTCTTCCAGGGTCATGTCGCGCTGGTCAAAATGGCTGTAATCGTAGACCATCCTTAGCCATTTTGGCTCGCCGAGTTGTCTGAGCAGCCAGACTGTTTCCTCCGGGCGGCTCATGGCGTTGCCGCGGTGGGGTTTGATGGCAATGATTGTTTCTGTCTCTTCGGCAATCCTCGCCCAGTCGGGCAGGCGATCGACGAAAAGTTGCTTAACGTCCTGCCATCTGTTTCCTCCAAGGGTTGTCTCGATGACCGGGGGATCGTCTGGTGAGAGCTCATGAGCGAGGGCCGCGACGGTTTTCAGCCTGTCTGCAGTCTTCTTCTGTTCATCCGGATCTGTGGATGGCTTCAGATTCTCCATGAGTGTTGAGATGCGAATGCCGTGGTCCTTCGACAGATCACGAATCGTGTTTCTTCGTTCGCCGTTCATGTTATCGGGGGACGCGTCCCAGCCTTCCCAGACGGCAAGCTCGACGGCGTTGAAGCCAATCTCAGACAAAATCGGCAATGCCTTTTCTGTGGCAATGCCTTTCATCCCGTAAGTGCTGAATCCGAAGATCATTATGTTCTTGCTCCGTTTGGTGTGGGCCTGCTGTGGAAGTAATGGCGCGGCCATGGCGGGCCGCGAGGAGTGTCGACGCCTTGGATGCTTATCAGTTGACGGCTGCGCAGGCAAGTCCGTTTGACAGATGTTCATGGGCGGGCCGTGCGGGAACTGATGACGTAGAATCTGCGCATGAAGATCTCACAGATACGTGCTCATCATGTGGCGGTAGATCGCATCTACAATACTCGCGTGGCGCCGGCCGGTGGGCATGGCGAAGGTAAAGAAAAATCAGATTACCTGCTTTACACTCTCATTACCGAGGACGGGCTCACGGGGATTGGCGAGATCTCTGATATCGAAAACGACTGGGTCACGGTCAGTGCGGAACAGTTGGAGGAGTGGTTCGGCGATTTCTTGATAGGCGCGGATCTTAAAGACCGGGCGGAGTTGACGGACAGGCTCAAGGGCTCCTTTCCATCCGAGATGAAGCGAGAGCAACGGATGATGCTTTCGTCTTCGCTGGAGATGGCGCTGTTGGACTTAGAAGGAAGAAGGAAAGAGAAGCCTGTCTGCGAACTGCTGGGGGGACGTGTTCGTGACAGCGTGAATGTCTCCTGGGTAATCTATATCCGAAGTTCAGAGCAGATGGAGGATGAGGTGAAGGACAAGATTGCCGAGGGCTTCACCGCATTCAAGATGAAAGTCGGCGAAGACATCGACGAGGACCTCCAACGGGTAAATGCTTTCCGCGAGATCGCCGGTGCGGATGCCTATCTCAAGCTGGATGCCAGCGGCGAATGGGAAGAGCTTGAGGCAATCGAGAATGTCAGGCAGCTCGCCGAGCTTGGTGCGGATGCAATCGAAACCCCGATCCGGCAGGTTTCACGAAATGTGGCAAAGCATGAAGCGGAAACGGTCAATCGGTCACCCGATGCCGCGGCTCAGGCATTGGGACGGGTCCGTGCCGCAGTGCCGATCCCGGTCATCGAACATGTGGCTGACTTTGCGGATGATTTCGCACAGTCACTGATACAGCACCGTTCGGTGGACGTCTTCAATATCATTCCATGCCAGGCCGGTGGACTGGTGCGGGCTGGTCATCTTGCGCAGATCGCAGAATCAGCCGGGATCGCTTCGTTAATCGGGAGTACGATCGAGCTGGGCCCAGGTACCGCAGCCGCCATTCACCTGGCCGCCGCATCTGAATCCGTCACTATCGCCTCGGATCTCGTCGGGCCGGGTCTTCTTGAAGGTGATGTTGTGAAGTCTCCTTTCCAGTATACAAATGGCCGAATTCATGTTCCCCATGGCGCGGGATTGGGCATCGAGCTTGACCCAGATAAACTGGAGCGATGGTCTGTGTGAGTGTTGTGGGCTGCAAATGGATCACGGAGGATGAGGCGCGAAAACCTGGGTAGGTGATTTCTTCATCGGAAGGTATCCGGACTGACTCTCCAAGTATCGCTGAAACATCCTCTGGTTCTGAACCGGGACTACTGCACGTCGAACTATGATTAGAACGGCCTCTATCGGAGCATTGTTGACCATCATGAGTGTGAGCCTTTCTGCCAAGGACGGATCTACTTACTACACGCCTGAACGGATCAGGAACGGGCGTTCAAACCTGGATAAGTATGAATGGGGGAAGAAGGAATTCGGACGAATTGTGGCTGGCGATACTCTTCGTTACTACATCGGCCCCAGGTACGGCCCAGCAGACAAGCTCATCGAAAAGAGCGATGAATTCATCTGGATGCTGCAGCCAACGACGAAGATTCCGCGATTCGTTCCTCGGAATGTTCGGGCACGTTGTCCGGTTCACGGCATCAAAGTGCGCGACAAGAATCCCTGGTGTCCCTATCGCATCGACCCCATCAACAGGCCCTACAAGATCCAATGCATGCTTGGAGGTGAGTGGTATCCGAGCAACGACTTTGCAGCAGGGGATATGACATCCGGTGACTTCCCCGATGACGGCAATGGCATCAATCACGGTGGTGACACCTTTCACCTG
>JASLXP010000171.1 GCA_030740295.1 Planctomycetota bacterium
CAACCTGTCTGTCACCGGCATTCCCATGACCGTCTCGCAGGACCCCGCTATCGAGGTAACAGTCACCAGCCTTGCGGACAAAGCCTCAACGGGCATCGTCCGCCTGAGCAATGTCTTCTTTTCCGATGGGTTCCGGACCGCGGCCAGTCAGAAGACATTCAGCGTTTCTGCAAGAGGGACAGCCGCGGTGCGGTTCCCCGTCCCCCGCGAGCAGGTCAATCTGAGCACCGCCTATGAGGTGAATGTCCACCTGGAAACCACCAATGGCATTCGCCTGGCACATACCGAAGAAGTCGCTTTCCGTGCCACGCCCAGGGTACCCGGGCCGTTGAACATTGACGGCGACCTATCGGACTGGGACTTGAAAAACCAGACGGCCATTCCCTTCGCCCGTGAGTTTACCGGCTGGGGCAAACGAAACGCTGGGAAGGACGACCTGAGCGGCCAGTTCTACACCCTGTGGGATCAGGAGTACCTGTATTTCGCGGCGGACATCAGGGACAGCTCAGCCGTCACTCGCGCCAATGACATCAACATCTGGATGGACGACAACATCATGCTGGGGTTCTATCCCTGGGGATGGAAGCTGGGAGAGAAGCTCAACGCCGGCTACTACCGGGAACACCTGGGATTGTGCAAGGACGGCACCGCGCGAATCTTTCGTGTGGGCAACGTCGCAGTCGGCCCGACCACCGCGGCAGGCGCGAAGATTGCTGTCCGGCGGACAGCGAAAGGGTACCTCTACGAGTGGGCCTATCCCAAGGCTTGCATCGCACCGATGAAGCTCGAAGCCGGCGCACGCTTCCGGCTTTCCCTCTTCCCATGGGATACGGACATGACCGGTGACAAGGAGAAGCCTTACAGCAGACTCGGCGGCATCCAGTTCGGCGGCTTCAACGCCAACGTCGACGCCCGCCCGGTCAAGTGGCGCGAGTTTGTGCTGATGGAGTAACGGCAGGAGTGTCGGATTCCAAGGTCCGCTCCGGAATAAAGCTTCAGATAAATGCGGCTTCAATCCTCTGGCGGCCAGCCGTTCAGCCAATCCGGGATGGGGCCTGCCAGGAGCGGATCGTCTGTATCTTTCATCCAATCATCGAGTGCGGCGAGAAGCTGGGCCCTGGTGTCCGCAAGATTGGGATCATTCGAGACATCATTTCGCTCGAGAGGATCGTTTCTCAGATCGAACAACTCCACTTCAGGGCGCGCCTCGGTCAGCTCGGGGAACATCACGCGCATGTAGCCTTCGCCTTCATCATCTACTTCAGAGATCTCGTCAGGAGTCCAGTCGCGCAGGATGTCCTTTCCGAAATTCCGAATCAGATGAAAGTCCTTGGTGCGCACCGAACGCATGGGATCGTAAAACTTACTCGTACCATCCGGATATAATTCTTCCGCAACGGAGCCGTGGTAATTGCGCTCGGCGAACACCATCTCGCTCGGGCTGTATTCTCCTCCCGCAAAAACTGGCCAGAATGATTTGCCGTCAACATCATCGCGGATGTCCACCCCGGCAGCTTCGAGGAAGGTCGGTGTGTAATCGATGTTCTGAATCTGATGATCGATGACCGTGCCGGGCTCAATGCCCGGGCCGCGCATCATGAGGGCGAGCTCCATTCCTTTGTCGTAAAGGCGGCCCTTCGAGCGAAGTCCATCGATGCCATGATCGGTCGTGAACATGATCACTGTATTCTCAGCAAAGCCGAGCCGGTCGATAGCGTTCAGCAGCCGGCCGAGGTGGTAATCGAGAAACTCGATAGCGGCCTGAAAGTTCGCCATCTCACGCCGGATGGGTGGGAAGTCCGGAACGGCCGAAGGCAGAAAGCTGTCCTCAGGTCGAGGGGGCCGGGCGTAATCGTGCAGGTTCGGATTCGACCTGTTCCTGAAGTGGTGCTTAGACAGCCATCGAGATGAATGCACCTCTGCAGTGCCGAGATTCAGATAAAATGGCTGCCCCTCATCCTGGCGACCCTCGAGGAATTGAATCGCCGCATCCACCGCGGTCGAGGCCCGGGGATTCTGATTGAGGTCTTCCTGGAAGCGCAAGTCTTCACGATTCTTCCTGACATGATCGAGTCCGGAAATGGCCGTGTGGTAGCCCGCATCATTAAAGTAATCGACAACCGTGCGCGTTTCGTTCGGCATGCTCCACCCGCCATTGACCAGCCCCATCAGCCCGTTGTTGTGCGAATACTGTCCGCTCCATGCACAGCCACGGGAAGGGCTACACGCAGTGGCCGCGCAGAAAGCCGTGGTGAACAATGCCCCCTCCGCTGCAAAACGATCGAGATGTGGGGATTTCACAGCCTCGCCATAGCAGCCCAGGGTCCGGCCAAGATCGTGACAGACGATGTAAATGGTGTTGGGTTGTGTGTTGCTCATATTCTTGTCATCTCAAATCGGAATTGTTGAAGGGGGCATGCCTACTGCATACCATTGCTACATTATGAAAAACGTGTCCGGAACATATCGGAATGGAATGGTGGAGCTCGACGAGTCCGTCGATTGGCCTGATGAAACTTCTGTCCAGGTTTCCGCTGGCGCTGGCGAGGAAGAAGTGTGCGTAGATGGAACTCCGTGGCCGAAAACAGAAGAGGAAATTGAAGCCCGATGCCGAGAGATCGAGGAGATGCCTCCGCTGTTTGAAGACCCGAACGAACTGGTCCGCTTTGAAACATACCTGGCCGAATCGAAAGCCGAGCAAAAGGAACTCGAACGGCAAAGCTGGGAGAAAACTGAAAAGCTCTTTGAATGACACGCTATCTTCTGGATTCGGGCATTGCCAGCGATTACGTAAACCGCAGATTGGGAGTACGCGAGAGGGTGAACCACTCGATACGTAATGGAGACGTTGTTGGAATTTGCACGCCGGTACTTGGTGAGCTTGTCGCCGGAGTTCAAATGAGCGACGATCCTGAACGGAGGCGGCGTGAACTTCTGCGAGAAGTGCGTCACTTGAGACTCTGGCCCTATGAGAAAGGCGCCGCTCTGGAGTTCGGACGAATCAGGGCCGAACTGCGTAAAAAGGGCCGTCCCATACAACAAATCGACATTCAGATCGCGGCCATCGCACTCACGCTGGGCAACTGCATAGTCGTCACCAAGGACAGCGACTTTCAGGCAGTGCCGAGATTGAAGGTTGAGGATTGGTCAGTGTGATACCATCTGTCAGCAATCATCGTAGAAATGGGCTGAAGTCAATTTCAAGACCGCTGCGAGCTGGAAGCGAGAGATCGAGCTATTAACTCTCCGTCACTCAGACTCATCTTATCGGAGAATCATCGTGAATCAGAAACTAGCTGTTGTCGATACAGTTGACCTGCTCGTCGTTGGCGGATCCGCCGGGGCTGTTGCCTGCGCGCTTGCCGGACGGAAACAAGGAGGTTCGGTGTACCTGGTGGCGCCGGCTTCGTATCTCGGCGATGACATTGCCGCGCATTTTGATTACTGGTTGGGCGAAGAGGACGAGCTGCCCACAGAACTCGCATGCCAACTGTTTCCCGGCGGAACCGAACCTTCAGCGACGCCTCCAACCCCGATGCATGTTAAGCGGACCCTCGAACAGGCCATGGTCGAAGCTGAGGTTCCGTTCCTGCTCAATGCCCGGCCTGCCGGAGTCCTGCGAGATGACGATGGTCGAATCTCCGGTGCGGTGATTGCCAGCCGGTCCGGTCGTCATGCCATCGTTGCGGGACAGGTCGTAGACGCGACGGATCATGGTCAGCTCTCGCGCCAGGCCGGCGCGGCTTTCACCGGCGATGTGAGCGGCAGACAGCAGGTAACCCACGTAACAATTGGCGGCAAGGCCGTCGAAGACGATTCAAATCTGCAGGTCGAAAAGTTGCCGTCGATGCTCGCGCAGTGCGGCGACAATGAGATCGAACTGCCCGCCCGGCGGTACAAGCTGACCGTTGACGTGGGCAAAGGCGACTGGGCGGGGCTTGCTTCCGCGTACGCCGAAATGGTCGCGCGCTTCTGGAGCCCGGGTGTGTTCCAGCACAGCGAGCGTCTGTCCCTGCTTCAGGCGGAGCACCTTGACGTTGAACCGTACACGGAAGAATGGACTGGCACCGGCAACTTCCCGCTGGAAGCATTGCGCGTCGAAGATGGCCTGCACATCCTGGGAGGAAGCGCACGTATTTCACAGAATGTGGCGCAATGCCTGTCCCGGCCAACGAACCTGATTGGGATCGGCGAGCGGCTCGGCCAGGCTTTGACCAGACGTGAAGCCAAGGTGCCGGCAGGTGAATTGACCGCTGCCTGCGCGAATAGCGAGTTTGTTTCCGAGGGGGAAATCCGCTCGCACGAATGCGGCCTGCGTCCGTGGACAGGACCTGGCGAGACCATCGATGCTCCGGACAACACACTGCCAGTCCTGGGGCGGTACGACGTGGTCGTCATCGGTGGAGGCACGGGCGGTGCTCCGGCCGCAATCTCCGCCGCACGGGCAGGGGCTAACACCCTGGTCTGCGAGACCCAGTTTGGGCTTGGCGGAGTTGGCACTTTGGGCCAGATTGCGAACTACTACTACGGCAACATCGTTGGCTTTACCCAGCAGGTAGACCAGGGCGTAGCCAGGTTGGAGCCCGATCCGGAAGTCGCCGCAAAAAAGACATGCTGGTCGCCCCAGGCCAAGCAGACCTGGTATCTGAAGGCCGCACGGGATGCGGGCGCGCAGGTCTGGTTTGGAACGCTCTGTTGCGGCGCCTGGATCGACAGCGGTCGAGTTCGGGGAGTCGTAGTGGCTGGGCCGCACGGCTACGGCTTAATCGAAGCCGGAGCTGTGGTTGATGCTACGGGTAACGCGGACGTGGCTGCGGCCGCAGGCGCGGAAACTACAGGCATCAGAGAGGAACACGTCGCGGTCCAGGGCACTGGCCTCGCAAGCGTCCGACCCGACAAACGCTACCACAACACCGACCACAGTTTTTCCGATGACACCGACGTCATCGATGCGACCAGTTTTTTTGTACTGGCGAAGGAGAAGTTCTCCAAAGATTTTGACCTTGGCCAATTGGTCGACTCTCGAGAGCGTCGGCAAATCATCGGCGATATGGAGCTGGGGCCTGCAGACTTCCTGACTGACCGGCGTTTCCCGGACACCATCTGTGTCAGCTCCTCAAACTTCGATACCCACGGTTATACGATTCACCCGCTCTTCCTGGTCAAGCCGCCCGACAAAGAACGCTTGTGGGTGCAGGTGCCTTACCGCTGCCTTCTTCCCCGTGGACTCGATGGGATCCTGGTCACCGGCCTGGGCGTCTCCGCGCATCGCGACGCGCTTCCGGTCATTCGCATGCAGCCCGATGTGCAGAATCAGGGGTACGCGGCCGGACGTGCTGCAGCCATGGCTGCACAGGCTGGTACTGGTGTCCGAGACATCGATCTGAAACAGCTCCAGCAGCACCTGATTGAGGTCGGCAACCTGCCTGAAGCAGTCTTGAGCGATGAGGACACCTTTCCCGTCTCCGATGAGAAACTGCACTGGGCCGTCAACCAGGGATGGGAGACCCATGAAGGTATCGCCCTCTGTTTCGCCGAAGCCGAACGCGCAGGCCCCCTGCTTCGCGAAGCACACGACGCCACCCAATCAGACAACAGATGGCTTTACGCTCTCGCACTTGGCCTTATGGGCGACAACTACGGGGCGGCCACGCTCCGTAACGAGCTAAACAGTCGAGAATGGGATGACGGCTGGAACTACAAGGGCATGGGCCAGTTTGGAATGAGTAGCTCCGAAGTCGATGCCATGCTCATGGTCCTGGGACGCTGCGACGGCGAGGGCGCCTGGCCAGTCGTTCTGAAAAAGCTCGCAGATTTGCAGGGAGTACCGGACTTCAGTCACTGCCGCGCTATTGCCGAAGCCTGCGAACAGCTTTTCGCACGCGTGCCAGAAGAAGAACCGTCCTCGGCGCTCGCATCTATTCTGCGCCGCGACGGTGTGGGTGGCCACAGCCACACGAGCATTGCTGGAGCCCGTGAAGCCTTGACCGACAACCCCAACGAAGACGATGTAAGAAACGGGGCCTTGCGCGAACTGCACCTGGCCCGCGCTCTGTACCGCTGCGGTGATCTCGAGGGGTTAGGGGAGCAGACACTTCGCCGATACGCCGACGATATCCGTGGCCATTTTGCACGACATGCGCGTGCCGTGTTGGGCGGGGCATAGGCGTCTTAATGGGAGGTCACGATGATCGCCCTTTACACCAAAGCCCACGGTAATACTCACTCTTCCACTGGCACATTACCCAGGGTCTCGCAATAGCTCCTGCCGGAACTTGAATAATCGAACATTTCGCGCACCTCATTCTGTTTCAGTGCGCGCCGCCAGATGGCCACCTCATCAATGACACCGCGCAGGCCTCGGATGGGTTCGTCGTGGTCTCCGATGCCGATCATGATTGTGCCGGGGCCGCGCTTGATTACGGTGTCCTGGAGTAGATGCCTTTCGCCGACGACCTGGCCGTTCAGATAGATTCGTACCGTCGAGCCATCGAATGTGGCAGCCACAAAGTGCCAATCGCCATTGGTTACGACTGGCCGGCCAAAGGCGCCGTGAAGATTGCCCAGCTTGTCGAAGAACTCGATATCGACGCCGTCCTTCTTGCCCCCTTCGAAATCCTCGCCGTTGATGTTGACGGCCCATCCGGCCTTTCCGTTCCAGTGAAACTGGTGGACCAGACGATTCCAGACCTCCTGCTGCGGGCCGGCCTTCAACCAGAGGGCGACCGAAAGTTCCTTTTCTATTTCGAGTGCTTCCGAACGGGGGCATTCGACGCCATGGGTGCTGTCGTCGAACAACAGTGCGTGGCCGTGACGGCCAGGAGCCATCATCCCGCCGAGCACTTTCCCGTGGTGTTTGCTGGTTGAGAGGTCGGTAATTCCTGTCAGGCGGCCACCCTCAAATGTGACCGCGTCCGAATTGAACGAGTAAGCGAGCACGCAGCCCTCTCCCCACTTGGGTACGATTTCGCGAACTGGTTCGACTGCCTCGACCTCAGCCCGATCACTGGGCAAACGAAAAATCGTGCGAAATCCATACTGGACGCTGTATGAAAGCCCCCTCGTATAAAGATGGGCCCGCATGCCACATCGGGCCCTTGGAATCCCCGAGCTCCATGCTCCTCCACGGAGGTTGTATTCAACTGAGTCTGATCTGCCTACGGGATCCGTCGCTGCTGCCGGATATGCCTGGTATCTGTCCTGGCACCATTCCGCGACATTGCCGATCATGTCATACAGTCCCCACGGATTGGGCTTGTAGTTGCCGACAGGTGCGGCGGTGATATGTCCGTCATTTGCCTGGAAGGGATGCCAGGCATCGCGTTTGAAAAGCTCTGCGAAAGTCGAATCGTAGACATTCGCGTATTCGCCAACGACCGCATCGACATCTCCCCAGTAATAACGAGTGTTCGTACCGGCACGGCAGGCGTACTCCCATTCGGCTTCGGTCGGAAGTGAGAATTGCAGTCGATCCCGGCGGCCTGTGGCCGGCGCAGTGTAATTCAGCCAGCCAGTGTAACGCTGCACATCGGCCCAGGAGACGAAGCAAACCGGATGAGCTTCGCTCTGCTCATAGCGCGGGTCCCGCCAGTCAGCTTTTTGCGCCTGCCACTTTCCGTGTCTCCAGATGGTTGGGATTCTCTGCTGTTGCTCGGCGCGAGAGAGAAAACGCTTATCGAAGACTTTGCGGAATTCGTCCTGGGTGACCTCGTACTTGCCAAGATAGAAAGGCAGTGTAATGGTGACTTCGTGCTGGATGTCAGACTCCCTTCGATGGGGTTCACCTTCGGGCGCACCCATGGTGAATTTGCCCGGAGCCACGTAGAGGAGATGCATCCCGGTCTGTCTGCATCGGACTTCGAGTGGAAGGCCCGTGACCGCGTCTTTGCCTTTCCGAACAGGATTCCCGTGCTGGTCTCTGTCTTCCCCGGGAATCTCGAAAAGGTGTTTGAACTTTTCGGCGAGGTCACCTTTTGCGTCGGGCGCAAGCCGGAAGGCCATTCGGAAACCTGCTGAGACATTTGCCAGATACCTTGCTGCCTGGTAACGCGCTCCGGAGCGCGCCACCTCGGGGCCATCCGAGAAGCTACCGCCGCGCAGACAGATCATGGCCTTTCCTGTATTGCCGAGAGGGTCTGTTACCGGACCCTGCGCTGGATGCATACCGTCCGCGCACCACTCCCTGATATTGCCCATCATGTCGTAGAAGCCCCACGCGTTTGGCTTGAAACTGCCAGCCGCCGAAGTGAACGTATGGCCGTCTTCGATATCGAAGACGGGGTAATCCAACTCCTGCTTTGCCTCGGCCACCTGCTGGGCATATTTCTTGTCAGCGACGTTTGCGTACTCTCCAGTCCGGGCCGCATCGTCTCCCCAGTAAAATGTACTGGCCGACCCTGCCCTGCAGGCATACTCCCACTGCGCCTCGGTGGGCAAAGAGAATCTGTAAGTTCCTTTGCCAGACGGCATCCATCTGGCCGGAACTTTTCCATTCAGGAACTTCACGAATTGAGAAGTGTCGCTATGCCCGATGACGGCGGCCGGATGTTTGGGTGTCTGCTCGAAATAAGGGTTGCGCCAATTGGCGTCGGGACGCAACTTCCATCCTTTGTCCCAGACATACGCGCCCAGCTTT
>JASLXP010000172.1 GCA_030740295.1 Planctomycetota bacterium
ATGATGGCCTGTTTGTGATGTCGCCCTTTGGCCATCAAATTGACGTAGATGTTGGCGCACTCGGCGTCATAACGCCGGGCGACTTCGGCGGCCAGGTAGAAGTGGGACTGCAAATACCGGTTGCCGTCTTTGCGAAGGGGCTGGCGTTTATGTTCGCCGTCCGGCACTCTTCCGTCCCCGGTGGAGTTCTCTGGAGGGACGCATCGGATGTAGGCGGAGAACGCCACGCCGGATGAAAACCGGGTGATGTCTCCTACGGCACTATCGACTACGGCTGAGATGTGTTTGCCGAATCCCGGCAGCGACCGGGACGCGGCGTTAGGGTCTACCTCTGCGTGAAGTTTGGCGATTCGGTCTTCGATTTCTTTGAGCTGCTTTGCAATGAGTTCGAGTTGATTCAGCAAACAGTCGACTCGCTGCTGCACACATTCGAAGGTGAATGACATGCCGTGTCCTTCATCAATGGGACGATAAAGTTCGACCGCGCTCCTTGCGCAGGCAAACAAGTTCTAAACCAGTTCTGTGATGTCCTCGATGTCCTTCGACGAGTGCTCAGACAACATCTCAATGACCCGTTTAGAGCCTCGCCTGAGCAGTTTGTGAGGGTTTGTGTATTTCTTCATGAACGTCAGACCCACCTGCGTGAACGGGTTCGGACCGAAGCAATCCAGCATCTTTGGGCTGACCAACTGAAACTCAGCCCGGATGGAGTTTTTGAGGCCGGCAGCTTGTTTGGAAAGCTTGACGTGGAACTTGCACCAGTTGTGGAGGTCACCTGTCTTCTGCTCTCGAAGGCAGGCGCAAAACACAGAAGCCTTCAGCGACGAAACCGGACTCACCCTCCTCAAACTCGCCGCCGGCCTGGGCGTAGAACCGCACCGCCTTGAGACCCAAATCGGAAATCTACTCCCTAACCAAAACAAATTAAGAAAGACAATGAAGAGTCAAAAAACACACTTGCGATCACTATAGGAACTATAAAAGCTAGACGAAACGTGAGGATGCGCGGTTGTAGCCACGGGCTGCCACCAGCCTGTGAGCTTATACATTTCTGCAGGCTTACAGATTCGCTCGAAAAAAGTAGCAGCCACTCGGAATCTGGCCTGAAAGGCCAAAACGTACCAGCCCAGGGCAACGCCCTGGGAATAGGTGCGAAATACAGTCTTAGCCCTGTAAGGGCGTCACAAACGAATGTGTCACAACCCTTTGTTTCGCCCTTACAGGGCTCGTGCGAAAATGTCTCTCCATACCCAAGGCGTTGCCTTGGGCTGATGTGTGCATGCCCCTTTGGGGCGGAAACGGTAGCAATAGACTTTTTACGAACGAATCTCACAGGTTGCGGACCCTCTCGCAAGGATTCCAATGGGTGTTTTGTAATGCCCGCTTCAGCGAAACACGAAGTCTAACCTAAAGGAAAGGACTTTCTGCAAACGCATCAGTCTGCTTGTGTCTACGATTGGGGCGAGGCCAGCGTAACGGCAGCATCCTGTCTTCAGTCTTCTTCGTCTACCGTTTCATCGCGCTGATAGATGGGGAGCTGGCGGTACGGGACGGTGAAGGCCAGGATTTTTGTCGCGGTTTCGTACGATGCGCCCCAGCTCCCGTGCCATGAGCCGTCCTCTTTCTGGCCGGCCATCCGTTTACCATACATCCAGGTGGCGTATTGCTCCCAGTATTTGCCGCCAAGCTGGAACGTGGCCTGGGCGGCGTAATACAAGCCGTAGCTGGACTGCTGGTTTTTGATCTTGAGGATGTAGTCCCCGGCCTTGAAGGTCACATCTTCGCCGTGATGGCCGGTGAGCTCGAGACACAGAAGGGCCGCGCCGGTCAGGTTAACAGGGTGACTGGCCCCGCTCTGATATCCGAAACGACCGTTCCTTGGGTCATGGACCTTGAAGATGTATTTCACCGCGTCTTCGATGGCCTTATCCGGTACCTGTGCGCCGTTGAGCTTCGCTGAGCGCAGGGCCATCAGGGCCCACCCGCTGAGGGAAAGGTCGCTGTCTCTGGAATTCGGCTGGTAGCGCCAGCCGCCCTGGTGCCGCGACGACTTCGCGACGCTCTGCGCCGCCAGCAACACTCGAATGGCCTTTCCCAATACCTGGTCGATCTTCTCCTGGCGCTCAGGATCGACCATTCCGGAGACCTCGGAGAGGAAGAGGGTGGCGATGCTGTGGGAGTACATGGGGCCGTGGGAATGTCTCCCCGCGACGAGCCCATTCTTTTTCTGCATCCCCAGCACGTAATCAATACAGCGGTTGATCGCGTCACCGTAAGGGCCGTAACCGGGTGTGTGCCCCTTGGCTAGAAAAGCCATCCCGGCCAGAGAGACCACGCCGGTGGTGTTGCCATACTTTCCCAGGAAATACCCCTCCTTTGTCTGGACGGATGCGAGATAATCCAGACCCCGGTTCACTCGCCTGTCAACCTCGGCCCTGTAGGGGCTTAATACGTTCTCGACCCGCTGCGCGTGAAGGGGAAGGGCGAGGAGAAAAAGGATGAGGGCTTGGCTGGGCATGGTGCTGGGGAAGAGGGTTTCAGGTTTCAGTGTTCGGATAAGACGGAAGACTGGATTCTGCCCCATACGGAATCGTCGGGAAAACACCATTTGATAATAATCGCGATTCGTTTTCGGTGATGGACACTTTCAGATTCTATTTTTCTTTCGATGTCCCCAGCCGGGACAGCTCCCGAAAATAGCGGTTCACCAAGTCTCTGTATTCGACTGGCGCGGATTCGGTGGCGCCTCTTGAAACGTCGCCTTTGAGCCGGCCCTTCAGCTTGGCCCATTCGTCGGTGGACAGTCCGAGCTTCTTCAGCTCCAGCGGCATCTCTTCCGCGCTGACAGCGGCCCTTCCGCCTCCTGGCGGTTGGCCAGGGCTGGAGCCACCGGGCTGACCGGAGCTCTGCGAGGATTGGCTCGATCCCTGTGACGGGGAAGAGCCTTGAGATGAGCCTGCCGCCTGGGAAGATGTTGAGCCGGGAGGCGAGCTGGCGCCCGACGGGGCTGACGAACCCGAGCTCGGCGATGATGATGGCATACTGCTCGTCATGGCCTGCAGGCCAGCGGAGGCCGACTGTGCCAGCGAGCTGAGCATCTGAGAGGAGCTGGAAGCGGCCTGGGAAGCCGCCTGCGCGCTTCCGGACGAAGAGGCCTGTGATGAAGCGTCGAACGTGTCAGCTAGTGTGGATGGATCGACAATTCCGCTCGCGGGCGATTGCCCATCGAGGGCTGCCAACTGGTTGCCGAGGTCGTCATTCAGGGCAGCGAGGGCCTCACTTGCGGTTCTCAACGCATCGGACGCCTGGCCCTGAGCCTGCTGGGCCGCGGCCGCCTGCTGTCCGGATGATGGAGCCTGGGAAGCCCCGCCCTGAGACGGAGCCTGCGATGGGCTTCCGCCCTGTGCCTGGGATGACTGCCCCTGGGATTGCGACCCCTGGCCCTGTGACGACTGAGCCTGAGAAGACGAACCTTGTGACGAGGATGATTGCGAAGACGACGCCTGCTCGCCCTGACCAGATTGCCCTTGCTGCGATTGCTCACCTTGGCCGGATTGCCCTTGCTGTGATTGCGCTTGCTCGCCTTGGCCAGACTGCCCCTGCTGAGATGCTTGTGCTTGCTGCCCCTGGCCAGATTGCCCTTGCTGTGATTGCGCCTGTTCGCCCTGGCCGGATTGCCCTTGCTGGGAGGCTTCCGCTTGCTGACCCTCACCGGCCTGAGCTTGCTGACCCGCCTGCTGCGATTCTTGACCCTGAGCCTGCTGCTGAGTCTGTTGATCCTGTTGTCCGGCCTGCTGCTGAGCTTGCTGACCTGCCTGCTGCGCGTCTTGACCTTGAGCCTGCTGCGGATCCTGGCCCTGCTGTTGAGCCTGCTGGTCTTGCCCTTGAGCCTGCTGCTGAGCCTGTTGACCCGCCTGCTGCTCCTGGCCCTGAGCCTGTTGACCCGCTTGCTGCTCCTGGCCCTGAGCTTGTTGACCCGCCTGCTGCGGGTCTTGGCCCTGCTGCTGTTGGGCCTGTTGGCCCGCCTGCTGCTCTTGACCCTGAGCCTGCTGCTGAGCCTGTTGGTCCGCCTGCTGCTCTTGGCCCTGAGCCTGCTGACCCGCTTGCTGCGGTTCCTGACCCTGAGCTTGTTGACCCGCCTGCTGCTGGTCTTGGCCCTGGGCCTGCTGTTGAGCCTGCTGACCCGCCTGCTGCTCTTGACCCTGAGCCTGCTGCTGAGCTTGTTGGCCCGTCTGCTGCTCTTGACCCTGAGTCTGCTGCTGAGCCTGTTGCGGGTCCTGACCCTGATCCTGCTGTTGAGCCTGTTGACCCGCCTGTTGCGGGTCCTGATCCTGAGCCTGCTGTTGCGCAGGATCCGAGCTCGACTGCCCGGGCTGCTGTGACTGCTGGGGCTCCTGCTCCGCGGGCTGCTGCTGGCGTTCCCCTTGATTGGCTGCGTTCTGGCCCTGATCCTGTTCCGAGTCCAATCGGGCCAGTTGCCGGTCTGCCTCTGCGGCACCTCTGGCGGCCTTCTCAAATTCTTCCAGCGCCTTCTGGGCATCCTCCTGAGTCTGCTGCGCCAAGCCAAGTGCTTCAGCCTTTTCCTGGAGGCCCTGCACTGATTCTGCAAGCTCTTCGGTCTCCTCGGCGAGCCGTTTCTGCAGCTCCGCAAGAACGGATTCCAGATCATCTCGCTCGATGGCCTCCAACTGTCTTTCTACTTGCTCCTGCTTCCCGGCCAGCCCGGCCATATCCTCCTTCATGTCAGTCGGGTTCCTGGATGCCTGTTCCCCGGCCTCGCCCTGCGGCGGATTCTGGGGAGACTGCTGCTGCGCGCCCGGCTGGCTCTCCGCCTGCTGCTGCCCGGCAAACTGCTCCATCTCCTGCCGGGCTTCTTTTGCCCCCTTGACGGCTGCGCCCAACTGCTGCTCCTGGAGCTTGCCGACGACGTCCTTGAGTCTGTCTTTGATATCTTCGATTTTTTTGCGCTTCTCCTGGTCGCTTTCTCCCTTTTCCAGCTCGCCGCTTTCCATCGCAATTTCGGACTCTTTTTTCGCGACCGCTTCCGTGAGTTTTTCCCGCACTTCCTCCCGTTTGCCCGGTTGCTGGAGGTCTCTCAACATCTCTTGAAGGCGTTTCTGTTCCTCGGCCAACTTGTTGGCTGCTGCGGAAAGTTTCTCTGCCATCTCCTGGTCCTTCCTCATCTGCCTCTCGAGGGCCTCCGGATCCTCTTTGACCATCTCTGCCAGGTCCTTGGCGATTTTCTCCTGTTCCTTCTTCCATTCTTCCAGCGCCTTTTCGTCGTCCTGCCGGGCTATTTCTTGGGCCTCTTCTTTGAGCTCCTCCTGGCGCTCTGAAAGGTCTTTCAGCGCGGCGACTGTCTTGCGACCTTCTTCTGCCCGCTTCGCCAGCATTTCACTCTCGTGGTCGAGCTGAATGGTGATCACCTGGCTGAGGCCGGTCTGTGGCCCGCCCAGCTCTTTCGGCAGATTGTCTAAGACTTTCAGGAGCACTTTGACCTGACGGGCCCGGCTGAGGGGAAGCTCGCCAAGATTCAGTCTCGCCTGCCCCTGCCAGATACCTTCCTCCTCAGCCCGGACGGGAAGCGGCTGCCCTTCGGCCTGCATCTCACCGCGATCGATCCCTACCATCATGACAAGACGGGCGATGCCAAAGTCGTCCCGGGCGACGCCGTGTATATCCAGCGCTTCAGAGGGTCTGAGTTTCAGGGTTCTTGACTGTGGCTCGACAATCTGCACGGAAGGCAATCGATCGGCGATGGCTTTCAGGCCATACTCTTTTTCTTCATTCTGGATGCCATGTTCTTCCTTGAGTCTGATCGACCAGGTACCTGCCGTGCCGGGCCTCAATTTGAGATTCCAGGAGGCGACGGGCTTGTCTTCTTTCTCTGCGAATCTGGGCTCGGCCGTTTTTTGGCCGTTGAGCAGCAGAAAGGCATCTGCCGCTCGGTTCAAGGTGGCGGCAATAGTGACCCCCGTGCCCGCGATGGCCGAGATACCAGCGTTCGAAAGGGCGACTGTTCTGTCAGGCAGGCCGGTGTATTTCGGGTAATCATAGCTGACAGCGATGCTCTCGATTTCCGGCTTTTCGATGACGTTGACGGTGTAGTAACCGCTGAGGGCGCTGCCGCACTTGACCCGGTAACGGAAGCTCTCTGTAACAGACGGGAAGCGGATGCTGAATCGAGATTTCTCATCGTCGCTGGCCGCCGTTCGGCTCATCCGTTCGCGGGTCTCGATTCCGTCTGGATTCTTCTTGAAGAATTCGGCGCGTCCGATGCGCGGGTCGGGGACGGCCAATTCAATCTCGACGGATTCCCCGGCGGCGGTATTGATGTCGCCTGGCGTCACATCCAGGGAAAGGCCCTGGATGTTGCCGACTTCCACCACAGGTATGAGCACCCGGACGAAGAGGCGGGTCGTATGGCTGGGCCAGATGGCAAACAGCAGCAGCAGAACGAGTGCGCCGGCCGCAGCCGTTATCATGTAGGGCCGGGCTGACCTCAAAGTAAACTCCCGGTCCGGATTCACCTTCCCGGCATCAACAACCGCTTCTTTGACGAGCGCATCGATGAGTTGCTCGGACCCGCGCAACGGTCCGCCGTCGCCGCTGAGTTGGACCGCTGAGCTGATACGCTCTTCCAACTCAGGGTGCCGAGTCTCGATGAGTCTGGCGATGCGAGTGATGGAGTACCGGCGCGTCAAGGGCCGGTAAAGAAAATGGTAAGCCGCGCACGAAGAAAGCAGCGCCCAGGACAGGAAAATGAGCCAGCGTAGACCGCCGGAGAAAATGGTGACAACCGCATCCAGCCCCATCGCAACGAGGATGGTTATCAGCATGACCGCTGCCACGGCCAGCCCACCCCGTATCCAGACCACCCTACGGACCCGGATGACGAGGTCGTGCAGCTTACCGACGATGGGATCGGGAATTCCTTCGGGGATGTGATCGAAAGAGCGCATAGGAGGTTAGGGATTTACTTCGGAAATTCTGCGTGGTGCCCATGTACACCTCTTAATCTCTATCTCAATCGCTCTTAATCTTCTGGCTGCATGGAGATTAAGAACGATTGAGATAAAGATTAAGAGCCTAAGACATCATCTTCGGTTGTGGCCGAAGGCTGCCGTAGGAAGTCGGGCGCGGGAAAACGAATCTTACAGTGTAAGTCTCTGTCTATCTACGAAAGGGGTCTCAGAAACTCAGTCAGCTTTTCCTTGGCCCAAGAGAGGGGAAGCTGCTTCGAATGCGCGCCTGAATGATGAAAAACAATGAGAGGCGCTTTCTCTGTCTTGCTAGGATTGGTCACCTGATGGTTGGTCACGGAGTGGCCTGCGTAATCAGCCGGCCCATTATTCAGTGGAATTCACGATCACTATTCGAGAAAAGCCCATGATATTTATCAAGCGAGTCGTACTTACCATTGCTCTCGCCTCGATGGCATACGTACCCCGTACGGTAAACGCGCAGGCGCCCCGGAAAGTCGACTGGTTCAGAATCGTCTCTGAAAAGGAAGCTATCCTTTTCAAACCGGGGGAGACGGCAGGCGTGAAGGTCTCGATCAAGAAGGGCAGCGGCGAATCGCTGACGTGGCAGGTCGTGAGCCGATCTGAGGAAACAGTTGCTGCGTCCAAGCAGCCTATTCGGCTTTCCGCGGATCGGGACACGGCTTTCGAAATCGCTGCGGGAAAACTGCCGGAGGGATTTTACGTGGCTCGCCTGAGGGTCATGAACGGCGGTGAGATGAGTCGTATCGGCATCGTGCCCATCGGGGTCTTCGGCCCGCTGCCAAAACCGGATGCGGTCGAGAGCCTTCGCGAACCCTTCTTCCCCTTCGGGGTCTACGACAAGTACATCCTCAACCGTGATCCGGTCATTCAACTGACGTACCTCCACGCGGTCTGCCGGCGGCTGCGGGATGCCGGCCTGAACACCATCACCAGCGGCAATACGCTTCTACCGCCGACCGTAAAGCAGCTCGACGTGGCGCATCAGTACGGCATCCGCGTCATGGTGCGGCTGGATTGGACCCGCGATGAGCGAGTGCTGCGCCACCCGGCCGTGCTGGCGCTCATGTACGGTGACGAGCCGTCGGCCAGTAAGCTGGAGCAGTACAAGAAAACTTACGCCAGCATCCAGGCCAGCTATCCGGAGAAGCCGCTGCTGACCTGCGTGATCGGCGACGGTATCGGCATGGGCGGCAAGGCTGACCCGCTGCGCGTCTGGCCGGAGCTTCAGCCCCGTGTCCGGCTGGTGCGCTTCTATCCCATTCGCAAAACGAACTACGGCACCCTGCGCCATCGGGTTATCGCCGGCTACCTGCCCGTCAGCGCCACCTTTCGGCTGATCGACACGCACGCACGCGGGCCGTGGTGGTTTGTCCCGCCAGCCTTCGGCCAGAATGCCACCGACCTTCGCCCGGAGCCCTACTGGCGAAACCCGACCGGCGGTGAGATGAAGGCCCTGGTTCACCTGGCGCTCGCCTATGGGGCAAAAGGAATCATCGCCTGGCCGTTTCAAACGCACATGGGCGGCGAGGCGAATCTCTCTCCGGCCCTGGTCACCCAGGACACACTTGCTGCGCAGGACGATAAATTTGCCGCTTACTCCGAGCTGGCCCGCTGGGTCACAAAAGCCAAACGGCATCTCCTCGACATGAAGTTCGGCGGCATCGAGGCCACCGCCGACCGGGTGGAAATCGAAGTCGTCCCAAGAGTCACATCCGACGACCGTAAGCTGCTCTACCTGGTCAACCGTGACGGCAACCATGCGATTGAAACAACGGTCGAGTTCCTCGGCGCGCAAGTGGATTCAGTCACGGATCTGGTCAGCAGCGAAACGATTGTGGCGAAGGTCATCGACGGCCGGCTGAAGGTCCGCACGAGCCTGGGGCCGGGCCAAGGCCGACTCTGGGAAATCAAGGTCCTGAACGGCCCCGTGCCGGAGAAGCGCATCGACCCTGACGCGCTCCAGACCTTCAAGGACAAGATGCTCCGGCCTTACGGAAGGGAGCGGACGATCTACAAGCTCCTGCAGCCCCTGCCGCTCTGGTGGCGTTTTAGGATTGATGAGTCAAAGACTGGCGAACGGCTGGGCTGGGGCAAAGCGGAATTCGTGGATTCCGCCTGGCCCTATCTGCGGGTCGGCCGGTTCTGGGATCGGCAGGGAATCCGGCTGAGCGGCGTCGGATGGTACCGCTGTACCTTTACACCCAGTTGGTCGGCAAGAAAATCCCGGCGGGCGGTTCTGTTCTTCGAAGCGGTCGACGAATCGGCCTGGGTCTATCTCAACGGCGCGCTGATTGGAACGCACTCGCCCGACAGCATCGAAGGCTGGAATCAGAGCTTTGCCGTGAAGGTGGCGGGCAAGCTCAAAAGGGGCGGGAACGTGCTTGCGGTGCGGGTGCTCAATCGCAAGGCGGCAGGCGGAATCTACGGAAAGGTCGCCCTGGCCACACCAACGGATCAGAAGAAGCCGGAGTTTCTACCGCTCTGGTAAGGAGCGAACTTTACCGGCCAGGAAAAGGACCGCGGGTGAAGAGGACCCCGGGTGTTTGGGTTCTGATATATGCGGTACTCTTATCCGCGGTCCGCGTCATCCGCGGTGCTTTGTGGGGTTGCGACCGAAAGGCCGCCTTAAGAAACCAGCTCAAGTCAATCCGGCGCGTTTTCGGAGTATCCATTCGGCACTGACTGCCAGTACCATCAGTATCAGCAGGGACCATCCGTCCCACAGTGAGAGGTCGCGGCGCGCCATGATCGTTTCGTTGCCCGGGCCGAAATGTGCCAGGAGGGAATCCGCCTCGTCCGGGGTGGTGACGGAACCGCCGGTGAGGCTTGCGAGCCTGGACGGGATGCTCCGGTCCGCTGAGAGCTCCGCCAGTTCCACCGGGTCGCGGGTCGTGACGACCATGAACTCGGTTTCAACTTGGTCGACTCTTCGGCCTCCTCGTTTTCTCAGAATCCTGGCCGCCGCGCTGCTCTCCAACTGGAGCCGGTAGCGGCCGGGATCGGCGATGGGATTCAGGACGGTCTGGTAGATTCCGTTCGAGTCCTTCCGGAATTCGAGCCGTTTGCGCATGACCCGATCTTCGCCGAGGTAGACGTCAGCCCAGGCCCTCTCGTCGGGCAGGGGCTTCTGGTCCGTGTCGAGGAGCTTCGCGCGGACGATGATCGGCTCTTCGGCGGTATAGGTAAGGCGGTCGGAGCCGATGCGGACACGCTGGGTTCCGGCGCGCAGGTTCTCAATCGTTCCCCAGCGCATGACCTGGCCCCAGAACCGGTGGTGGTAAGTATCACCGATGCGATATCGAAGCCGCCAGGTGCGGTCGAAGTTCAGCATGACCACTCCGCCGGCCGCATATTTCTGAATGACAATAAGAGGGTTCTCCTTCATATATTTTTTTCGGAGCGCCAGCTTTCGTGCCGAGCCCTGGATGGTCTCGACGGCTTCATCGGAATCGACACTTCTGCCTCTCAGCGATTCTGCGTAAGCGAGGACTGTCGCGCCTTCTTTGGCCTCAATATCGTTATGCCGCCAGAGCAGGAGAGGCAGCCCGGTCCAGATTTGGGCGTTCTCTGTCGAACTGGTTGATTGCTGCATGATGCTGTGGTGCCTGCCCTCCGGGGTGAGCATGAGCCTGTATGCAGGTTCCGGCGCCTCGAAATAACGATTCCTCTTGCGGGTGTACCGGATGGGCAGCATGTCCTTGAGGCCGCCATCAGTAAACGCATGCGGCATGTAGCGGGGCCCGGCGATGAGCACCAGAAGCGCGCCGCGTTCGGTAACGCAGCGTTGAATGATTTTCATCGTCTCCGCTCCGATCACGCCGGGCGAAACGTCGCCCAGGATGATGGCATCGAACTTGAGCCATTCCCTTTCATTCCCGGGCAAATGAGTGGCTTCCGCATCACCAAACTTGCGGGAGGCGGAGGCGTAGACTGTCCGCTCTCTTTCCTCTCCTTCGATGGTCTCCCGCTTCAGGAGCACATACTGCAAGTGAATAGACTTGTCGCGGCCGTAAAACAAATTGCGCAGGTAGCGGTATTCCCAGCGGGGGCGCGTATCCACGAGCAGGACGTTTGTTCGATCGTCGGAGACCGCGACATCGAAGGCCCAGTGGTTGTTGCGCTCCGTCAACTCTCCTTCCACGGGCTCGACTTCGAGGGAGTAACGGAAAATCCCTTCTCCTTCCGGGGTGTCCGAAAAGCGCAGTTGTTTCCGGTGCTCGTCTTCGGGAACGTCGATGATCTTTTCATCAATCGGCTTCCCCTGGCGCATCAGCTTCACTTTGAGCTTCTGTCCCCGGAGACGGTCCGCTTTCAGCTCGGTCCTGACGCTCATCCGTTCGCCCAGAAAAATGGATTCCGGCGCCTTGAGGCTCATGAGCGAGGCGTCCTTCGGACCGCGGCTGGCCCCCATGATAACGGAACAGACGGGCGAGCCCTGCATGCCCAACCGTTTCGCCACGTCTTCGAGGCTCTTTTCACCGTTGTGGCGGCCGTCGGTGAGCAGCAGGATGCCGGCCAGGTTTTCCGGCGGCACGTCCTCGAGCGCTTTTTCCAGCGCACCGGCCAGATCCGTCTTCTGCCGGAACGACGCAACATCCGAGTCTTGCTCCTGTTTCTCTTCCTGTTCAGGATTCGTGGACTGTTGTCCGGCGGGATGTTCTTTTACTGCCGGTGTCTGTTTTTTGGGGGTCTGTTTCTTCTCTCCCCTCTTGGCCCACTCGCTGACGACCGCGTCCACGGGACGGCTCGCGAAACGTACCAGTTTGAGATGGTACTTCTCTTCCACCTGGCTGAGGATGCCCGGCCGGCCCCTGTGCTTCCGGGTCAGCAGGTCGCGGGCGATGGCAGCCCGCGTCTTTTTCGCTATGGCGTCGATCTCTTGCCGGTCTTTTTCATTCAGCGTGTTCCATACAAACTGGTCCGCAGCGCTGGCGGAATCCGGGATTGATGTGAGCAGCTTCTCCAGGTGAAGTTCGCTCGTCTCGAAGTGTTTCAGCACAGCCGAGACCGTGTCCGATGCCTTTTTGCCTTTCGCTCCGAGCAGCTTTGCGGCGCCGGTGAATTCCTCCTCGAGCCTTTTCAGGTTTGTTGCGAGATCGTTCAGTCTGCGGCGGGTGCCCGCGTCGAATGGATGTTTTTTCACTGCCGCGAGAATCTTCTTTGACTCAGCAGCAAGTTTGCCGGCCGATCCCGTGAGAAATTTTGACAGGCCCTCTCGGCTCTTCGACAGGCCCGTCTTCAATCCTTCGGGGCCGGCCTTGCCCGTACGTTTCATAGCCACGTTCTCCTGGCGGAATTGGCGCCCGATCTGGCCGACCAGCGCGTTCAGGCCGCGCAGGGAGAAGTAATTCCTCACCGACTTTACCTCGTAGAGTCTTGCCAATCGGACCTTGTCCGCGGGACGGAGCTCAGCGTCCCGAAAGTGCATGGAGGCCGAATCATCGAGCAGCACCACCACGTATCGGTCCATCTCTTTTTCGACCTCGCGGCTGAGGATGGGCTGGAGGAACATGAAAAGGGCCAGGACAACCAACAGGACCCGGAGCGAGACAAGAATGAGGCCGGTCCGCTTTTCCACTGACTTCCGTTCCAGGCCATAGAGCCAGACGGTAATCTCAACCGCGGCCCCGCCGAGAAGGGCGATGAACCAAAGCGACCAGCTCGCTGCCAGCAGAAGCGCGCGCCCAAGGAACTGAAAGATGGCCCAGAAGAAGAAGGTCCCCACGAGGGCTCGGGCTGCCATCAGCAGCCAGTGCGCGTTGTCGCCCAGCCGGCTCTGCAAGCTCCGCCGAGGGCCCGGGAAATGCAGCCCCACCCACGCGGCCAGCAGGAACAGAGCCAGAGCCAGGATGGCCACTGCCGGTATGCTCGAGGAAAGAAGGTCTGGTCTATGGTGATCCATGGGACCGGGGTGGGTGTCGGGTGTCGGGTTTCAGGTGTCGGGGGTGTCGGGGGTTGAGTTTCAGGTGGTGTCGGGTGTCGGTTTTTGGGTTTCAGACTTCGGATTGGTCAGATCGGTCAGATCACCGGACCTCTTTCCCGATCACATCAGTTACTCTTAACAATTCGTTCCAGTTGTTCTTGAAACTGCTCCGAAGGCTTCATCCGATCATCGAATTCAACTTCTACTTTCTGGCCGGTCTTGCGCTGGTGTGCTATCCACCGGGTAAGGGCCACCTCGCCCAGCAACAGAAGAAAAGCCCCGGTCGCGAGATATCTCCACAGTTCCTTGCCCGTGGACTGCCCGGCGAGGGCGGCCTGCAGCTTTTCGGTGTCGGCAACGGGAACGATGCCGGCAATGTTGCCCAGGGCCTCCAGGTCCGCTTCGGTCAGTCTGTCCACGCGGCTTTCATCGACGTCGGGAGTCACCGTGAAGGGCACGGTACCATCTTCGCCCACCAGGTTTGAGAGCTTCTTTCGCTGGTCACCCTGGGGAATCGTCAAGTGGTAAAGGCCGGGCGGCAGATTCCCGCTGATTCGGGCGACCAGTCCGTCCAGGCCCTCCACCAGTACGGCCTTGTGACTGCTGCCGTCCGGTCCTTTGACGGTTGCATCTGTTTTGGGGGCCAATGAGAAGTCTGCACCGGCAACGGAGAGCCGGCTGGCAGGAATGATTTCCCGGACCTGGGATTTGCTCGACCAGTAGAGGTCCAGAAGCGCCGCGGCATTATTTTCAACGTACTCCACGCGAAACTGGTACCTCTGCCCGGCCTTGAGCTGGATTTTGTCTGCCTTGTTTCTGTTAACCACCTGCTTGCGGCCGACCCAGACATTGGCGATGTAATCGGTCTTGACTTCAAACGTGTAGGTTTCGGTGTATCGGGGAAAGATGGAGCCGGACCACCGGACGCTGAAATTATCGGCCGGCATGCCTTTCATGGGCGCGCCATTGGCCCAGTGGAACTGGATGACCGGGTCCGCCCGTGAAGCGAAGAAGCGGCGAAAATTCTGGTCCCTGAAGTAATCACCTTTCAGGCCGCGCAAGGGCGAAGAAACCGCGCCGCCCGTGAGCCGTAGCGAAAGAGCTGGCGAGGGGGGCACATTAAGGGTCGCGCTCGACGGATCCGACAGGTAGAAAACCACCTCATGCACCAGCGGCAGAAAGGCATGGCGGCTGGCCACGTTGCTGCCGTGCGCGTCCAGGGAATGGGACATCAGCAAGACGATGCCCCGGCCCAGCTTCCGCTCGGCAAGCAGGGGATCGCTGTTGCTGAGTCTGCCGCCGATACTCACACTCCGGTCCGTGTTGGCGTCGTCGAGCTTCCAGTAGGCGGAAACCTGGAGAGAAGAAATGTCGCTCCGGCTCTTGTCCGCGATGAGCCGCAGCGCATGATGGGAAAACGTGGTGAGAGAGGGTTGAAGGCCGTCCTTGAGGAGGACCCGCTTCTTCAGAATGGACGGCAGCACGGGCTGGTCTTCACCATGTTTCCACTCGTTATAAAACTTGGAGTTGGCGGCTTCACCGGGTGCAATGAGGAGGCCGCCCCCACTGTTCACGAAAGCGGCGATCCGCTCAGCGACGTCGGCGTGGAGACTGGGCACATCTGCCAGAATGATGACGTCGTAAGGACTGAAGTCGCGGCCCGCCAGCCGATCGTATTCGGCCATCACGGGATCGATCAGGTAATCCATCCTTTCACCCTCGACTGTCTGGACCGCGGCGCCTGGCGCCAGGGCCAGGCCGATCAGAGCGCCGGTTCGGTCGAGAAAGCGCGCACTGGGTTTTCCGTTAACGATGAGGGCTCGCAGCTTCCCGATGACAGCGGTCGCGGTCTCGAGCCGGTTGTCTGTTGGGATTTCGTCGTCAACGAGCATCCTGGCGGCCACCACGTGGGCCCCCGGCTTCTCGAAGTGATGGAGGAAGCGAACCGTTTCTGATGAGCCCGGGATGATCTGGCCGATGGTCTCATCCTTCAGGTTCCGGCCGCCGACGGTAAGCTCGACCCCCGAAGGAGTGATGGCCTCCGTGCCCGTGTTTTCGATGCGGACGTTGATGGTCACCTCACGATCTGTGCCGATGATGTCCCGGCTGAAAGTGATGCCGGCCACCGATGCGTTGCGCGATTCCAGCGGCATCTCGATCTGTCTCACCAGGACCAACGGCGGCGCGGGCAGGCCCTCGAAGGTGTCCTTCACGAACTGCCAGCGCCAGGTATTCTCTTTGTCCCAGCCGACCTTCTGGCCGTCCGTGATGATGACGATCTGTTTGTTCGGGTTGAAGCCTTCCGAGAGAGAGACACCTGCAGCGGTCATGGCATCGAGAACGTCCATTTTGCCGTGCACGGGCTCGAGCTCATCCAGGATCATAGTCAGCCGGTCGCGGTCCAGGACCGGTGCGGGCGTCAGTATTTGCGGGTGCCCACCGGCAACAATAATGGACCAGGCCGCGCCGCCGCCGGTGCTCTCGATAATGTTGCGGGCTTCGTCGGCGGCCCGTTCAAAATTCGATTTACCGTCAATGACCCGCGTCATGGAGCTGGAGCCATCAATGATGATCGCGATGTCTCGCTGCCCCGCTCCGCCGAAGCGCTTCAGGTCCAGCCATTTCGCCAGGCCGATGGACAGCCCGCTCAGCAGCACCAGCAGGAAAGCAGCGCCCAGGAGATACCGGCGATAGGTCGGATAACGCCAGAGGGCAAAAGAGACCCCGAAGGCCGTGATGGCCAGCAGCATGGCTGGCATGACGATCCACCACGGGACGCTGCTGCCAGGCGGAATGAAAGGCCGCGCCATGGCAAGCACGATAAAACTCAGGAGCAGACAGCGCGCGGCCAGCAAGAGCATCTCTTCCAGCAGTATCCGCCGTCTGCGGCTGGCCATGGAATCCAGAAGGAACTGCATCGCCCCCCACTCCATCGGGATGACGGACCTGCGGTTCAGCAGGTGCAGCACGACGGGAACGCTGATGGCGAGCAGCCCCAGCAAGAGCCATAGATTGAGGAAAAGCATGCAGGCTCACCTTCTGGCCAGGTAATTGGCCAGCGATGTATCAAAACTCTCGTTTGTGTTCAGGGGGACATAATCGGCCTTCATCTGGCCGCAGCCGGTCTCGATCTGCTCGACGAATTCACGGATGCGATCCAGGTACTGGGCGCGGACGGTTTTGGGATCGATCTGCAGGCTGCGGGAACTGGGCTCAAGATCGATAAAGTCAGTGAACTTGTTGAAAGGAAAACAGATTTCCTCATCGGCCATCACGTGGAGTACCGTCACCTGGTGATTTCGGTACCGGAAATGGTGGAGCGCGTTCACCACCTGTTCCGGGTCCCCGAAAAGATCGCTGATGATCACGACCATGCCCCTCCGGTGGATGCGTTCGGCAACGTCGTGAAGCACATCGGCCACGCCTGTCTCACCGCCCGGCTCCGTGCGGACAAGGGCCTCGAGAATCTGTCGAAGCTGGGTCGCGCGGGTGCGCGCCGGGATATAATCGCGTACCTCCGTATCGAAGGTGACCAGGCCCACCGCGTCCTGCTGCCGCATGAACAGCCAGGTCATGCAGGCGGCGAGGTAACTGGCGTATTCGAACTTCGAGAGCTTCCTGCCGTCCATTTCGGCCGCATGTTCGCCCACGTACTTCATCGAGCCGGAAGCGTCCACGACGATAGTAGCTCGGAGGTTTGTCTCATCGACGTATTGTTTGATGTAAAAGCGGTCCTGCTTGGCATACGCGTTCCAGTCGAGGTCGCGAACATCGTCTCCCGGTACGTATTGGCGGTGTTCGGCAAACTCTACGGAGGAGCCTTTGTAGGGGCTCTGATGCCGGCCCGTGACTGCCCCCTCTATGGCTGTTCGGGCCAGAAATTCCAGTCGGCCGATTTTGCTGGTCGCTTCCGAGGAAAGAAGGCGAGTATAAGCGGGCTCGTCAGCGGCCATGGGTGTTCTCGGGTGCGATGGTGTCGGGTGTCAGGTTTCGGGGTCGTCTTCCTCGTAGCCCGGAAGCTAAACGGCATCCTTGTATTTGGGTTTCAGGTGGTCCACGAGCATTCTGATGAGCTCGTCGCTGGTGACTCCCGCTGCTTCTGCGTTGAAAGTTGTGAGTACCCGGTGCCTCAGGACGGGGAGGGCGACCTTGTTGACGTCTTCGGTGGTGGCGTGAAAACGGCCTTGCAGTATCGCGCGGGCCTTGGCCGCGGTAATCAGGCTGATCCCCGCGCGGGGGCCCGCGCCCCAGGCCACCATTTCCTGGACAAAGTCGGGGGCCTCATCCTTTTTGGGGCGGGTTGACCGGGCCAGGTCTCTTGCATAGTCGATCACATGGTCGGCCGCGGGAACCCTGCGCACCACGTCTTGAAGCGTCAGGATGTCTTTGCCGGTCAGCGCGACATCCAGCTCCGCCTTATAGTTTCCGGTGACCTGCTTGATAATCTGGCTCTCTTCGTCGGCAGTCGGGTAGTCTACGATAATGTTGAACATGAATCGGTCCAACTGCGCTTCCGGCAGCGGATAGGTCCCTTCCTGTTCAATCGGGTTCTGAGTGGCCAGAACGAAAAAAGGCTGGGGCAGCTTGTAACTTTGTTCACCCACAGTGACGCGATGTTCCTGCATTGCTTCGAGAAGCGCGGCCTGCGTCTTGGGCGGGGTTCGATTGATCTCGTCGGCAAGGACCATGTTGGCGAAAAGGGGGCCCTGAACGAAGCGAAAGAACCGTTTCCCGGAGGTCTGGTCCTCCTCGAGAATGTCAGTGCCGGTGATATCGGCCGGCATCAGGTCCGGAGTGAACTGAATTCGTTTGAAATTAAGGTCGAGGACCTGGCTGATGGTGCTCACCAGCAGCGTCTTGGCGAGGCCCGGCGCGCCGACGAGAAGGCAGTGTCCCCGGCAGAAAATGGCCATCAGCACTTCATCGATCACTTCCTGCTGCCCCACGATGACGCGAGACAACTGCTCGGTCATATCCGCGTAGGCCCGGTTCAGCTCTTGGACGATTTCGATATCGTCTTCGGATGCGAGCTGTTTGATTTCCTCCTCTCTCCGCGTCCTGGCCGCGGCCCGAACCCCCGGTGCCTCAACCATAGTTTTGGCATCGTCGGAGGCCGCCTTTACTTCTGCGGTCTTGCCCGGCCTCAGGACAACTTGGTCCCCCGTCGAGGTTTCGTCATCCGGCAGATCAGAATGTTGCTCATCCAGCTCAAAGCAGAATTTGCTCTTGCCCATGGACACGACGTCGCCGTCTTCAAGCTGGTGCACTTTTGCGCTGGCATCATTGACAAACGTGCCGTTCGAGCTGTTCAGGTCGGTGAGGGTCCAAACATCATCTTCGCAAACAATCTTCGCGTGCCGGCCTGAGACCACGTGGTCCGCCAGCCTCAGGTGGCAATCGCGATGGCGGCCAATCGTGAAGCCGCCGGCAGGCACATCCACCCGATGACCGTTGAAGGGCCCTTCAGTAAATGACAGTGTTGGCATGCTTGCGATTGCTGTTAAGTAATCAACCAGGCTCAGGACACCGGCTCGGAAATGATTTCTGGGCCTGGCAGAATCGGCCATGAGTTCTGCGGCATGTCCGAGCAGGGCATGTGCGAAACGGATGCCGGCACCTGGATTATTGGTCAGCGGCGCCGATCAAGCATTCGGATGCCGCCGCGATGTGGGGAAGCCGCGAAATTCCGGATATTGCTTTGGACCTGCTGTCAGGCTGGTAATCCAGTCGAACTGCCCCAAAACAGCAGCCTATGCATCTCTGCTTTGGATCATAGCTTGCTTTTTCTAGCATTTCTGTCATGCCCCGGTACGGTGTCACTTTCTGAATGTCCTTCGCTGCTTTTCTGTCGGAAGAGGGGATTATGTCGTACATACCTCTTCCAACCTCCTTGTCCAAAATCGAACACCCCCTTCCGCCTGCACTCCTATCCACCCATAATAGCCGCCGCAACTTCTGCACGTTCCATCGGCGGACCCACTGAAAATCATGCGCACTTGTTTGGGGCATTTAGTAAGGTTCCGCTGACTGAAAACGAACGCTACTTCGACCCGTCGGTAGCTCAAATAGGCTACGACGGCCTCTGTTAGATAGACAAATAGATAGTCAGATACTTACGGCTGACCTTTCCATGAGCGAATCGACGAGCAATCTGAAGACAGCATCCGGAGGCGTTCCATCAGAAAGCACTCCGGATGAGACCACAGAAGCTGAGTATTTCAATCCCTTCGGCTGGATTCCTCCGGCTTTGCTCGTCTGGTTCGCTATCTTTGGTCTTTACGAGGTCGCCGAGCGGACCCTTCTGACCGGTGCCAATCCTGACCTTCTCCACCTCTTGCACATCTTGCGGGGGACCGGCACGTCATTTCTGCTGGCTGGGCTGGTGGCCTGGTACATTCTGCGTCGTCGAGCCGATCGGGAGCAGGTCGCGCCGAGAACCAGAGGGCTGCGCACCATTGTGGCGGAGGGTGAGGCCCGTGAACTGATCACCCAGGAACGCTGGGTCATCCGTTTGAGGTGGGTCGCTATCGCCGGCGTCGTGGGGGTGACGCTCGTCTCTTGGCTTTCTTTCCAATTCATTTCAGACCATTCCGCTCTGGCTCTGCTGCTGATCGCAGCAGTCATGGCGGGCTACAACACTCTTTTCGCGGCCATACGTCCGACGCGTTTCACCGGGTCTCGCATGGCATTTGTTCAGGTCTTCCTCGATCTGTCTGCCCTTACACTGATGCTGTTCTTCGCCGGGGGGATACACAACCCGTTCTTTCTTTTTTACGTATTCCACATCGTGATCGCCGGTATCCTGCTGCGGAGAGGAGAAACCTACCTGGTTACGCTGGCGGCTTGTGCGCTTTTCAGTGGGATGGTGCTGCTCCAGGAATCTGCATGGGTACCGTACTATCCGCTGCACCTGGTCGAGGGGACCGAGATGCGGCTGACCACGGGCTGGATTCATACATTCGGTGTCCTGGGCGCATTCGTCGCCACCGCCTGCTGCACCGCCCATTTCACCACGACGATCATGGCTAAGCTGCGCCTGCGCGGTGAGGAGATCGTCGAAGCCAGTGAAATCCTCTCCCAGGAGAGATCGAAAACAGACAGCATCGTGCGCAGCGTTGGCGCGGGTCTTCTTGTGCTCGACCTGGAAGACAGAATTGTGTGGGCAAATGAGATCGCGCAGAGGTGGTTCGGAGATGGGCTTGTAGGCGAATCGTGCCATCGCCGCCTATGGCAGATGGAGAATCGATGCCCCAACTGCCCGGTCATGCAGACGCGTTCCTCTGGTTCAACATTCACCTGCGAGCATTCGGCTTCTGTCGGCGACCGGCGAAGATTCTTCCTGACCAGCAGCAGTCCGGTCCGATCGGCTGATGGCGAGGTGGAAAACATTCTGGTTCTCGTTCAGGACATCACGGCCATGAAGGAGATGCAGGTCCAACTTGTCCAGGCAGGCAAGATGGTCGCGGTGGGGCAACTCGCCGCCGGCATTGCCCACGAGATTAACAATCCTCTCGCGGTCGTGGCCAGCTCTTCAGAGATCCTGTCCGAACTGCAGGCGGAAAAGGATCTGGCCGACGAAGAAAAGGCGGACATTACCTCCCGCCATTTTAAGAAAATCGAAGACAATATTTACCGCTGTAAGGACATCATTCAGGGCCTTCTCGGCTTTGCCCGAAGGGAAGAAGAAGGATTTGAGCCCGTGGATCTCGTCGCCGTTCTCGATGAAACAGTGGACCTCGTGGGAGGCAGCGACCGGGCACGGCAGCGAAGTATCAACCGAGATTACCGGAGCGATGGGACTGGCTCGATGGCGCCTCTGTCGTTGACTCGAAGCCGGCCGCGGCAGATTCAGCAGGTCTTTCTGAATCTCCTTCTGAACGCGCTGGATGCCGTGGAGCCCGGTGGCCAGGTGACTCTGTCGGCCCGTCACGATGGCCAGGGCATCGAGGTGGCCGTGGCCGACAACGGCGATGGGATTCCCCCGGAGCACCTCGACCGTATTTTTGAGCCGTTCTATACCTCCAAGCCGGTCGGTAAAGGAACGGGACTTGGTCTCTATATTTCGCATCAGATTGTTGGGTCACTGCACGGCACCCTGATCCCGGAAACCAGATCGGGAGAAGGAGCGACCTTCCGTGTGTGGTTGCCGTTTGATTCCAGTAGCGGTCAGCTTCAGGTACCCTTCTCCCCAACCCCAATTGTCCACACGGAATCTGATTCATGAAGACCAGCGGAACCGTACTTCTTGTCGACGACGAAAAGGGATTCCGGGAAAACGTTGCCGAACGACTGGAACGCCGCGGCTTCAACGTGCTGCACGCCGAAGAGGCGGAATCCGCACTCAGTAGAATTGAGGATTCGGTCGTTGATGCCGCAGTGGTGGACATTCTGATGCCGGGAATGGATGGGCTGACGCTGCTGGTGAAACTGAAAGAGATCGATCCGCTCATGGAGGTCGTAATGGTCACCGGGCAGGGCTCAATCGAATCGGCCGTAGAGGCGATGCACCGGGGGGCTTTCCACTACGTCACCAAGCCGGTACGGCTGAACGAGGTGGAGATGGTACTGCGGCGAGCCATAGAGAAGACAAATTTGGCCAGGCAGAACCAGAATTACCGGGAGGACATTCGCCGGAGGCAGGCACAGTCCGCATCGCAAATCATCGCAAGCTCTTCCGCCATGCGGCGCATCATTGAAGAAACAGAGCGCCTGGCACAGATTGACGCGACAGTGCTAATCGAAGGCGAAACCGGCACTGGAAAGGAAGTGGTCGCCGAATGGATTCACCATAACAGCCCCAGAAAAGATCTGGTCTTCTCGACGCTCAACTGCGGGGCATTGGCGGAGAACCTGGTCGATGCCGAGCTGTTCGGATATGAAAAAGGCTCGTTCACCGGGGCAGGCGAGACGCGGCCGGGCATTTTTGAGGTCACCGACGGCGGCACTCTGCTCCTGGACGAGATCGGCGACATCGCGCTCAATGCTCAGGTCAGGCTGCTGCGGGTGCTCGAGCGTGGATTGCTCAGGAGAGTCGGCTCTACGCGTGAGCTTTCCGTGGATGTGCGAGTGGTCGCCAGCACGAACCGGCAACTGGATCGAGAGGTGGGGGAGGGGCGCTTCCGGGAGGACCTTTATCACCGGATCAACGTGTTTCAGCTTCGCATCCCCCCTCTGCGAGAGAGGCCCGATGACATCATCCCACTGGCCGAGCATTTTCTCTCGGGCTTAACGCTCACTGGCTCTTCAGCAAAGGAGCTCGGAGAAAGTGCACGGGACGCGCTTCAGACGTATCCCTGGCCCGGGAACGTCCGCGAGTTGGCTCACACCATGGAACGCGCCTGTTTCGCCGCCCACCTGGCCGGCACCGATGAAATCAGCCCGGAAGACCTCCGACTTCCTCTGTCGGCAGACAACGGCGGCATGCTGGTCTCCCTAGAAGAGGCCCAGGAGCGGCACATCAAAGCCGTTCTGGCGCGTCTGGATGGCAACCGAAAGAAGGCGGCCGAAGTACTCAACGTCACCGAGCGACATCTCTATCGGTTACTCAGCCGGCTCGGGACACAAGATCAGAAGCACGATTCATCCTGACAACTGTCGCTACTTTGGGTATCCCAGACCCAACAAGGCTTCGGTCATTTCTCCGATGATTGCGGGATCATCGATGGTTGCAGGCATCCGGTATTCTTCACCGTCCGCGATCTTCTTAATCGTCCCTCGCAGGATCTTGCCTGACCGCGTTTTTGGCAGCCGGGCCACGACCGTTGCCTGCTTGAAGGATGCCACGGGTCCGATCTTGTCCCGGACTCTCTGAATCAACTCTTTGACGATCTCACCATGTTCGCGGCCGACCCCGGCCTTGAGAACGGCGAAACCCACCGGAATTTCGCCCTTGAGATCATCTGCCACGCCAACGACCGCGCATTCTGCAACGTCCTGGTGCCCGGCCAGCACTTCTTCTATACCGCCCGTTGACAGGCGGTGCCCTGCCACGTTGATGATGTCATCCGTTCGGCTCATGATCCATAGATAGCCATCCTCGTCCTTATAACCGGCATCTGCTGTCGTGTAGTAACCTTCGTACATGCTCAGATAGGCGTCCTCAAAGCCCTGGTCGTTGTTCCACAATGTGGGCAGGCAGCCTGGGGGAAGGGGAAGTTTCACGACGATGTTACCGATCTCGCCAGAAGGACGTTCCCGGCCATCGGCATCCAATGCCTGAACGTCATAGCCTGGAACGGGCCTGGCGCATGAACCGGGCTTGACCTCGGATATGCCAAGACCAATGCAGTTCGCACCAACGGGCCAACCGGTTTCCGTCTGCCACCAGTGATCGATGACCGGCACGCTTAGTTGCTCCTCCGCCCACAGGAGCGTATCGGGGTCGCATCGCTCGCCAGCAAGGAAAAGAGTCTCGAAGCGGGATACGTCGTACCTTTCGATGTGTTCGCCGTTGGGATCTTCACGCTTGATAGCCCGGAAAGCGGTCGGCGCCGTGAACATCGCTTTCACTTTGTGCTGGGAGATAACGCGCCAGAAGGCGCCAGGGTCGGGCGTACCGATAGGCTTCCCCTCATAGAGAACTGAAGTGCAGCCTTTGAAGAGCGGGCCGTAAACAATGTAAGAATGCCCCACCACCCAGCCAACGTCGGATGCAGCCCAGTACACGTCCCCGGCGTCAACGCCATAGATGTTTTTCATGCTCCAGTTGAGTGCCACCAGATGGCCGGCATTGTCGCGCACAACGCCCTTGGGGATCCCGGTTGTCCCTGAGGTATAGAGAATGTAAAGAGGATCGGTCGCAGCAACGGGCACGCATTCGACCGGTTCGGCCGCGGATGCCAGCTCCATCCAATCCAGGTCCTGGCCGGCTTTCATCTCCGCCAGTTCCTGGGGTCGCTGGAGGATGATGCACCGTTCAGGCTTTGACTTGGCGAGACTGATGGCTTCATCCAGCAGCGGCTTATACGAAATGATCCTGTCGACCTCGATACCGCAGGAAGCAGAGACGATGAGCTTGGGCTGGGCGTCATCGATGCGGGTCGCCAGTTCGTTCGCCGCGAATCCGCCAAAAACCACGGAGTGAATCGCGCCAATCCGGGCGCAGGCAAGCATGGCAATGGCCGCCTCCGGCACCATCGGCATATAGATGATGACCCGGTCTCCGTGTCGAACGCCTTGGCCAGCAAGTACGCCGGCAAAGCGCGCCACTTCGTCCAGAAGCTCACGGTAGGTAAAAACGCGGACCGTGTCGGTGACTGGGCTGTCGTAAATCAGAGCAGGCTGGTCGGCCCGGCCGTTCTCAACATGCAAATCCAGCGCATTGAAGCAACTGTTGACTTTCCCACCTGCAAACCACCGATAGTAAGGCGGGTTCGAGTCGTCAAAAACTTTGTCCCACTTCTTGTACCAATGCACTTCCTCGGCAGCTTCGGCCCAGAAACCTTCGGGATCTTCAGATGACCGTTGATAGACCTGTTCGTAAGCATCAGCCATGGTTTGAGTCCTTGAAGTTGTCGCGCCGCCGAGCGGTGAACACTCCCATTTTTCGCTGCCGAAATCAAATGCGAATCCGGACTGGCCTGCTGAATTTGCATCGCTGTCAGCCGTTAGCGGCGAAGAAGTGCGCGACACAGGTTTTGTGATGACCACAATCGGTCAGGCAGCGCCATGACCTGCAGGTCATGCTGACCTGACAATTCCGTCACCCCTGAGTGTTCAAATCGGAGGTCCGCGCCGCTGCCTGCCCCCTCCTTCAGAATGGAAGCCCTTCTAATTCAAAGGCTTGCCGGAACTTCGCGGCCACCGGTTAGAAACTTCGGCAGGCGGCATGGGACTAGCTTTGCGGGCGGTCTGCGATTTCTCCCAGCGACAATCAACCCAATTGATTAATGAAGGAGGCCATATCTCATGCCAAGCCGCAAGCCCAACATTACAGCTATGTATAGCAGCCGAATTGGCCTGAATTCGGGCAATACAGGCATCCAATGGCACCGAGTCTGGAGATTTCGTCACGTGATGAGTCCGGCTTTGGTCGCTCTCCTCTCTGGTGTTCTGTTGAGCAGTCTGGTAACGGCAGAGGAAGCCGGGAACGAAAAGAAAGGGCCACACGAAATTATCTTCAAGGACAAGTACTACCCAACTGCATTCGAGTGCAAGCCCTGTCACCCGGTCCAATTCCGCCAGTGGTCCGTGTCGCAGCATGCCTACTCGAACATGGGCCCCTTTTTCATCAGTAATGACAACATCATACAGAAACTCACTAACGGGACCGCTGGAGATACCTGTATCCGATGCCACAACCCCGTGGGAGCAAGGATGAAAGTTCTGAGCGCCACTTCCAACATGGTGCGGGAGCAGAAAGCCCTCGAGGGTATCACCTGCATCGTATGCCACCGGCGAAACAAGAGGTTCGGAAAAATCAGCGGAAGGTTTCTGCCGGAGGAGGGAGATATTTTCGGCCGCATATTCGGGCCGTCCGACAATACTGTCCAAAAGGAAACCGAGGCGGTCGCAAGCCTGTCGCTTACTACTACGCCTGACAAAAAGGGGCGCGCCATTCATGCGAGAGTTGTTAAGGATCCCTTAATGCGGCAGCCGGTATTCTGCAGCCCGTGCCACGGCGCAAGGCTGCCTAACGGGATACGCAGCGAGGAGACCTTTGACGAATATAAGACAAGCAAAGACGCAAAAAAGGGCGTTACCTGTCAAGACTGTCACATGGGCAAAGTTCCCGGCGAAAACAAAGGCTTTGACGAAGGGCCCGCGGCAATCATAGGCAACCACAAAACCAGAAACCGCCGCGTAACGAACCACTATTTTGCCGGCCCTGACTTCTCAGTCCTGCACCCCGGAATTTTTCCGCATAATCCGGACGCAGTTCAATTGGCCAATTACGAACAATGGCTGCAGTTTGACCATGAAGCAGGATGGGGGACCGATGATTTCGAGGACAACGTTGAAGATGATCACAAATTCCCCGAATTTTGGGATGACCCCGACCTGCGATTCGAGGCGAGAGAAATCGTTGACCAGAACCTCGAGCTCCTCGAATGGGCGCGGGGCCAGCGGGAGGCGATTCTAAAGGCCGGCTACAAGGTAGCGGACGTAGTCATAGAAAAGGCCACACGGCGAGCCGGACTGAAATTCAAACTGAAACTGAAGAATCCTATTGAGGCCCATAACGTGCCATCGGGATTCATCCACGAAAGGGTCGTATTCTTCCAAATCACTGTTAAGGACAGTAAAGGCAAAACAGTATTCGTCTCCGGGGACCGGGACCCGAACGGAGATCTGCGAGAGCACGCCTCCCAATATGTAATTAACGGAGAACTGCCTCTAGATACTCAACTGTTCAACCTGCAGAGCCATTTCATAATGAAACAGGCATTAGGCGGAGAAAGGTCCCAGGTTCTTGCCATACCATCCTCCCTGACGGTAACACCATTTGTCAGGCCGCCGACTAATCCTACATCCATACTAATGCATCCCAATGGGGCCCGCGTCATTAAGCGCAGTATCAGACCAGGAGGGCACCGCTGGGCACACTATAAGGTTCGCGGGAATAAACTGAATTCCGGTGAGACCTACACGTTGGAGATGAAGCTGATTGCCCAACAGGTAGCAGGTCACTTCCTTCACTCCATACGTGAAGCTGGGTTTGACTACAACTTCAGCCTGCGTGAGCTCGTCGACAGGACAGTAAAAAATAGTGTGATCGTATGGGAAGACACCAAAACTGTGAAGATTGAATAGGAGTAAGAATCAAGAGTAATCAAGAATTAATCCTCATTAACTATTCAATTCCAGGAGAAAAGATGTTCAGAAAACTAATTCCAGTGAGTCTCATTATCTCAGTAGCGTGTGCTGCCACTTTTACCACCGGGCTATTCGCAGGTGATGACGAATCAAGGTATTCGGACGAAGTGAAGGGAATGAGCAAGGATATACCCAAACGTCCGGAACCACTAATAGAACTGCTGCAGGGATATCAAAGACCGGGGCGGCTGGATTACGAAATAGAACTGCCCACCGGCATGGTTCTGTCCCCCAATCTGACCGTCTATGGCGTGTACCGAACCGGCCCTCAGGCCGTCAACAATGGGGTTGATCCAACCCGCGTCGAGTGGGTTCATGAGTTGAGCCTGTTTTCGGCCCTGACACTTACACATACGGAAAGAGTAGTGGTCGGAATGGCTCCGCTGCAAGAAGGTGGCAGCCGTTCAAAGCACATCTTTGAGCCGGATGATGAAAAAGGAACGGTAAACAAATTAAATGGTCGGATAACCTCTCTTTTCTTTGAAGGCGACCTGTCAGAAATGCTCCCCAAGCTGGATTGGGAAGGCCGAAGGCCCTTAGACTACGGGATTGCAGTTGGGCGACAGCCCGTCCTCATACAGGATGGATTCCTCATTGCAGATCTGATGGATTCCGTAGCAATTACCAGAAACACCATTCCATTCGGAAGCGCAGCATTTGGCCGACTCACATTTCTCTATGGCTGGAATGAAATCAACAGAAGCAACAACGCCGAAGTTGGCCAAACCAGTATATATGGTCTTTTCTCTGGCTTTGATCTGTACAGTTCAACTGTGGAGTTGGACACGGCCTTTCTGGATAGTACTGACGCGGCGGGTGACCAGTTCAATATTGCCCTTAGCGCGGTGCAGCCGATCATCGTGCTTGGCACCGAATTCAACACAACATTCCGTGTTGCACATTCTGCCGCGGTGGATGATGAAACTGCCCAGGCTACAGATGGCACGCTGTTTCATACCAATATTTCGTGGGCCCCGAAGACAACTCACAATATCGCGTACGTCAACGCATTCTGGGCAGTTGATCAGTACGCTCCCGCTTCCCGCAGCGTCGGCGGGCCTTTGGGACGGGCCGGACTCCTGTTTGCCGGGAATGGATTGGCAAGTGGGTCGCCCATATCGAACCTGACGAATGAAACATTTGGTGGATCTGTCGGATACCAGATGTTTCTGACGCACGACAACCGCCGCAACCTGATCCTGGAAGCAAGTGGAAAAGTGGATGACTCTCCCACCGGCTTCAGCGCTTTCGGCATTGGAGGAAAGATCTCTCAAGCCATCGGACATCACGCGCTGATCTCCGTTGACATTTTTGGAATTGAACAGGAATCAAGAGAGAACTCCTATGGCTTGCGCAGCGAGTTGACTATCAAGTTCTGAGAACCTAATCTCAGCGATTCTTGAGACCCCTCCGGTTACCGGAGGTGAATGAGGTTGCCCGGTTACCCCAAAGAATTTCGGAGATCCAGGCCATTCAGACCATTCGACCTGATTCACCTGTGTGGCAAACGCTCAGGGGTCTAGAAGAATTGCTCAATTCAGGCAAAGAAAGGTCGAATTACATGCCAGTTTTTTCTATCGCGCGCACGGCGGCTCTTGTATTAGTTTTCGCGACATTTGGGTATTCTGAGGACAGTGCAGTAAAGCCCTATAATCAGGGCGTAAAGTCCTGCCAGGATTGCCATAAGAACGTCTGTGACGATTGGGAAGAATCCAAACACTACACATCGTACCGCAAAGTCAAAAAGGATATTCGAGCCGGCAGGTATATTGGCGGGAAGACTGACAAAAAGGGGCAGAAGGACTGCGGTAATTGCCATTTTACTGTGGTACAGGCATCGCCCGATGCGAGAGCCAGGGCAAAATCAGGCCCATCATGTGAAAGCTGTCATGGCCCGTCCTCCGTGTGGGAAGATATGCACTACGATTACGGCGGCGAGAACATCAAAAAGGAGACAGAGACTCCCGAGCACAAGGCCAAGAGAATTGCTGAATCCAAGGCCGCTGGATTGATTTGGTCCACGACCATGAAGTACGACGCGGCAACTAACTGCATAAAATGTCACGGGATGGCAACGCCGGAGGTCAAGACTGCTGCGTTAGAGAAGATGGTGTCGGGCGGGCACCCGGTAAACACCGACTTCGATATAATGGGCTTTTACCAGGACAAGATAGCGAGGAAGCGTTGGCCTGCCCGGTCGGACGCGGAGCTTGCCAGAGTTTTTGTTGCCGGGCAGGCAGCAAAACTCGTCTCGGCAACAGGTGCCATAAAAGAGGCCACCCAAGAGGATTACAAAGCCGCTCAGATGAAACGAGCAGCCAATGCAAAGGCCGCACTGGACGCTCTGAAAAATATTCCTGAGGTGGCGGCCCTGCTTAGCTCACCATCCGAAGACAATGCCCTCAAGTTAATGGCCGCGGTCAAAAAGATGGACCTTTCTGGCAAGGTCAAACTGCGCTGAACATCCCTTGGGCCGTATAGAAAAGAAGAGACCAGGATTTGTGATGCAGGGACGGTGCAGGCGACCCAACTGGACATAATGTAGCCCGGGCTCAACAACCTGTCTTGAGCCAGAACGGACCGGGGAGTAGCATGTGCGTCTCGGCCCGAATCGGGCTTGCGAACTTCGCGCTTGCGAGAACTGTGGGATGCAACATCGCCAAATCCAGGTGGCGAAACACTGCTTTTTTCGGCCTCACCGACCATCCCTGGTGCTGGCTTTGGCTGGATGTTAGGCTCACCCCCGCAAGCTTGCGGGGGAATTCTGCCTGAAGACGGTCGAGCTGGCCGCCGGCGAGAATTTTAAGCTCCTACTCGATCTGAAAGCACGGGAGGCCGGTTGCCTGCGGTAAACTTCAGACATCTGATGAGCCGGCGCAAGAATCCGGACCGTGCCGTCAGCGAGAGATGGATATTATTGAAAGGAGATCAGCCAATCATGTCCCGGGAGAAAAAGACTTCCTTCAAGCTTGGTTCGGGCAGATTCGTCCACTAATTGTCCAACAAGATCTCATCCAAGATGGAGCCGGGCAACTACACCCTCCGCCTGCGGTTCGAGCTCACAGGCAAATACCGCGACAGGGAAGTTAAGCGAATGGCCATGAGAACGGCATCATTTGAAATCAGTCGCTGACACCTGAATCTCGGCGAGTCTTCATTGCCTGCAGGAAGAGCCCGGCTGAAGCCGGCAGTAAAATTGTGTCAGGTGGTTTGTTGAGGCAGTTATCAGCCCGAGAATTCGGCTCGAAACGCGACGGTGATCGATTGATTACTGATGACGATTTGTTTCGTTCTGCGAACAGCGAGGTGCCTTCTTTGGGCCAATGTATCTGGCGCAGATTCTCAGGGCTTTCCAGCCTCTTTCTGATGGGGGGCCTCTGGCTCCAACTCTTCTTTGTTAACGGGCTCCAGGCGGAAACCTGGCACGTGCCCGGGGCGGTCTACCGGTTTAAAATTGATTTGACGAAAGGGTCTTCGTGGCCGACCTCGACCGGTTATGCCGGGCTGTGGTCGAACGGGCTGAACTTGGACAAGTTGCAGATTCGAGTGCACACTGCTGCAGGGCTGGCCGTGGGGCAGCAACTCTTGTGGAAGTCGGAGGGAGCTCCGCTGAAACTTCTGTTCGATACGTCGAGCAGGCAGACCAGTTACTACGTTTACCTGGGCGAAAGTAGAATGGCCGAAGCGCCGAGTTGGCAGCCGCAGGCCGGGCTCATTCTCGAAACAAGAAAACGCCCCGACGGACCGGTGGATTCGTGGCCGCAGGTGAAACAACTGTGGAACAGAGCCAGTCCCATCCTCGGCCGGAGCCTTGTCTCTAAAATCTACACCGGTATCCACCCTCACGGTCCCACCCGCGATTTTCTCTCCTATTTCCACGGCGCCTTTCGCGCGCGAGAGGAAGGAGATTACGAATTCTCCACCGCGTCGGATGACGCGTCGTTCCTTTTCATTGATGGGAAACTGGTCGCCCAGTGGCCGGGCTGGCACGGCGTGCATCGAGGGCGACGTGGCCGGTACAGTGGAAGAATCCGGCTGACAAAAGGCACCCATCGCATCGAGTATTACAACGTTCAGAACGAATCCGGATTCCAGGTCGTCGCGGGGTGGCAGCCGCCGGGAAGCAAGTATTCGAAAGTCATCCCTTCAGGCGCCTTTTATCCCGTTGCCCATTTTGGTGTCACAGGTGTTGAAGCAAAGAACCGGCGGAATGCCGCGGCCTGTTTCGGGTGGAACATCGAGGGACATACTGAGGCCGGAGGGCGCACGCTCGTTTCCGTCCGCTTCCTGGCATTCGGTAACGGAAGAGGGAAGAACTGCCGATGGCTTCTTGACGATGGCAGCGCGGCGTACGGCAGAGAGGTACACCACGTCTTCGCCCGGCCCGGTATGCGCAACGTCCGGCTAGAGGTCCAGGGCACCAGCCTCACGCAGAAGGTAGATGTCCACCCCCTCTGGCAGCAGCGCGAAGCGTGGCCGAAGCACGTTGCGAAACGGCAGGCAAGATTGATCTCATCGAAAACCTTCTCGACTGCGCCGGTGGAGGACATTCTCTACCTTCGCCGTTTTGCCGAGGAGATCAAGGAGCGGAATTGGCTGGTCAAGCTCGGCCGGGTTTGCCTTGCCCGGAAGGGGGAGTTCGGCGCCGAACATGCCGGCATGTTCTTGCAGACCGCGTTTTATTTTCAGCATCCGGATTTCAGGGACTACCGCTCGGCCGAGGCATGTTTCCGGACCGCCCTGGCCATGGTTTCCGATGACCCGGCTCTCAAAGAAAAAATTAAGCTCCATCTGTCCGGGTTCCTCATCCACTGCCATCGGAGAGCCGATTCAGGTCTTGCGTTGCTCAAGAACATCGACGAACAGAAACTCTCCGGGACAGAGCGGCGCCTGAAACAGATTTTCGAAGCCGATGCATATCTCACCCGCGGTGAGGTAAACGTTTCCCGGCGACTTTACATACGAATTGGAAACGTGGTTGAGCGAAGCGACATCCACTACGCGGCCAGGAGACGAGCCCGGCTGGAGAGCGCCAAGGATTTCCTCCTGCGCAAGGAATTCAAAGAGGCCGAACGCATCGTCCGTGAAATAGAATGGGAGACGCCCCTTGAAAGGCTCAACACCGAGACCGGCATCATCATGGTTGGCATACAGTTTGGCAGAAAAGAGTATCCCTTTGCCTTGGCCACAGCTTTACGTCTGCTCGCCGCGGCCCCGATGGACCGGCATCGGGCGAAAATCTTGCTGAAACTGATCGATATCTACCTGGTCATCGATGAGCCCCAGCCCGCGGCCGAAATGTTCCGGAAACTTCAGAAAGAGCACCCATACAGCGAGGCCGCAGCCATCGCCAAAGACCACCCGGACCTTCAACGCCTGAAGGCCCACAACCAGTAGCAGGATGTGTTTGCAGTATCACTCGACAATGCCGAAACTGCCAATTCTTAATCATCGTCTTCGGGAGGAAAACTAATGTCATCCGTAACCTCGATCTTCATGTCCTTTCTTCTAGTCGGGAGTCTCGTTGCCGACGAGAACGACTGGTTTAGGCCCCTCGGCCAGCAGCCCAAAGCCAAGCCGCGGCGAATATCCGGCGGGGAGTCCTTCCCACCTCTGCCACTGCCAGCCACGCCGCTTCGCCGGTCGGAACGGAAGCGAGAGCCCAGCCCGCCGAAGATCATGGGCAAAGTTATCTGGGGCGAGTCCGCTTCCTTCACATATGCCAACGGGCACAAGACGAAGATAGCGGATTGGAATCTCTGCCCTGCGGATGTCCAGCAGCTCCTCTTGAAGGCGGGCCGCAACCTCGGACTCAAGTACAGCCACGATCCTGTTCAACTCTCATCGTTTCACGGCGATCCGAATAAAACGCCGATCCTTTTCTTCAGCGGCAACAGGACCATCAAGTTCGATGACGACCAGTTAGCCATGCTGCGATCCTATGTGATGAAGGGCGGTCTGCTCTTCTGCGATTCGCCGGCTGGGTCCCCCTACTTCTACAAGTCCATCAGGGCCGCCATGAACAAGGCATTCCCCGAATTCCGCTCCAGGGTCATCCCGCTCGACCATCCTTTTTACCATATTTTTTACGACGTCGAGAAGGTTCGTTACCCGAAGAAGCCGGAGCTGGACACGCCTTTTCTGGAAGGCATCTACGTCGGCTGCCGGGCGGGGGTCATCATTTCGAAGTACGGGCTCGGCTGCGGCTTCGATAATCGCGAGGTCCCCCTGATCGAGGAGGCGGTTTACTATGACGTCGATTCAGCAAGCAAGCTGGGCACGAACCTGGTGGCCTACGCGGTCGGCTACTCGAACGTGGGACGGGAGGAAGCGAAACCGGAGCTGTTCGGCTCGTTCGACGCCAGGAAGCCGACGGACGAATTTATCTTCGCCCAGATCAGGCACGAGGGCGCGTGGAACGTTCATCCCGGCGGGGCAGCGGCTCTCCTTCGGCGACTGCGACTGGATACTTCGGCCCGGGTCAGCCTCAAGCGCGTCGCGGTCGAACCGGGCAAGGATGACATTTCTTCGTTCGGCTTCCTCTACCTGACCGGTCTTGATGATTTCCGGCTCGGCCCCCAGGCGGTGTCATCGTTGAAAAACTTCCTGGCCGGCGCCGGCACTCTCGTCATCAACAACGGTCTGGGTATGAAGACTTTTGACCATGCGGTGAGACGCGAGTTGAAGAAAATCCTGCCCGAGGCAGGTCTCAAGCCCGTGCAGCCCGCCCATCCCATCTTCCGCTCTGTCTTCAAAATTGGTGAGGTGCGTTACACCCCGGTGGTCGTCAAGGCCAGGCCGGAACTGAAAACCCCTTACTTCGAGGGCATCACCATCAACGGCGACCTGCGTGTGATTTACAGTCCCTACGATCTCGAAGCAGGCTGGCAGGGCAGCGAGCATCCACTGTCGCGAGGCTACGAGCCCCGCTCCGCTCTGCAGTTGGGTATCAATATCGTTATGTACGCAATGACGCATTGAGGTCAGAGTGTCAGGTGTCGGGTGTCAGGATTCATAGCAATCGTTGATTTGGCCCTCCAAATGAGAGATTAAGAATTTGCACAGACGCTGGCTTTGAGGCCACTGGCTTGCCCAGTGGTTTTCACGCTTTTTCCTCGCGTGAAGTCAGGAAGAGAGTTAGAGGCCACTGGCTTGCCCAGTGGAGGGTCACGCTTACCGCAGGAACGTGACCCTCCACCGGGCAAGCCGGTGGCCTCCAGGAACACGTGCTCCAGACTCCGCGAGGAAAAAACGTGAAACTCCACTGGACAAGCCAGTGGCCTCTTTCCAGCTTGTCATTCTCACGCGAAGAAAAAAAACCTGAGGCTTCACGGGACAGGCTCGTGGCCTCAAATATGAGGAGGAAACATGTCTGAAAAGCTTGTGATCGTAAGAGGCCAGGAGAAAGGCCGGTAGTTTGATCTGACCGGAACGCGCATGACCCTCGGCTCGGATGAGGATTGCTCGATACCCGTTCACGACGAGGGCGTGGTCGGCTCTCATGCGGTCATCGAGAAGGAAAACGGCGCCTGGTATCTGCGTCCAGCCGCTGCCGAGAATCTTGTGCAATTCGATGAGCATCCCGTTCACGAACTGCGGCTCGAGCACGGCGCAGTCTTTCAGCTTGGCCGGGCCCATTTGCGTTTCGTCACGCCCAGGGCGGCCATCGAAATCAACCCACTGGCCGGTGAAGGAATCGAAAACCAGGAAGAGGCCGTCGAGCAACTGAGGCAGGCCCACGACCAAATCCAGGAGCAGGTCTCCAGCATCATTATCGGGCAGCAGGAAGTTCTGAATCAGATTCTCGTTGCCCTGTTCGCACGGGGGCATTGCCTCATCATCGGCGTGCCGGGCCTGGCCAAGACGCTCATGGTGCGTGTCCTTTCCGGAGTGCTCGACCTGGAAGGGAAGCGCATCCAGTTCACGCCAGACCTGATGCCATCGGACATCACCGGCACCGATATCCTCGAAGAGGACAGCGTGACCCACACGCGCCAGTTCCGCTTCAACCGCGGCCCGCTCTTTACCAACGTCCTGCTCGCCGACGAGATCAACCGCACCCCGCCGAAGACCCAGGCCGCGCTGCTCGAAGCCATGCAGGAGCGGAGGGTCACCGCGGCCGGCTCCACTTACGATCTACCCCAGCCGTTCCTGGTACTGGCCACGCAGAACCCGATCGAGCAGGAAGGGACCTATCCTTTGCCGGAAGCGCAGCTCGACCGATTCATGTTCTGCATCCACATCAACTATCCGAGCGCGAAAGAGGAGCAGCGCATCCTGCTCGAAACGACTCGCGATTTTCAATGGGAAGTCGACCGCCTGCTGGATGCGGATTCAATCCTCCGTTTCCAGCACCTGGTGCGCCAGGTGCCCGTCAGCGATCACGTCGCACTTCACGCCTCCGAACTGATCCGGGCCACGCGGCCCGGCGAACCGGAGTCGCCCGAATTCGTTTCCCGCTGGCTCCGATGGGGCGCCGGCACCCGTGCCGGCCAGTACCTGTTGCTGGCCGCTAAGGTCCACGTCCTTCTCAACGGCCGTTTCAACGTCTCCTGCTCAGACATCCGCGAATACGCCCTCCCGGTCCTCCGCCACCGCATCTTCCCCAACTTCACAGCCGCCAGCGAAGGAGTCACCACCGACGACATCGTGAATCAGATTCTCGAACACGTGAAGGAGCCGGAGTATTAGCCCAGCATCTCCAGCTCTTACTTCTAATCTTGCTTTTAATCTTCCCTTTTAGTCTTCAGAAGATTTGAGAGAACTTGAAATTGTTGATTCTTAGAGGCCATGGGCTTGCCCCATGGAGTTTCACGTTTTTTCCTCGCGGATCGTGGCAACAGTGTGCAAGAGGCCATGGGCTTGCCCCATGGAGTCTCACGATCTGGCTCGGTCCAGCGTGAACCTCCACGGGACAAGCCCGTGGCCTCTTACATCTTGTGCTGCTGTTTCGCGAGGAAGAAACGTGAAACTCCACGGGACAAGCCCGTGGCCTCGCGATCAGTCTTAGCTTGGAACGTCACTACTCCACCTCTCACACCACACCTCATGCCCGCTCCCGCCACATACCGTTACCTGCCTCCCCAACTCGCTGATCGGCTGCGGAGCGCGGGCATCACGGTTCGCCGGCCGGTCGAGGGGGCGCTTCAGGGGCTGCACCGGTCGCCGCATCACGGCTCGTCCGTCGAGTTTGCGGAATACCGGGAGTACACGAAAGGCGATCCGCCAAATCTGATCGATTGGGCAGTTTTCGCGCGGAGCGACCGCTACGTCATTCGGCGTTTCCTCGAAGAGACCAACCTGCGTGCCTGCATCGCGCTCGATACTTCTGAGAGCCTGGCCTTCAAAGAGGACGGGCTTCACTCGAAGATCGAATACGCCTCTTACCTGGCGGCATGCCTGATGTACATCCTCATCAACCAGGGCGACTCGGTCGGACTGTTCACTTTTGACCGGGAGCTTAGGAGCGCGTATCCGCCGGCGGGGACCTTCGAGGGTTTGAGGCCAATGCTGCTTGGCCTGGAGGAGATAGAGCCATCGGGACTCAGCAACATCGAGGCATCACTCCACGCAATTGCCGAACGCGTTCAGAGCAAGAGCCTCATCATAATTATCTCGGATTTGCTGCAGCCACCGGACCAGATTATTCGCGGTCTCCAACACCTGCACCACGACGGGCACGACATCACCATTTTTCACGTGCTCGACCCGGCGGAAATCGATCTTCCCTTCGGTGGCTTCGAGGAATTCAAGGAGCTTGAGACGGGCAACCGAATGGTGGTCGATATCGAAGAGATTCGGAGCGCGTACAGAGATGAAGTACAGAACTTCCTTGACGAGGTCCGCACCGGATGCGCGGAGTGCATGGCCGACTACCTCCTCATCGATACGCAGTTTCCCATCGAGGACTCCCTCTACAAAAGGGTCAGCAGGCAATGACCGGGCTCGTCGCTTCTTCTCCATTCTTTCTCTGGATGGCGCCGCTGGCGGCCCTTCCCATCGTCTTTCACCTGTTCCTCAGGATTCAGAAGCGAAGGAGAACCTTCCCTTCGCTCATGTTTTTCTACCGCGTGGATCCTAGGCTGAACGCACGGCGGCAAATACGGGAGTGGCTGGTGCTGCTGCTGCGGGCCCTGGTGATCCTCCTCGCGATGCTCGCGCTTGCCCGACCGGTCTGGCTGGGAGTCGGAGGGGGTGGGCGCGTCTCGACAGTGCTGCTGATTGATAACTCCGGTTCCATGTCCGCCAAAGGCAGCGGCGGCCGGCCCAAGCACGAACAGGCCGCCGAGGCCGCGGGCGCGGTCATCGCCGAGCTTGGTAAAGAAGCGATGGCCGGGATCGTCCTCCTCGTGGATGACCCGACCGTCTTTCTGCCCGACGGTCTTTCATCGGACAAAGACACGCTCCGTTCCGCGCTCGACCAGATTACGCCGACGGAAGCGACCGGCAGCCCGGCCAACGCTCTGGCACGGGCTTTCGCTCTTCTCGACGCCAGCCCGGACAGCCGGTTTGAGGTCCACGTTTTTACCGACCTGCAGGAGAGCGAATGGAATCGCCCGCCTCCGGACCTGCGGCCGGCCAGGCCAGGGACAAGCTTCATCGTCCACCGGTTCTTCACGCCTCCGGCAAAAGAGGCCAATGTTTCCATCCTTGAAAACGAAATCCCGCGCCGGCGCCTGCTCACGGGGAGACGGTTTCCTGCAAGGGTCACGCTTTCCAATGCCACACCCATCGAGGCGAGGATCCGCCTGCACTCGGTTGATGACCAGGGCCGGAAGAGCTCGCAGAGCGTGACTGTCCCATCAGACGGCGAAGCCGCGGCGACTCTCCTGCTCGATCCAGCAACGCCCGGCTTTCACTGGGTGAACATCTGGCTGGAAGGCGACGGCTTTGGCGAGGACAACCGTGCCGGGCTGGCCTACACCTGCGCGGACCAGGCGCGGGTTCTGTTTGCCGGGCAGCGAGAGGATTTTGGTTTTCTTCCGATCGCTTTGGCGCCGACCGGTCTTGGCAAACTTTCCGGTCTCAAGCCGCTCTATGCTCCGTCCACCGACTGGATGGATAAGCTCAAGACCGGCGAACCCGTGCTCCTCATCATCACGTGGAACGATCTCTCACTGCTACACACCGACATCCCTGACTTGGCGGGCGCGCTCCGGAATTATGTTAAGGGGGGTGGCAGCCTCCTGGTAGTCCCGTCGCCGAATGGCGCGGGAAAGATCGAAAGCGTTCCGGACTGGGCCGGCGCGGCTCCGGGAGAAACACGCAGGGCGCAAGACGGTCTGCCGGTCCTGGCTTTCGAAAAAAACGCTCCGCTCTGGCAGGGCATGCGCGACGAGAAAGGCGAAGTGCTCCTGCGTAACGTGAAGGCATTTCGTTTCGTGCCGCTCCGCCTTTCCGACGATTCGCAGGCGCTCCTCGGGCTCGAAGACGGCAGCCCGCTCCTTGGACATCTTTCACTGGGGGCCGGCGCGGTCTATACGTCCGGGCTGGTCTTCGATCCCAGTTGGTGCACCCTTCCACTCAAAGGGAGCTCCCTGGCCATGTTCCAGAACATGGCCCTCGGCAGCGGGACAGACATCGGCCGAGCGGTTTCACTCGCTGCCGGCGAGCGGCTGCACGGAGTCAGCGAAGGAGATCCCAAAGTTCACATCCGCTCCGTTGCGGGAAGCGCTCTCGACTGGAAGGGAAACCTGACGAGCTTCCCGGTGTTCCCTCGCTCAGGCGTCTATGCCATTCAGGATGGCGAGAAACTCGAATACGTATCCGTCCGCTCGTCGGACAAGGAAGGGCGGGCGCGTTTCGTATCGGGCGGTACGGTTCCGGTTCTTGGCGGCGTCTCGCATAGCGTCTCGAACTATGCGGACATCCCGACTTTCCTTGACGAGTTCCGTGCCAGGCGCAAGGGAATGGACCTCTACCTCGCGCTGATCCTGCTTGCGCTGCTCGCGCTCCTGCTCGAAGGATGGCTCGTGAACCCGCTGCCGAGGAAGAGCCGCCGGCCGGAGATGGTGCGCCAGACCGCTGCACGGTCACCTTCGGCAGTCATGGCCGGCATCACGGCCGTCGGTACGCTCCAGTGGCATCCGCGACTGGGGCCGCTGCTTTGCGGCTTGCTCATCCTGGGCCTCTGCGCGTTCGTTGTTTTCCTCTACCGCCGGCTGCTCTCTCGATTTCCACGGCGGCGCGCCCTGTGGCTGGCCTGGCCCAAAGTGGCGCTACTGATGCTGCTCGTGTTCGCTGTCCTCGACCCCGTCTGGAGCAGGGAGAGGCATCAGGAATCTCAGAGCCGCGTCCTGCTGCTGGTAGACACTTCGTCGTCGATGGACGTGCAAGACCAGGGCGAGCAATCGCGAATCAGCCGGGCCGAAAAGATTCTCGATTCGATCAAGCGCAGCCTGCCCGCCGAGATCAAGGTCAAGGAACTCGAATTCGATTCCGAAATTCGGGAGCGGGAAGACGGGGCGAAGAAAGCCGAGCCGAAGGATGGCGAGCCCAAGAAGATTCGCGAGACGGACCTTGGCGGCTGCATGCTGGCGCTCGCGGAGCGTTCGGACATCGCATCCTACATGGGCATCGTTGCCCTGACGGACGGCGGCGATGAAATCGTTCAGAGCGCGAAGCTGCCGCCCGTCCCGCTTTCCATCGTTGGCATTGGCACTGATTCCCGCCAGTGGAACGACCTGGTGATATCCGATGTCAAGCACCCGTTGACTGTCGAGAAAGAAGTGGACTTCGAGATAAGCGTCGACGTGCTGGCGCGGACCGGAGGGACGGCCGGTTTTCAGAAACAGCTCAAGAAAGTCACCGTTCAACTGGAAAGGCAGAGCGATGAGACCTGGCTCAAAGAAGGTGAGCAGGAGGTCGACCTTTCCCACCGCCGGGCACGGGTCAAATTCAAAATAACGGGCATCGCGGAGCCCGGCCTGCGGCGCTTTCGCCTCTCACTCGCAAAACTGGACGGCGAAATCTCCCACCGGAACAACTCCCGGATTGCGAGCGTCGACATTCGCAAGCGCTCCCTCCACGTCTTGTTCTTTACCCGCGAACTGGGCATGGATTTCAAGATGGTGAGGAACGAGCTCGCACGGGATCCGGGCATCACCTTTACCGCACTCTTCCGGACCATCAGCGAGCGTTTCACCGTCCAGGGCGAACGGCCGGAAGGCGAAGCCGACCTCGAATCGGGCTTTCCGACCGATGACAAAGTACTGAAGCTCTACGACTGCATCGTCTTCGGCTCATTCGCGGCCGAGAACTGGACCGAAGGCCAGATGCAGGCGCTGCTGAAATACATCGAGCAAGGCGGAGCGGCCGTGTTCCTCGGCGGGGAAGATTCCTTCGGGTGTGGCGGATACGCCAATACGCCGCTTGCACCGATTTTCCCCTGGCAGATTTCGGAAGGGGAGCCGGAGCTCCAGGCGGGGCGGTTCTCGGTCAACATCCCCCCAGCTTCGGCCAACCATCCAGTAACGGCCGGCCTGAAGGAACTGCTCGCCGAAGGGGACGAGCCAGTCATCGAAAGCTTGAACAGCCCCGGCCAGTTGAGGCCGGTGGCCGTCGCGCTCCTCAATGCCATTGCACGGGACCGCACTGTCGCCGTTATCGCAGTGCAGCCCTTCGGCCAGGGCAAGACCATGGGTGCGGCAACCAACACGCTCTGGAAATGGGCGAGAAAATCGAAAACGCTTCGGGAAGCCTACGGCCTGTTCTGGCGCCAGGCGGTACGAAATCTGACGGGCAGCACTGGCGATGGACGCATCCTGTCGGTTGACTGGGATCGGGAGCTTTACCGGCCCGGGGAGCAGGCCCTGGCAGAGATTCGCGTGGCCGGCAAAGAAACGCAGGGGCTCCGCCTCTCCGCCTCGCTGACCCACGAAGACGACAGCCGGCCCATCTCCGTCGATCCCCCGGCCAGCCAGCAGGAGTCCCACCGGGCCAGGGTGATCTTCCGCGGCCGCGGAGAGTACCTTTTCCGGCTCGTCGCCTACCAGGGAGACAACGTCCTGGAGTCTTACGAGAAAACCTTCCGCATCGCCCCGCAGCTAGAGGAGGGCGCCAACCTGGAGGTGAATCACGAATTCCTGAAACGTCTGTCGGAGAAGGCCGGTGGCACTTATGTCCGTGAAGACCAGGCGGACAAATTAATCGAGATGTTAAGCTCCCGGTTATCCGGCAAAACCATCATCGTCGAGACGCCCCTGGTCCAGGCCGGCCCGTACTTTGCCTTGCTCCTTTTAGTCATCATGATCTCGGAATGGATACTGCGAAGAAAGATGAATCTGTTTTGAAGAACAGGAAACACTCAGCGCTGGCCCGAAAAATCACCGTGGCACGGGCGTCCCGCCCGTGTAAACCAAACTGCTCATGCCTGAAGTGCAACGTCTCGAATCACGGGCGAGACCCCCGTGCCACGATGTCGCTCGCCATCGCCCTCCTCCTCTTCCCGGCCATGCTCCAGGCCGAGGCCGAACGCGAAGGCACGGTCCAATTCTCGGACGGCGAAACCGTCGCCGGAAAAATCTCACTGACGCGGGGAAGGAGCCTGAAAATTCACCAGGGAAAGAAACTGATGGCCCTCGCTCTCGAACGGGTCCGCGAAATCCGATTCGATCCTGAAGAAGAGAAGATGGAACAGAAATGGCGCTTTCTGGTAGCCGGTCAGACGCAGAAAGAAAAGTGGGGGGATCCTTATCCCGTCCGCCATCTGAAGGCGACTATCCTCCTGACCAATGACGAACGAATCGAAGGCCACCTCTATACGACTCTGTTTTACGTGGAAGGAAAAGAGAAGACGCGAAAGGTCATCGCTTACGCCAAGCAGCGCGGCAAGCAGGGGCAGTCGCTCGATACGCTGGTCTACCCGAACGTGATCCGTTTCCACGAGGATGCCAGGTCGACCGCGGCCGACCTCCGAATCGTATTCCGATATCCTGAACTCGAAGAGGGCGCCGAGCTCGCGGCTCTCACCCACGGAGCCCTCGCCCGGCTGGCGGCCAGGAAGACCGAGACGGCCGGCGATTACCTCCTGCCTTCTCCGCTGGGCCACGAGTTTTTTGTGGGGGCCAAGTCCGGCAATCAGATCGTTGTTGGATGGCCGGAACAGAAACAGGAAAAACTATTCAAAAGGGTCACGGAAGCGCTCGAGATCACGAAGGATTTTTTTGATTCCAGGAAACTGATCGGCGTTTACCAGGCCGATCCCAAAGCAGACGTTTACGCACTGGTCATGCTGACCCGCACCGGCAAGACGACCCTGGGCCGGGCAAAGAGCCAACCGTGGCGCGTGGCCATCTTTCGCTGGAAATATCAGAAAGATGAAGACCGACTCTTGCTCGCCGGTCGCGGATTCTTCTTCCGCGGAATTACCGGCAGAGCGGACAAGATCCCGGAAATCGCAATCTCTGAAAAATTGTGGAGAAAGCGGCAAAAGGGAGAGACAATCCTTATTGGCGAAGAAGAGGAACCAAAACAGCCATGACGACTCAATACACCACCATTCAAGAACGCATCACCAAAGCCGGAGCCTGCATCAAGACGTCCGCCATCCTCCTGGGCGCTTTTGGCTGGGCGGCCCTCTGCCTTGGAGCATGGTTCCTGCTCTTCGTGCTCGACAACCTGCTCGACCTTCCAGCGGGCTTGCGGCTGCCGCTTTCGATTGGCGGCAGCGCGCTGGTTCTTATCGGTTTCTTCCGCAGAGTGGCGCGGCCAGTGGCACGCAGGCAGCGGCCTGAACGCACGGCCCGCATGCTCGAAAGCCGTTACGAAGTCCAGGACAACACCCTGATCAATGCAAGCCAGTTCGAGCAGCACCGATTCAGCCCGGAGGAGAGCGTCTTTGCCAGTCGAACCATCACTCAGTCGCAAGGCATTTTCGAGGGCATCCGGCTGGCAGAATTGCTCGATCTCAAGAACCTCTGCAAGTGGGGCGGCGGGGCGGCGCTCTTCATCCTTCTCTGGATCATCTACGCGGCCGCATTTCCGAGATACGTCTCGAACGCGTGGGCACGGTTCGCCATGCCGCTCAAGGATATTCCGCCGGCCAGCTCGCTCCTGCTGCAAATTGAACCGGGTACCGACATCCGGATAAACGAAGGGGATGACCTCGAAGTCAACCTCGCCGTCGTCAGTGACGGCAGCCCGGCTGACCTGGAGGCTTCTCCGCTCCTGGTCTGGCGTGAAAGTGCCAGGATGATGCCGCCTGCAAAGACCGCGGGCGAGAACGTCCGCCTGGTGTCCGGCGCTGGGGAGAGCCGATATGCCTATACCTTTAAGGCCGTTCGCCGGCCCTTTGCCTTCAGGGTGTTTGCAGGCGACAGTTACACGAGAAGCGTCCGCGTCGACGTCCGTCCAGCTCCGAGGATCAAAGAATCCGTGGCGCGCGTCACGCCTCCACCTTACACCGGTCTGAAAACATCCAGCGTGCCCGGCCCCCCTGCGGCCATCTCATGCCTGCCCGGTTCGAGCCTGGAAATAAGCCTGGAGTTTGATCAGGAGATTGCATCGGCGGCCTGGACCGCCGACGGCAAGACGATTGCGATGGAAAAGAAAAACAGTGCGTGGGTTTCGAATATGGTCGTGACGTCCGCCGGCCCTTACAAGATTGTAATTACGGACGACCTTTCCGGAAGGAAGCACACCGCGGCCAGTGGTGAGATCACGCTCGAATCGGACCAGAGCCCGATCATCGATTTCACCAATGAGAACCGGAACTTCTACGTCAATCCAGGCAGCACGGTCCCGCTCGTGCTGCAGGCCACGGACGATTTCGGCATTCGAGGAATCGAGATCACCGCCCGGCCGCCGGAACAGAAGAAGGGCGCCAAACAACTCAAACAATGGACTTATCTGGGGCCGCCGGGCAGCCGCGGGCCGGTCAAGGAATCCTTTGAGCTGGTCGTCGATCCGGAGCGTTTCGTGCCTGGCTCGACCTGGCTGCTGGAGGCATCCGCCAGCGACTTCCGGAAGGACAGCAGGCCGGGTAAGTCCCGGCCCATCATCCTCCGAGTCAAGACCCTCGACCAGATGGCCGTCCCACGAAGCGATTCGCTCTCCGGCGCCTTCGCGGTCTTGAAGCGGCTCATCGCCGAACAGAAACAGGCCAACGGTCTCACGGAAAATTTGAAAGTCCACCTCGAAGAAGCGCTCGAAAGAAAAACTCTTTCGGCCCACGTGAATCAGATGGCGAAGCGGCAGGCCAAAGCGAAAAACACCGGCTCATTCGCCATCGCTCTTTTCCGCAGGCACAAAGAAGGGGAGCGTTACGCCATACGGATCGAACCCCTGCTGAACGGCGAAATGTCCTGGGTCATGCGCGACATCCTCCAGGTCAATAAGAAGCCGGTCGACGCGCTACCGAAATTCCTCGCTTCTATCGAGGAGCGGCAGGAGTACATTCTTCGCCAACTGATGGCCTTGCTCGGGCAGGTCGCCGATTCTCGGAAAGACTCCGCGAAGAAGGTGGCCGAAGCGGAAGATGATGGCAGGAAGCCGATACCCATCGAAGACGAGCTTATAGACTTGAAGGATGACCTGGAAAAATATGTCCGGGAGCAGAAGCGCCTCCTGGAACGGAGCAAGTCGCTAATAGACGAAGGGCCGGAAGACCTGACCGACGAAGAGGAGGAAATCCTGGGCGAGCTGGCGAGGGAAGAAGCCAAGTGGGCCACTTTCTTCGAAGAGAAGCTGACGGATTTCAGCAAGCTGCCGGACCAGGATTTTGCGGATGGTTCGCTCTCCGAAGAATTCAACGAGGTGTTCCAGGAAGTCAAGCTTGCGGCGAAGGAGCTTTACGAAAAGAAGATCGAGCTGGCCGTCCCTCACGAGCAGTCCGGCCTCGAGATGGCCGAGGAACTGATCCACAACCTCGAACGATGGATGCCTGATACCCCCGACCACAAGAAGTGGCTGATGGAAGAGCCCATGGCGCCCGATGACGCGCCCATGGCTGAGCTGCCGTCCGAGCTGGAGGACATCGTCGGCGAGCTGCTCGACAGCGAAGAAGAGATGACCGACGACGTCGAGGACGTAACCAGCTCGTTCATGGATTCCCTGGACAAGGGCGCAGGTTGGGACGCGGCTGACGGCCCGATCTCGAACATGAGTGCCAAGGGGATTACCGGCAACCAACTGCCGAACCAGCAGGAAATAGGTGGCCGTTCCGGCGAGGGCCGCAGCGGACGCAGCCACGGCCAAATGGTCGAAGAGACCGCTGAAGGCAAGGGAGGCCGCGAGACCCCGACGCGCCTTTCACCAAGCCCTTTCGAGACCGGAAGTGTTGAGGACACCTCGAAGGAGAACAAAGGCGGCGCCACCGGCGGTGGAAAACTCTCCGGTTTCGAGGAAGAGGGACTGCGCGGTCCGACCCCGCCGCCGACGCAGCAGAAGATGGCCCGGCTCTCCGGCCAGCAGGGCAAGCTGCGCCAGCAGGCCGAAGCGCTGAACCCGAAGCTCAAAGCCTATAATCTTCCCACCGGTGACCTGGAGCACGCCATCGCCGCAATGAAACAATTTGAAGAGGACGCCAAAGCCGGCCGCGGTCTCCGACTCCGCCAGACCTTCACCCGAATCCTCGATTCCCTTGATGAAGCGAAGTCATCCATCGGCAGGGAGACCGGCATCCATCGCGAGCGCATCAAGCTCCCCGAATGGATGAGAGGCGAAATCATGTCCGGGTACAAGGACGGCATCCCGGCGGGCTACGAAGAAATGGTGAGCGAGTACTTCCGTGTCCTGGCGGAAAGAGGAAGCGACGGGAAAAAGGGCGAATGAAGAACGAGAGAAGCGAAAAGAGTGATCGGCCGGAACAGTCGGATCCGAACGATCCCACCAGGAACATTCAATGTGCTTTCCTCCCTCTGTTGTGCCTGGCATGCCTGAGCCTGAGCCGTGCAGAAGATCCCTCATCGAAGGGCCCAATCGTAAGAAACGGCGGATTCGAGGAGGTCGGCCCCAAGGATGCAACTCGGCCTGCCTTCTGGGACCGCCCCGACGGTCTGGGGGTCCAATGGCTCGAGGCACCCAAAGGAAAGGACGGCGGGCAACATGGTAAAGCGATTCGGCTCGACACCTCGATTACGGAAAAGAAGTTGGTCGAACAATGGAAGAAGAAGGGCATCACTAAGTGGGATATCCCCAAGCCCTCGAACGGCGCGGTCGCGGCCACTTACGGGCTCTCCTATTACTCGGCCCCCTTCCCGATCGAGAAAGGACAGGCGTACCGGGTCTCATTCGATTTTCATGGGAAAGGTGGAGCTAAGCTGTGGGTCCGGGGCTACGGTGAAATAAAAGGCCAAATGCGCCGCCGCTACGAAGCAGTCGTGCACTGTCGCACAAAAGGAAAGGAATGGACTCATTTCTCCCAGGTTTTCCATCCGACAAAGCACCGCCCCAGAGTGACCGAGATGAAGGTCATGCTCTACGCCTACTGGCCCCCGGGCATCTACTGGTTCGACAACCTCCGCATCATCCCTGTCACCAACGAAGAATACGAGAGGGACAGGTAACTCGGTTTCTCGCCTCTACGGAACCTGTGCTTATAGGCCATAATTGGGGCGGCGTAGCTACACTACAAACCGTCGAGTGACAGGTGGCCGGATTCGCCAGAATTCGGGAGAGTCGTCGATCGCGAAAGCGGGTTGAATAAAGAACTATGCTCCAAAGCCTGTTGCTTCAGCTTGGTGAAATCTTCTACTTCATCCTGCTGCCTGTGCTTCTGCTGGCCGGCATCGGCTACACGATTCAGAAGCGTCTCGGGCTGGATATGCCGACGCTCACGCGGTTGAATTTTCATCTCGTGATGCCGGGCATCGTTTACTTTTCTCTGGTGACCTCGAACCTGGATTCCACGGCGGTCATCCAGGTGGTGGTGTTCGGTGTGCTCTACATCGTGTGCATGGCGTTGCTGAGTCGCGGGGTCCAGATAGTGCTGGGCACGGAGAAGGAGCAGCGCGATTCGGTGATGCTGGCTTCCATGTTTCACAACGCGGGCAATTTTGGATTGCCGGTACAAGAGCTTGCTTTCAGGCAGAGCGGGTTGCATGGGGAGGCAGTGCTGCTCCAGAGCTTCGTGGTCATCGTTCATAACGTGATCGGATTCACCGCAGGCGTTTTCTTCGCTGCGAGAGGTAAAGGCGGGAACTGGCGTGGACATCTTTCGCAGATCGTGAAGTTCCCTCCGCTTTACGCGGTAGTGGCCGGTATTCTCACCATTCAGGCGCGTGCTTTGCTTGGCGAGCATGCGGTTGAAGCCGCCAGATATCTGGCACCATTCTGGGATACCGTGGTGCATACCAGGAGCGCATTTGCCGCGGTGGCGCTGGTCACAATCGGGGCTCAGCTTGCATGCATCAGGCCTGGTATGGAACCTGGAGACTCAGCAGCCGACTCGCCGCGGGCCGTCGAGACCACTCAGGGCAATCCCAGTCTCTGTGTGCTACTTCGCCTTGTTGCCGGACCGTTGGTCGGGCTGGCACTTATCCTCGCGATGGGGCTCGAGCCGTTCATTGCGAAAGTGATGTTCATCAACACCGCCGGTCCGGCCTCACTCAGCATCATGCTTCTCTGCCTGCAGTTCGATAACTATCCGGATATGCAATCCCGGGTGGTGCTTTGGTCGACATTGCTGGCACCGTTCAGCGTGACCGTGGTGATCTATCTTGTGCAGTCGGGGATGGTGTTCTGATGAATGGTTGATGGACGAAGGTCTGAATACCCAGACCTCCACATCCGAAACTCAACTATAAAAAAAGCCCTGACAGGCAATACCTGACAGGGCTTTCCATGTTTCATTAAATTAGCTCAGTTCCCTGGTGCTCCGCCGGGCGCGAAGCTCGGTGCTTCACTTGGGGCTTCGCTTGGAGCGCCGCCGGGGGCGACTGCCGGTTTTTCGCCTTCGTCAGGGATAGTGGTATTAACGACGTCCTCGGGCAGTTCCGGTGGGGCGTCGTCTGCATCCGGGACGGTGGTGGTTTCTTCGTCCGGTTTCTCGATCTCTGGCTCGGGCTTGGGCTTCTCGGCCTTTTCAGCGGGATCAGTGACCCAATCTTCCGGCTCGGACGCTCCTTCGCCTCTTAGTGAGGCCAGCTCGAAACCGGCGAGGCCGGACCAGAATTGGCTGTCGTCATGTTCATCCTGAATCTGCCTGTAAAGTGAGAGGGCTACATCCGTCTGTTCGAGATTCTCGAAAGACTTGGCAATGAAATATCGGGCAGGGGCAACCAGCGGGTTGCGATCCAATTCGTCTGATGCAATAAAGTCCCCGAAATGCTGGATGGCTTTGGCGTAATCGCCCTTGTCAAAATAATCCTTCCCCTTGACGTAGCTGGCGGGGGTTTCTTTGGGGAGAGGCTTGGGCTCGACCGGGGTCTCGAGGCGCTTCTCGATTTCCTTGACGCTCATTTCGCGCTCTTTAGCCTTGAGCTCCTGATTCTTGGCGTTCTCTTCGGCCAGTTCCGCTTCGGCTTTGGCCATGCCCTTTTCCGTCTTTCTGACCTTCCTGGCTTTTCGAGATTCGTCCAGGCCCTTCTTGGACTTGCCCGGCATGATTTTCTTCAGCGCTCCAAGGAATCCACGGCGTTCTTTGCCTTCCCGCACAGCCTGGCCTTCTGGCACGGGAGCGGCGGCAATCGGCGCGGCTGGCACGGCGGCCGCGGCCGGCAAAGGCTTACCGATGCCCTTGACTTCCGGGTTCTTTTTGAACGGCCAGATCTTCTTCATGAAGCCTTTGGATTTCTTCTGATCGTCTGCCGTCTTCGATTTGAGGAAACCCCGGGGCTTGGTCTGTGCCTGCGGCTTGACCGGCTCAACCCACTTGTTTTCCGTTTCGGTGTATTCGTCAGACACCTGTCCGGTTCTCCGTTCACGCTGGGTACTGTTCCTTGTGTAAGGTTTATACTTGGGTTTCCAGCGCTGTATCTGCTCGTGGTTGTCGGCAACCGAAGGAGCAGCGACGAAGAAAAAGGAAAGGGCTGCGAAGGCGGGCATCAATCTCGCCGTCGTGGTGAAGAATTTCATTTGAAATCTCCTGAAAGGTCTCGGGTATCTCCCAGATCTGGTAAGCCGTGGAGTATAAGAAGCTTGGGGCAAGTATTCAACGATAGCTACTACACTTGTGGCCGATGTCTTCCTGCATCAAAGCTCTTCTCTTTTGCGGGTGTTTTCGGCTGTCCCATGGAGCAGTAGATTTCCATCCTTGGACATCACCATAAACGTGGTCTCGAATTTGTCATTGTTGACAGAACGCTCCACGATGGTGCCATTGACATACTCTGAATCAATCGACCAGGTCATGGTTGCGACCACCTCGTTCCAGAGGCCGGCCCACTCGCTTCTGTTGCCATAAGTATCGAAAATCCATTTTTCATACTTCTTGCTTCCCTTGTCGAAGCGTTGAATCTCAAGGGCTTCATGATCATCGCTGCTGATGGAGGCCTGCTGGTACTGGCCAGCCAGGACCCACTTGACTGTCTTGCTCTCTTTCTGCTCTTTTCCCTTTGGCGTCCATTATGCCGGTTTGAGAACCATGCTGGTGTCCCATGTTCCCAACCATCGATCCAAGACCTTTATCTTCACAGGCTGTTCGGCAGGTTCGGCCCGTATCGTGGAAGCGAGAAGGGAAAGCGCGATTGCGGAAAACATGAACAACTTCTTCATGATGATTCCCTCTGGTGGTGTGATGGGAATGTGTGACTGTGGCTAACTACCTAATCACCACCCACCTGAACGACGATTTCGTGGATCTCATTCTGGTCGATTGCGCGACAAAGACTCTGGAACGAACGATAAGCGACCGGCTGGACCCGCTGGATGGGCAGACGGATGGTGCGCGTCATTTCGAAGACCTCGCCATTCTCTTTGACGGCCACGTCATATCGTCCCTGAGGTGCGATCCGTTTCATGGGCTGGGGCGTGTCCTTGATCGTGCTGCCTTTGGGAAACTTAAGGCGGGTCTCGACTCGCCGGTTCATCGGGTTCTGCAGGAGCAGGGGAATGTGTCGGCCAGGAATCGCGGCGTAACGCCGGATCATGTTGCTGCGGCCGATCAGTTTGCCCACGCGCAAATAGTCGCCTTCCCGCCGGGCGAATCTTGATGCGGCGAATTGATATCTGAGCACGACGGGTTTTTTGTAGTTGTCAACGTTAAGGATTTTGAGCCCACTGACGGTCGCCCCCGGGATGGAATAGTTGACATTGCGCTCGATGAACTGGGTCCATTGCTGGAGGGTGTAGGTCTCTTCCACTCGCCGGATGGCGCCGGCCAGTGAGCCGCTGTAGGATTCTTCGATGACGGATTTGATCGCGCCCTGGGCGGAGACATCGGCCGTCCAGCGAGTGAAGAGTTGATCCTGCTCTGAAGGCGGCTCGGGGATCTCGATAAAAGTATCACCGTCGTCGGAAATTCTGAGGCCCTTGGTTCCACCGAGTGCGGGCGGCAGGTATCCGAAGGGCATCTTTCGGCTGGTGGGATCGATCCACTTCCTGTTATCACCAAGATGAAGTCTGAGCAGCCCGTACCGATAGGTGCCGAGGCTCGGAACTTCGAGGACGGGCAGGGCCTGAGTCTGGCTGTACGTGAAAACGATGTCCGAGGGAATCCCCGCGTGATCGTAGAGACTCTTTAGCACGACCAGCATGTTGCCGCCCCGCATGCTGTAAACGAGGTGCGCGGATGTATTGAGTGAGACCGAGCTGCCTGGCGTCTTTACCCGCTTTTCCACCATGCGAAAAATGGCCTCAGCCTTCCGGAGCGGATCGGTGAGCCCTTCGATGGCCTTGCTTGTATCGGCTTTCATTTCGGGGCTGAGCTTCAGCCGGGGGTAGAGGCGGTTGTAATAGTGACGCCGGACGGAATCCCAGTTCAGGCCGCCGGAGAACTGGACGTGCGGAATGAATTCCTGGTAAGGCACTGCGCGTGGCTCACGATGCACGGCAGTCGGATTCTTCATGTTCCATTCGTAGTGCGCCAGGTCGCCTTTCTTTTTGATTTTGGGCTTCACCTTGGCGTTTCGGAAGTGATATTTGAGCGGGAATTTCGCAGGCGTCATCAGCACGAGCTGGGCACGCTCGGTCGGAATCTCGATGGAGTTGAAAGTGAAGTTAGCGCCCGGATAGGCGTTTGGGATCGTAATCCGCCCGGACGCGTGGAGGTATTCGTATTGGACCACGTCGCCCGGCGCCAGGCCGCTCATGGTGTAGCTGGATTTCTTGGTGCTGATCTCGGGCTCAAGGGTTTCACCGTTCGGCTTGATGACACGGAGAAAGTAAATGCGTGAACCTCTGGGGATGCTGATCTCGCCCATCCGCTGGACACCGCCTTTATCCAGAACTTTGGCAATGATATGCGTCAGCTCGAGTGAAGATCCGTCCGGAAGGATGCGGGCAACAAACTGGTCGAGCATGTAGACGGTAGAAACGCCCGGGTACTGCTTCTTGCTGTCACGTTCCTTCAACACCTCCGCGAGGGTAACCCGGTAGGGCTCGATCTCATCCTCCTGGCCGAGCTCCAGCGCGGATTGCCGCATGCTCAGGTCGGTGGGAACTTCTTCGTGTGCGGCAAAGATGGCCTTGCTGGCCTCCTCTTCGTTGCCGGTCTCGAACTGCAGGGTCGCCAGTGCCCGCTGAACGGTGGCCGGGCTGACGGAATCCTCGAGCAGATCGGTCAACACACTCCGCGCGTCTTCACTCTTACCCATGCGCCGGTACATGTCGGCCAGCGCGAATTTGTAGCTCGCCTCTTTCGGCATCAGACCGCTGAGCCGCTGATACTCGCGTGCAGCCTCTTTGAATCGGCCGAGAGCGATCCAGTTCCGCGCACGCTCTGAACTGCGAGGGTTAATCCGGTCCAAGGCGTCCAGGCATTCCCGGACGCGCCGGTAATTACGCCGGTCCTTATACCATTTGATGCCGATGTTCAGCAGCCGCTCGCCTTCCTGGTGATCTTTGAATGCCCGCTCGAGAGACTCAGTCGCCATGTCGTTCCAGCCTTTCGCACGATAGGCTGTATAGAGACCGAGGTGGAATCCCCAGTAATCCGGATTAATGGCGACACAATGCTCCAGAGTCTTGATGGCGCGGTCGGGATGGTCTTCGTCGATATCAAAATCAGAAGCTTCATCGAGCGCGAGGGCAAACTCATCGGCAAGCTGCGCGGCTTTTTGAAACGACTGCCGGGCTCGCGAGCTCGATTCTTCCGTGGAAACGGAATAATCATCCTTGAGGTAACGGGCCAGGTAAAAATGAAACTCGGCAAAATCCGGCGCGGCCTCGATGCAGCGTTCGGCGAGGACCCGCGCTTCCACCGTGTTGCCGGCCTCGCTGGCCAGCCACGCCTTGACGAAGTTTGCCCAGGCGTCCTTCGGATTGCCGGCAAGGATCTCGTCGCACGCGGCTTCGGCCGTTCGATTCAGCGGCTGTGGTTTCTCGTCGATGAAGCCGGCCTGTTCAGGCTGGGCCTTGAATTCCGCATTTCCGCCGGGCGCGCCGCGAAGGGCCTTTCCATATTCATCGGTAACGTACAGATGAAAAC